>JBBTYK010000018.1:0-11069 GCA_038061815.1 Patescibacteria group bacterium | reverse complement strand
TCAAGCGTTATCCGGATTCATTGGGCGTAAAGCGTCCGTAGGTGGTTTGGTAAGTGAGCTGTTAAATCCCATGGCTCAACTGTGGGACTGCGGGTCATACTGCCAGACTTGAGGCCGGAAGAGGCACACGGAACTACCGGTGTAGTCGTAATAAGCGCTGATATCGGTAGGAACACCAAAGGCGAAGGCAGTGTGCTGGGACGGTTCTGACACTCAGGGACGAAAGCGTGGGGAGTGAACGAGATTAGATACCTCGGTAATCCACGCCCTAAACGATGCGCACTAGGTATGGGGAGTATCGACCCTCTCCGTGCCGTTCAAAAGAGCTAACGCGTTAAGTGCGCCGCCTGGGGAGTACGATCGCAAGATTAAAACTCAAAGGAATAGACGGGGGATCGCACAAGCGGTGGAGCACGCGGTTCAATTCGATAACGAGCGGGGAACCTTACCAGGGTTCAAATACTAGCTGCAAATCCTATGAAAGTAGGACTTCTTCGAGAGTGCTAGATAGGTGCTGCATGGTCGCCGTCAGCTCGTGACGTGAGTTGTGTTCTTAAGTGAAATAACGAGCGCAACCCTTGTCGTGTGTTAAATCTACACACGAGACTGCCTGCGTAAGCAGGAGGAAGGTGGGGACGACGTCAGATCAGCATGGCTCTTACGCCCTGGGCGACACGCATGCTACAATGGGCGGTTACAAAGGGACGCGAAGTCGCGAGACGGAGCAAATCCCATCAAAACCGCCCCCAGTTCAGATTGCAGGCTGCAACTCGCCTGCATGAAGCCGGAATCGCTAGTAACCGTGCATCAGCCACGGCACGGTGAATACGTTCTCGATCCTTGTACTCAGAATTAAAGGCGCCTGGCAGGCGTTGACTCTAGACCGTTAAAATCGGTCCCTCATTTTTAGTAATGAGCGTAGCGAACGGACAGGTCCTCTGTCGTAAGACGTGGACTGAAGGGTTCGTAGTAGCAAAGAACAGCCCGATGTATCTGTAATACAGACGAAAGATACGACTTATGCGGTGAGTCATGAGGAAGTATCACAAAAATTTCGATTGGGATGTTTGGAACAGAATCAACATTGACCCAGGGAGACCCTCTTCTTTTAGAATGGGGAAGGTAATCATGATATAATTACACATTATGTCATTAGTTACCGAAAGAAAAGGGAGTCAGCTGCGCCATAGTACCTTGTCCTATGTTTTTACAGAGGATAAGGGAAGGGCAAAACCGGTCTTGTCCGATGATTATGTCGTTGGATTAGTAGATGGAGAGGGCTGCTTCTATGTGAATGTTCCGGAAACGGAACGGTATACGGCAGGAGCACGAGTGGAATTAGGTTTCTACATCAAAATGCAAGTAGGTGATCGAGCAATACTCGAAAGAGTAAAAGAAACACTGGGCTGTGGTGCGGTGTATTTCCAAAAAGAAACACGCCTCAATCACACACAGTGTTTCCGATATACCGTTGCCTCGCATCGAGATATCTTGAATGTCATAATTCCATTCTTTCTCCACCATCCTCCACAGTGTCCATCAAAACGTAAAAATTTTGAACTATTCCGTACCGTGGTTTCCATTGTGCAGAATGGGGGACATCGAACGAGAGAAGGTGTAGAAAAAATTCGTCTGCTAAAAAAATTAATGAATCAGCGGACAGCCGGACTCGCGTAGTGCGGGAAATCCGCATGCTACGTGGGAACGCGAAATATCCCAGATTATCGCAATCCGCCCGTCACACCACGAAAGCCGGTAATGCCCGAAGGCCCTGTATGGGGACGAAGGCAGGATCGGTGATCAGGGTGAAGTCGTAACAAGGCAGGGCTAGCGGAAGCTGGTCCTGGATCACCTCCTTTCTAGGGAGTACAACTCTAGATGTCGACATCCCGAGTCTTCCTTAGACATTCGGGATGAGAATAGACGACGTCTTTGTCACGTTGATGAGGTCAAACAAAAAATCGCCGTTGGCGGTTTTTTGTTTGCGGGTTGATTGTTCCTCTATAATACTATAGAATCCGACAATATGGCGCGACTTGAGACGGTTTTGAAACAATACGATTATACCGTGCCGGCGTCGCTGATTGCCCAGGCGCCGGCGTCGCCGCGGGATAGCGCGCGGTTGTTGGTGTATGTTCGTAAAACAGGCGCGATACAGCACGATACTTTTCGCCATCTTACGAATTATCTCCCGCCGCGAGCCGTGCTCGTGTTCAATGAGACGAAAGTGATACCGGCCCGTTTTACGGTGCGCAAACCGACTGGCGGCAAAGCGGTTCTGCTTTACGTGCGCACCGAAGGGAAGGAAATTATCGCGATGGCGGACCGCCCATTGCCGGTTGGCGAGACGGTAACGCTGGCACCGCGCGTCCGGTTTCGCGTGGTGAGCCAGGAAAAGTACGCGCGCCTTGCGCCGTTGTTTTCCATCGCGCGATTGCCGAAAGTGTTGGAGCGCTACGGCGTCACGCCGATTCCACCCTACATTAAACATACACCGCTTTCCGAGCGTGCGCTTCGCGAGAAATACCAGACGGTGTTTGCGCGGCGGCGCGGGTCCGTGGCGGCGCCGACCGCCTCATTGCATTTCACAAAACGACTGCTTCGAGATTTGAAAAAAGCGGGCCATGACATTGTTTTTGTGACCTTGCATGTGAACCTCGGCACGTTTGCGCCGGTGAAAGAAGAACACTGGCGGCGCGGGAAACTGCATGAGGAGTGGTATGACATTCCGCGCGCGGCTGCGGTGGCGTTGAATCGCGCTAAAAAATCCGGACGGCCGATTGTCGCGGTTGGCACCACGGTCGCGCGTACGCTGGAATCTGCGGCGCAGAACGGCTGCGTGCGCGCCGGACGGCGGACAACCGATT
Organism: Patescibacteria group bacterium; assembly: GCA_038061815.1. GTDB lineage: Bacteria > Patescibacteriota > Patescibacteriia > Magasanikbacterales > JBBTXJ01 > JBBTXJ01. Next base: position 8,202 of record JBBTYK010000018.1, on the reverse strand, counting down.
TGTTCATCCGGCCCGGATATCGTTTTGCGTTTGTGGACCATCTGATAACGAATTTTCACGTGCCGCAGTCAAGTTTGCTCATGCTCGTGTCAGCGTTTGCGTCGCGAAAGAAAATACTTGAGTTGTATCAAAAGGCAATGAAAAAACGATTTCATTTTTTCTCGTTCGGCGATGGGATGTTGATGGTATAAAAAATCCCGAGCACCATTTCGCCGATTGGCGAGTTGTGATGCTCGGGCGTACAGCTCGGGTTCCCTCCCTAGGTCATGGCGCCTCCCGCCATGCCGGACCCGCTGTCCTCCGTCTTCACGCCGCAGTTCGGCCTGCGGCACCGCCCGATGGGCTTGCCGTGCTCGCAGTACTGCATCGGCTGCCGCCGGTGGGACTCCCGCCCGCTGTTCACGTGGCCGCTGGGCCGCGTGCGCGAGGAGGAGCGGATGGAGGGCGCGGGTCTGCTGTTTCGGCTCATGCGTTCTCTCCCTTCTCTTTACGGGTTGAACGACCGCGCCACTATACCAGATGAGCGGTCTTCTGTCAAGGCCTATACAAGGCCTTGATTTTCCTTCGTAGATAGTGTATAGTACGAATCCATAAGGGCGCATAGCTCAGTTGGTTAGAGCGCGTCACTGATAATGACGAGGTCCATGGTTCGACTCCATGTGCGCCCACTAATGCCCGCCTCGCACCAATGGATGCTGTATCTCATGCGCGCCGTGTTTGCGGCGATTCTCGTATTTGAGTTTTTAAATTTGGTGGGCGCGCTCCATTTCAAACTCACCTTTAGTTGGTTCGGGCTCATGATTACAGCGGCGGTGGTGTGGGGGATAGTGGAATTTTTGTGGCGGAAACTTGCCGCGCTGCACGCCACCGCGAAAGGGTGGTTGCTGTTTTTCATCCTTGCCGCGCTCCTCATTGACCTTCTCGGTGATGTGCTCGGATGGTACGGCGCGTATCTTTGGTATGACCAATTCGCCCATTTCATGGGCGGCGCTGCTGCTGCAATCGCGGCCGTGGTGGTGCTGCGAGCAACTAATATCCTGCCGGATGTCGCCATCCAGCCGCAGCTTTCGTTTGGCGCGCAGTTGCTGATTACGGTTTCGCTTGTCACGCTTCTCGGCGTCTTTTATGAATTGGAAGAATACGCGGAGACGGTGGTTTTGAAGAATAATCGTCTGGGTGATATGCTTGACACGCCGAACGATTTGCTGTTCAATTTGTTGGGCAGCGCGGCCGGCGGTGCGCTGGCGCTCAAGAGTGTGCATCAGCCGCTCGCGCGCATGATGCGGCGGATGATTACCGTATGTCGCGCGGTGCTCGCGCGTAAAAAAGTGGGCTCGTAGCTCAGTTGGTTAGAGCGTCGCATTGACATTGCGAAGGCCAGCCGTTCGATCCGGCTCGAGCCCACCATCCGAACTTGACCGCCATCCCTCGAGGTGGTATACTTGAGCCGTTATGGCTCAACGGCCTCATTCTAACGATATCGCCGAGTTTAACGAAGGCCAACCAACTGCCCCGCGCGAGTGGTTTAAAGGCACGGGCGTTGTCATTCTGGAATTTGTGAAAATCGCGATATTGGCCGCGATTACCATCAGCGCAGTGCGTTTCTTCATTTTTAAGCCGTTCATCGTGCACGGCGCCTCCATGGTGCCGAATTTCTACGAAAGTGAGTATCTCATCATTGACGAAATAAGTTACCGGTTTAAGGAACCTGAGCGCGGGGACATCGTGGTGACGCGGAATCCCAGCAAGCAGGACGAATTTTTTTTGAAGCGCGTGATTGGGCTCCCGGGCGAACGGATTATCGTGCGCGACGGCACGGTGCGGATTGTCACCAAAGACAATCCTGCCGGCGCGGCGCTTGAGGAGGCGTATCTGCCGAGCCGCGAATTCACGCCGGGCACGGTGGATATCACGCTGACATCTGATGAGTTGTATGTTATGGGAGACAATCGCGATGCGAGCTTTGATTCGCGCATGTTCGGCCCGCTCAAGCGCGGGCTCGTGGTTGGGAAAGTGCTTCTGCGCGGCTGGCCATTTAATCGCGCCCAGCGATTCCCCGCGCCGGAGTATAATATATAGGTATGGCTAAAAAGAAAAAGGCGATGAAACAAAAAAAGAAAACGGTGAGGAAAGTGTTTGCGAAACCGAAGAAAAAGGCGCCTGTTGCGGTATCCAAAAAACCGGCGCCCAAACCGCAGCCGGCACCCAGCAAACCGGCACCACAACCCGTTGAAAAACCGGAAGCGGAAGCAGAAGAGCCAAAACAAAAACACGAAGGCCTGCAGGCGCTCCGCGGTATGAAGGATATTTTGCCGAAAGAGCAGCAGTACTGGTACGCGCTGTTGGACCACGCGCAGCGGCTCGCGCAATTTTACGATTTTGGCTGGATTCAAACGCCGCTCCTTGAAGATGCGCGATTGTACGTCCGTTCCATCGGCCGCGGGACGGATATTGTGGAAAAGGAAATGTATGTGTTTGAAGACCGCGATATGGACCGCGTGGCCATTCGGCCGGAGGGAACTGCGGGCGTGGTGCGCGCATACATCCAGCACGGCATGTTGAACTTGCCGCAGCCGGTAAAATTGTGGTACTGGGGTTCCATGTTCCGCCACGAGCGGCCGCAGAAAGGGCGCTATCGCGAACATCATCAAATCGGGTTTGAATTGTTCGGTGACACGTCATCGTCCGCCGATGCGCATCTTATCGCCGTCGCGTATTCGTTGCTTTCCGACCTCGGCATCAATGTGGAGGTGCGTATCAACAGCATCGGCATGCCCGAAGACCGCGCGCGATACATAATGGAACTCACCGGGTACTATCGCGCGAAACGCAGTTACTTGTGCGAGGATTGCAAAAAACGGCTCACAAAAAATCCGCTGCGGCTGTTGGATTGCAAAGAAGAGGGGTGCAAGCCGCTTCGCGACGAGGCGCCGCAAATTGTTGACTGGCTCTCGGAACCGTCCAAAAAATTTTTCATGGAACTGTTGGAAGATTTGGACGAGCTCCAAATTCCGTACGCGCTTGACCCGTTCCTCGTGCGCGGTTTGGATTACTACACCCACACCGTGTTTGAGTTTTATGCGAAAGAAAGAGAGAAGGATGGGGAGGATGAAAAAGACTCCGCAGAAGGCGGAGAGGAGCATGACGGCAATAAGGAAGCGGTTCCGGAGCGCGCCCAGAGCGCGCTCGGCGGCGGCGGGCGTTATGATTTGCTGGTTGAGCACATGGGCGGTCGGCCCACGCCGGCTGTGGGATTCGGGCTTGGCATGGAGCGGATTGTGACTGAACTCAAAAAACGGCCGGACGATTTTGAACCAAAACCACCCACGGTGTTTTTGGCGCACCTCGGACAAGGCGCGCGGCGGAAGGCGTTGGCGCTTCTTCAGCAGCTCCACGCCGAAGGCATGAGGGTCGGGTTCAACCTGTCCAAGACATCGCTCAAGGCCCAGCTTGACATCGCAGATAAATATAAGGTACGGTATACGCTCATCCTGGGCCAGAAGGAGATGATGGACAGCACCATCATTATCCGCGATATGGAATCCGGCGCCCAGGAAATTATTGATATCGCGAAAGTGGTGCCGTATGTGAAGAAGATGTTATAAGGCCCTATAGAAAGCGAGGTGCACTATGTCTGGACTACAACGCAGACCGAATGAAAGCTTTGAAGCGTTCATGCGGCGCACGAAAAAACAATGGCAATCAAGCGGCAAGATTCTGCAGGTGAAAAAAGTGCAGTTTCTTCAGTCGCACAAAAGCAAAAATATGCGTCGCCGCAGCGCTATTCGTCGTGTGGAGATTGCGGCGAAGATTGAGTATCTGAAGAAAGTGGGGAAGATGCCGGAGTCGGAGTTTGAACGGTCATAGTTATGTCTCTCTATCAGCAAATCCTCTCCGACCTCACGAATGCGATGAAAGAGAAACAGGCAGACCGGCTGTCCGTGTTGCGTATGCTCAAAACCGCGATTGAGAATGAGCGCATCGTCGCGATGAAGCGCGATGCGGAGCCGGATGACGCGTTCGTGCTCACGGTATTGAAACGGTACAAAAAACAACAGGAAGATGCATTGACGGATTTTGAGCGCGGCGGGCGGGGAGATGCGGTGGAAAAAGCGAAAGCGGAAATTGCGCTAGTGTCCGCGTATCTTCCGGCGGAAATGGACGACGCCGCGATTGACGCGATGGTGCAGGACGTTTTGAAAGAAATGCCGGAGCCGCGCGATTTTGGCCGCGTGATGGGCGCGGTCATGAAAAAGGTAGCCGGTGGAGCCGACGGCGGCCGCGTCAAGGCGCGCGTAGAAGCGGCGCTGAAGCAATCTCATTAGATTGCTTCGCCGGGTCTACCCTGAGCCCTGTCGAAGGGCTCGCAATGACTGCAAAAAACTCCGCTCGGAAGGGCGGCGTTTTTGTTTTTCCCCATTGCAAATCATCCACATCGTCTGCTCGGATTAAAAGTGCTATACTGTGTGTACATGCACAGCGTTGCATCAGCAACACGCAACAAGATGGGTGAAAGAGTTTTTTCGTATTTGCTTGCGGCTTTTTTGTTATTCATTCCACTGGTTGCGTTCGCGCAAGATGCACCGGCCGGTCCGGCGCCCGGTGAACTCGCGCCCGAAGGCGGGCAGGTGACGGCGCAGGATTTGGGATTATACTACGGGGAGGCCACGGGGCTGGGGACAGAGGATATTCGGGTTATTATTGCGCGCGTTATCCGGATTGGATTGGGGCTCCTTGGCATCATCGCGGTGGTGATTGTCATTGCCGGCGGCGTGATTTGGATGACTGCCGGCGGCGACGATAAGAAAGTTTTGCTGGCGAAAAAGGTGATGACGAACGGCGCCATAGGGCTCGCCATCATTTTGAGCTCATTTACCATCACCCATTTTGTGCTCAAGAGTTTGACTGATGCTACCACTGGTGCCGGTGGTTTTGGCGGCGAAGGCGCCGGCGCCGGCGGCGATGCGGCGCGGCTGCGCGCCTACGCCGGGAGCCGCCATCTCGGCACCGTGATTCAAGACCATTATCCGGGCCGCGGCGCGCGAAACATCCCGCGCAATACGCAGATTATCATTACGTTTCGTGAACCAATGCAATTGGAAAGTTTGCTCAAGGACACAAACGGCAACGGCACATTCGGCGATTGCGTGAACGGCCAATGCGACTCCATAAATGCCGAGAACGTAAAGATTGCAAAATCGCAGGAGCTCGCGCAGAACATCGTACTTGATGCGGTTGATGCCGTGGCCGCGGGCGAGGGCCGCACTATTACCTACATTCCGCGCGATTATCTCGGCGCCGCAAACGAATCGGTTGCGTACACGGTGCGGCTTGCAAAAATCAAGCGCGCAAACGGCACCGAGGCGTTCGGCGGTTTGAACGCCACGTATGAATGGTCATTTACTACGAACGGCCAAGTGGATGATACGCCGCCGTCCGTGCTGCGCGTTTCGCCAACAGGCGAAGCCGGGCCGGACAAAATAGTACAGCTCACTTTTTCCGAACCGATGAGTCCGGTTGGTTTGGACGTGGATACCGATGCGTCGCATTTCATTCGTATTTATGTGCCGAAGGCGGACGGAGCGCTCACGGAAGTGAAGGGGCGTTTTCGCGCGTTGAACGAGTATCGTTCGGCGACATTCATTCCCGAAGAAGCGTGCGGTCAAAATGCGTGCGGCGAAGAAAAGCGCTGTTTGCCGCGCGATGCCGCTGTGCGCGTGTTGTTGGAGGCGGCAACGCTGCTGCGTCCGGACAAGCCAACCGGCTTGCCGGGTTCCGGATTGATGGACACGAGCGGCAATTCACTTGACGGCGGCGGCGAGAACGGCGTGGAAAAAGACGGAACGGCAAGCGGGCCGCCGGCAGTCGCGGCCGGAAAATTTGCGCCGGATAATTATTTCTGGAATTTCAGGACGACGAATCGCGTTGACGTCTCATCGCCAAAGATTATGAGTGTGAATCCGGTTGCAACGCCGGTGACGGGCGGCGTGGACCCGAACATGCAGGTTGAGTCGCAATTTGATGAGGAGATGAATTACGCAACGTTGGTTGATAACGTGAAATTTGACGCGCAAGCGGACGCGCCGCCAGTTGGGTTCGCCACGCGCATGAGCGAGGAGGAATTGGCGAACGGCGCCATCGGCACGAAATTGTTGATTACGCCGGCGATGCCGTTCACGGAAGATACGTATTACGCTCCGCGTTTGCCGCACACCATTCAGGACGCCTCGCAGAATTGTTACTATCCGGCAATCGGGCCTGGATGCGAGGCGCTGGGGAACGACAATCCGTCCTGTTGCAGTTTGCGGCGCGATGTGCAGGGCGCGCGGCCGGCCGGGCCGGAGGGGTGCGCCGAAGCGCTCGTAGAATAATATACGTTCATGCGTCATCATGCGCGACAATGGATGCTCGGTATCACGATGTTCATGGCAGCGGTATTGTTGGTGATGCCTGCGGCGGTATTTGCCCAGCCGGCGCCCGGTGAGCTCGCGCCCGAAGGCGGCCAAGTAACGGCGCAGGATTTGGGTCTTTATTACGGCGAGGCGACGGGTCTCGGCACGGAAGATATTCGCGTGATGATTGCGCGTGTTATCCGGATTGCGCTTTCGGTGCTTGGCATCATCGCGGTGGTGATTGTCATTGCCGGCGGCGTGGTGTGGATGACGGCCGGCGGCGATGAAAAGAAAGTGTTGCTCGCAAAAAAGATTCTGATGAACGGCGCGATTGGTTTGGCGATTATCGTTTCCGCGTACGCCATCACGAGTTTTGTCATCAAGAGTTTGACCGAAGCGACCACCGGCGTTGCGGAAGGCGGCGCCGGCGGCGATGGTGCTGGCCCGGGTGGATTCGGTGGCCGCGGGTGTGCCAATCCGCCGTGCGCCGGCAACAATTTCGTGGCAAAAATCAGCCCAAAGGGGCAGCAGAGGATACAGAATGTGCTCGTGAAAATGACATTCAGCGAGCGCGGCCGCGATGCCGCGTATGACCCGGCGTCGCTTCAGTTGGGGACGAATATCAAGGTATATAAAACCGATGACCGCGAGCGCGTACAGGCGGCCGTGGAATTGGTGCAGGCGAGCGCAACCGAATTGCACCTGCGGCCGACCGGTCCGTGTCCGGCGCCAAACGAAAATACGCGCGAATGTTTTGACGCGAATACATCCTACACCGTTGAGTTGACTGCGAGCATCAAAAGCGCGGGCGGCCGAACGTTGTACTGTCCGCTCGCGGGCGATGCGTTTTCTTGCAAACGCGTGTTTATTGCCGGTGCAGAATTTGATAACGATGCGCCGACGGTTGCGATTGTGAATTATCAAAGTGGTGAATCCGTACCGCTTGGCGGCGAGGTGGAAATCCGCGCGCGGGCGCGCGACGGATTCGGCGTTGATACGGTGCAGTACTCATTGAATGACGAGGCGGTGTACACGAGCGATGTTGAGGACGCGACTGACGTGACGGATACGTTTGTATGGAACATTGACCCGGAAAAATACCGCGCGCGCGAGGCGGTGCAGGTGCGCGCGACGGCGCGCGACGTGGACGGGCATGTTACCGCATCGGAGCCGGTGCGGCTCATTCCGCGGCCGCAGCACTGTTTTAATCAGCGGCAGGATGCGGATGAAAAAGGGCTTGATTGCGGCGGTGAATTTTGCGGCGCGTGCGCCGGCGCGGCGTGCCGCGGCAATGCGGATTGCGCCGCGGGCGTGTGCCGCGTGCCGGCTGGCGCGGAGGTCGGCGTGTGCGTGGAACTGCCGTTGATTACAGGCATCACGCCGGGCGATGGCGCGCCGGGCACGGTGGTGACTATTGAAGGCCGCTATTTTGGCGCGCAAGCCGGACAGGTGGTGTTTTACAAGAGCGCGCAAGAGGCGGTGCCGGCGGGGCAGGCGTGCGGCGCGCAGTGGTCGCCGAACACCATCGTTGTTTCAGCGCCGGCCGGACTTGAAGCGAACACGATTGCGGCTATTGGCGTGCGCACGAAAGCGGGCGACGAAGACCGCACTAATGATGACCGCGGCGCGAAATTTGAGAATGTCTTTACGGTGAACGCCGTGACGCGGCCGGGGCTGTGCACGATTGACCCCGCGTTCGGTTTGCCGAACGACAGGGTAACGGTGCGCGGCGTCAATCTCGGCGACGGCGGCGCAAGCGCGTTGTTGTTTGAGGACCAGCCAGTGCGCGTGGACAAATGGGACAGAGACC
>JBBTYK010000017.1:0-12858 GCA_038061815.1 Patescibacteria group bacterium | reverse complement strand
GCCGCTCGGATTCGCATTTGACCGCGCCGTGTGGCGCGACATTTTTACCAAATGCTGGCCCATCGCCATTTCCATCGCGTTCAATCTCATTTATCTCCGCGCGGACATTCTCATTCTCTCGCTCACGCGCACGCAAAGTGAAGTGGGACTCTACGGCGCGGCGTATCGCATTATGGATGTGACCACCGCAATCCCCATTATTTTTATGGGCCTGCTCCTGCCGCTTCTCGCCGCCGCGTGGAAAGAAAAAAATGACGAACAATTCCGGCACATTATTAATCGCGGATTCACGGCGCTGTCGCTTGTCGCGATGCCATTATTATTCGGTGGCATTTTGCTTGCCACGCCCATTATGCGGCTCATTGCAGGCGATGAATTTGTCGCCTCCGGCGCCATCGTGCAAATTTTGCTGATTGCGCTCATGGGCGGATTTTTGGGCGCGCTGTTTGGCCACACGATTGTGGCTATCAATCACCAGCGTAAAACCATTTGGATTTACATGGTGACGGCGATTCTCACCCTCATCGGCTACCTGATTTTCATTCCGCGCGATGGTGTATTGGGCGCCGCATGGATGACCGTATTTTCCGAAGTGCTCGCCGGAGCGCTTTTGTGGTGGTACGTCAGGCACATCACACAAGCGCGCGTGATATTCGCGCCGCTCTTGAAGGCGTTTCTCGCATCACTCCTCATGACGCTTGTGCTCCTGCCGCTCCGTGAACTTCATGTGCTCATTTTAATAGCGCTCGGCGCATTCGTGTACGGTCTTGCCATTCTCGCGCTCCGCGGTGTACCGTGGGAGACGGTGAAACGATTGGTAAACCGTCATGACGTCTGATACTTCAAAACTTGAACGAGTGTTGCGCGGCGCGCTTTTTATTTTAATTGCCGCGTTGCCGCTCTATCTTGTCCGGTTCCGAATTGGCCCGCTTCCATCCACGGCGCTTGAGGTGATGGTATGGGTAGTTTTTGTATTGTGGCTTCTGGTCATTCTGGAGTCCGCCAAGGCGGACGATAGAATCCACCAATTCCAACTGGATTCTATCGCTCGCTACGCTCGCTCCAGAATGACGCGCATCCACTGGCCTCTCACGCTCGGCATCGCGCTTCTCCTCATCGCCGGAACCGTCTCACTGTTTATCGCGCCGGACCTGCGCGCCGCGGCCGGACTGTGGAAGGCGTATATCATTGAACCGCTTGCGCTTTTTGTCGTTTTCATCACCACGTTCCGCAAAGAAGATGCGCCAAAAATAATTTTCGCGCTGTCGCTCACGGCGCTTGTTACATCCGCATTTGCGATTTATCAAAAATTCACGGGCTTTGGCATCCCAAATCCATATTGGGCCGCGGAGGAAACGCGGCGCGTTACGTCCGTGTGGGGATTCCCGAATGCGGTTGGATTATTTTTGGCGCCGCTCGTGCCGTTGTTTCTCTGGATGTCATTCCGAGCGAGTCCCGACAAGTCGGGACGAGTCGAGGAATCTAATCCAGTGAGATTTCTCCACGCACTCGCGCGGCGCTCGTTCGGTCGAAATGACATATTAAAAATTTGTTACTACTTTCCACTCGCCCTCCTCTCCCTCCTCGCCATCGTTTTCGCAAAATCCACCGGCGCGCTTGTCGGGCTTGCCGCGGCGCTCGTTATCGCGGGCATCCTGTATAAAAAAACGCGCATTATCACCGTCGCGCTCGCCGCGCTCGGTGCCATTCTTGTGCTCACCGTGCCCAAACTCGCGCCCGTCAAACAAGAACTGCTCTTGCAGGATTACTCCGGCCGCCTGCGCCGCGACATGTGGGCTGAATCCGTGGAATTATTATCTGAACATCCCATCCTCGGCACCGGCCTCTCAAGTTATAAAGAAATCATCCGCCGCTATCGCATAGATAAATGGATTGAAATTTTTGAATACCCGCACAATATCATTTTGAATTTCTGGATTGAACTCGGCGCGCTCGGCGTCCTCGCACTCATTCTCATTTTTTACTGGCTGTTCAAAACCGCGCGCGCTGCACCGGCGCTCCTCGCCGTATTCGTCATTATTCTTATCCACGGCCTCGTGGATGTGCCGTACTTCAAAAACGATCTGGCCATACAATTTTGGCTCCTCGCCGCGCTGTGTTACAATATAATCACCTATGAAAGATAAAACGCTCTGGATTAGCGTGCTAATTATCATCCTCGCATTCGTCGGGCTCATCGTGTGGCAACGCGTGCGCCCAGGGCAGCACGATACGTTCGCGCAGTGCCTCACCGATAATGGCGTCAAAGAATACGGCGCCTATTGGTGTCCCAATTGCCAACGCCAGAAAAAAGACTTCGGCAATTCGTTCAAAAAAATCACCTACATTGAATGCGCGCTGCCCGGCGGCAAACAGGCGGGTCAAACCGCGGAATGCGCCGATGCCGGCGTAAAAGGATACCCGACATGGGTATTTCCTGACGGCGCGCGGCTGGAGGGCTACCAACCGCTCTCTATCCTTGCTGAACAGTCCGGTTGCTCGCTCCAGCCCGCGTCGTAATCTATGCGCGTCACCATCATAACTCTTGCCCTGCTCGGCATCGTCGTTTCCGGATACAGTTGGTATCTGCACGAAAGCGAAACAACCGAAACATTCTGCGACATCTCCGCAACCTTCAGTTGCAGCATCGTAAACAAAAGTGTTTATTCGGAATTTGCCAACGTGCCGGTGGCGGCTATCGGATTTTTTGGGTATATATTCCTGCTACTGTTGGCGTCTCAAAAACAAATCCCATGGCGGTACCTCTTTGCGGCCGGCCTTCTCGGCGTCGTCTTTTCGCTCTACCTGACGTGGGTTGAATACGCGGTGCTCAAAGCGTGGTGTCTATTTTGTCTTATATCGCAGGCCGACATCTTCACCGTGGCGCTGCTTGCCGGAATGCAGTATGCGCGAAGAGCGTCACGCGAGTGAGCGTTGCCACAAATTGCGCGCGGCGGTGAGCGCCACGGCGAGCGCGTCTGCCGCATCATCCGGAGTTGGTGGATGAGCCAGTTTCAAAAGAAGTTGTACCATTTTTTGTACTTGCTGTTTATCCGCGCGGCCATCGCCGGTGATGGAAAGTTTCACCGCAAGCGGCTGATGTTCCGAAACCGACATACCACGCTCCGCCGCCGCGAGAAGCACTACACCGCGCGCCTCGCCCACGCCAATGGCGGTATTGACATTCTGATTAAAAAAAAGTTCTTCTACGGCGAAGTGCGCTGGGTGCCACGTGTCCACCAAATTATTCACTGCAACAAAAATCTCCCGAAGACGCTGCTCGTGCGGCAGATTTTTGTCGGTTTCTACGCAGCCAAACACAACGGCCTTTTCACTTCGTCCATCCACTTCAACGATGCCGTATCCCAACCGTCCAAATCCCGGGTCAATGCCGAGAATGCGCGTCATACCTCGTTTGAATAAAAATCCTGCACGTCGTCGTGTTCATCCAGCGCCTCAAATAATTTCTCAAGTTGTGCGCGCGCGGCGTCGTCAATGGCAATGGTATCCTTGGGCACCCACTCTAATCCCGAGTCCGCGGGCGTGAGACCGAGCTTCCCCACCGCATCGCTCACCGTGTGAAAGTTCGGAACCGCAGTGTACACCGTCGTGCCCTCGGCTTCCTTCTGAATATCGTCTGCTCCGGCATCAATAAGCGCGAGCTCTTGCTCATCCGTGGGCGCTCCGGAAATGCGAATAACGCCTTTTTGCTCAAACTGCCATTTCACACTGCCCGGCCCGGCAATCGCGCCGTTATGTTTTGAAAAAATCTGTTTGATGTCGCCGGCCGTGCGATTTTTATTATCCGTCGCCACGGCAACCAGCACGCCAACCTTGCCCGGCCCGAATCCTTCGTACAGCCCTTCCTCAATCGCCGCCGCTTCTTTGTCCTTGCCGGTGCCGTGCGCAATCGCGCGGTCAATGCTGTCTTTCGGCATGTTGTACGAACGCGCTTTGTCTATCGCAAGCCGCAATCTGAAATTAGTGACTGGGTCGCCGCCGCCTTCGCGCGCCACAACCGCGATGCCGCGAGCAAGTTTGGTAAATTGTTGGCCGCGTTTGGCGTCCGCCGCGCCCTTCGCACGTTTAATCGTGGCCCATTTTGAGTGACCGGACATAGGAATGTCCATAGCGTAACAAAACAAAAAAGGGGCGTCAACCAAAACACCCCTCTCTATCGGGGTGTTTTGTGTTTGTATTATTTTCTCGCAAATCCCGTACCTGCCGGAATCTGGCGGCCGATAATCACGTTTTCTTTCAATCCTTCAAGATAGTCAATCTTACCGGTTACCGCCGCGTTGATGAGCACGCGCGCCGTTTCCTGGAACGACGCAGACGACAAGAAACTCTGTGTGGAAAGCGACACGCGAGACACGCCCAAGAACAGCTCGCGGCCTTTGGCGGGCTGCAATTTTTCCTTGCGCGCGATGCGATTTGCCTCCATAAGTTGCGCCTTCTCCACGGTTTCACCCGGCAGCAAATCCGTGTCGCCCGCGTCTTCAATGTACACGCGCGAAAACATCTGACGAATGATAATCTCCACATGTTTGTCGTTCAGTTTCTGTCCCTGACTGGAATAGATGTCCTGAATCTCGCGCAAGATGTATTTCTGCACCGCCTCCTTGCCTTTGAGGTCGTGCAGTTCCTGCAGATGAATATACCCGTCGGTAAGCGGGTCGCCGGCGCCCACATGTTCTCCATCTTTCATGTACATCTTATAGCCGATGGGAACAATGTATTCCTTCACCTGCATACCGCGCGGTTCAACTTTCAAACTTTTCTTCGCGACGCTCACCGTGCCTGGGTACTTCGCATACTCCTTGTCGCCGGAGCCGCGCACCAGCAGCACATCACCCACCGCCACTTCCTGGCCGTCGCCCACAACCACCTCATCTTTTTCAGTCAACGTGATGCGTTCCGGCGTCAGCGGGTCCGCTTCAATCCGCACCACTTTCTGGCCGCTGCGGCCTTCAAAAATCTTTTTCCCGCCCGCCTCAATCACACGCCCTTCGGCGCTCTCAATTTTCACCGTGCCCGACACCTCGGCCAAAAACGCCTTGCGCTTCGGCGGACGCGCCTCAAACAATTCTTCCACGCGCGGCAAACCTTTCGTGATGTCCGTCCCCGCCACGCCACCAGTGTGGAACGTGCGCATGGTGAGCTGGGTGCCCGGCTCGCCGATTGCTTGCGCGGCAACAATACCCGCCGCGGTCCCGATTTCCACGAGCCGATTATGACCGAGGTCATACCCGTAACACTTTTGGCAGATGCCCTTCGGCATTTTGCACAACAGCACCGAGCGCACGCGGATGGTTTCCAAATCCGCTTTTTCAATCTCACGAGCAATGGCTTCCGTAATCAACGCACCGTCGCGCACCAGTTTTTTCCGCCCAACCTTCACATCACCCACCGCAAAACGGCCCACCACGCGGTCAGCCAATTTCTCACCCATGCTCTGCGATTCCGCCTTCGTTATTTCAATACCGGCATCCTCTCCGCAATCTTCTTCCATCACCGTCACGTCCTGCGCCACATCAACAAGGCGCCGTGTGAGATAGCCGGCATTGGCGGTGCGGAGCGCGGTGTCCGTGAGACCTTTCCGCGTACCGTGGCTTGAGATGAAAAACTCCAGCACGCCGAACCCTTCTTTGAAACTCCCCTTCACCGGCAATTCAATAATTTCACCGGATGGCGACGCCACCAATCCCTTCATGCCGATAACCTGCGTCAACTGGTCCCAGCTTCCGCGCGCGCCAGATTCAATCATGGCGAACACCGGCCCGCGCGGATTGAGCGCTTCCTTGCTCATCGCCAAAATCCGCTTTTTTGCGTCAGTCCAAATTTCAATAATCTTCGTGTGCCGTTCGTTTTGCGTGAGCAAACCTTCGGCGTACTGCGCGCTCGCTTCTTCAATCGCCGCCTCGCTCTTCTTGAGCACCTCCGCCTTGTCGGTCAGATACGGGAAGTCGTCCATGCCGAGCGAGTAACCCGCCTTCGTGACGTACTTGAATCCGAGATTCTTCAATTCATCCAACACGCGCGCCGCGCCCGCCTCGCCGTAAAATTCAAGAATGAGACGAATGATTTTCGCGAGTTTTTTGGAGATAATGCTCTCGTTGTAATACGGCAGCTTATCCGGAAAAATCGCATTGAACATGACGCGGCCGACCGTGGTCTCAATACGCGGCCCTTGGCCCGGCTCAAACTTTGCGAAATCCTCAAAACGCACGAGTATTTTTTCCTGCAACCCAATCTTGCGCACCTTGTATGCCATGAGCGCTTCTTTCGGCGAGTAGAACGCCTTCACGGTTCCGCTCGTCGATTCCGCCATCTGCGTCACATAAAAACATCCGAGCGCGAGGTCCTGTTTCGGCGTCACCACCGGGTCGCCGGTTGCGGGTTTCAACAGGTTCTTGTCCGATGCCATGAGATTCTCCGCTTCAAGACGCGCCTCTTCAGTGAGCGGCACATGCACGGCCATCTGGTCACCATCAAAGTCTGCGTTGAACGCCGTACACACGAGTGGATGAATACGAATGGCCTTGCCTTCAATGAGCCGTGGACGGAACGCCTGCACGCCCAACCGGTGCAACGTCGGCGCGCGGTTCAAAAGCACGCGCGTCCCGGCAATCACCTCTTCCAAAATATCCCATACCACATCGCTCTCGCCTTCCACAAACCGCGCGGCGCTCCGTACGTTGTGCGCCAATTCCCGCTTGATGATTTTACTCATGACCATGGGCTTGAAAAGTTCCAGCGCCATGCGCTTCGGGATGCCGCATTCGTCAAGATTGAGATTCGGGCCGACCACAATCACGGAACGCCCGGAGTAATCCACGCGCTTACCCAGCAAGTTCTGACGGAAACGCCCCTGTTTGCCTTTCAAAATATCCGCGAGCGAACGCAGCTGCCGGCGCTGGCCCGTTGCCGCGGCCACAGTCTTGGTGCGACGCGCGTTGTTGTCAATCAGAGCATCCGATGCCTCCTGCAACATACGCTTTTCATTCCGCACAATCACCTCCGGCGCGTTCAACTCCAACAACCGCTTCAAACGATTGTTGCGGTTAATCACGCGGCGATAGAGGTCATTCAAATCAGACGTGGCGAACCGGCCGCCGTCCAAGGCAACCATCGGCCGCAAATCGGGCGGAATCACGGGTACGGCGCGCATGACCATCCATGACGGCTTGATGCCGTTCCGCTTCAAACTGCGCAGTAATTTCAACCGTCGCACGAGCCGCTCGCGCTTCGCGCCCTTGGCCGTCACGAGCCCCTGTTCCAATTCTTGAATCGTTTTTTCAACGTCCATTTTTTCAAGCAGCTCCACAATCGCTTCGGCCCCAATGCCCGCCTCAAAGAAATGCCCGAACCGGAGCGACATCTCCTGATACTGATTTTCTCCTACAATATGCAGCGGCTGAATCTCATTAATCTCGCGCTCGGTGTGCACAAAATCTTCTTCCAGTTCCTTCAATTTCTTGTTCATGGCCTGCTCCGCCTTGGCTCCAAGCGATTCGCCGTCTTTCTCAAATTCATTTTTAATCTGACGGCGCTTTGATTTGTACTCGTTGCGCAACTGTTCAAGCGTTTGCTGCTGCAACTCCCGATTCACCTGCGTAATGATGAACGAGGCAAAATAAATCACGCGCTCAATTGATTGCACGGACAAATCCAGCACCGTTCCGATTTTTGACGGCACCGACCGCAAGAACCAGATGTGCGCAACCGGCGCCGCGAGTTCAATGTGGCCCATCCGCTCTCGGCGGACGAGTGAATGCGTCACTTCCACGCCGCATTTGTCGCACACGATGCCCTTATACCGAATCTTTTTATACTTGCCGCAGTAACACTCCCAATCCTTGGTAGGCCCAAAAATTTCTTCCGCAAACAAGCCGCCTTTTTCCGGCTTCTGGGTGCGATAGTTGATGGTCTCGGGGCGCGACACCTCGCCGTGCGACCACTTGCGAATTACCTCGGGTGACGCCAAACGCAGCCGAATCGCATCAAAATCCATGCTGTGATATGTGTGCGCGGTCATATTAGAGTACGGTGTTACGAGGGTCTTTTTCCAACGTTGATTCTTCAACCGGAGTGTACTTTCCCGATTCGCCCTTTTTCAACAGTTCAATGTCAAGCCCAAGGCCCTTCAGTTCACGCGTCAGCACGTGGAACGATTCTGGAATGTTTACGCGCGAAATATCCTCACCTTTAATAATCGCCTCGTAAGCGCGCGCGCGTCCTTGCACATCATCGGATTTGATGGTGAGCATTTCCTGCAACGTATGCGATGCGCCGTACGCCTCAAGCGCCCACACTTCCATTTCACCGAAGCGCTGGCCGCCGTGTTGCGCCTTGCCGCCGAGCGGTTGTTGCGTGATTAAGCTGTACGGACCGATGGAACGCTGGTGCAACTTGTCGTCCACCATGTGGTTCAATTTCAAAATGTATGCGTATCCAACCGTTGATTGGTGGTCAAACGGCTCGCCCGTCCGGCCGTCGTAGAGCTGAATTTGACCGTTGGTAGGAAATCCGGCCTTCTGCAATTCTTCCTTAATCTGTCCCTCGTTCATCCCGTTCAGCACCGGCGTCGCAAGATGATACCCAAGCGCGTTCGCCGCCAATCCCGCATGCGCCTCAAGAAGCTGCCCCAAGTTCATACGAGAAATGACGCCGAGCGGCGACAGAATAATGTCAACCGGCGTGCCGTCTTCCAAAAACGGCATGTCCTCAACCGGCACTACGCGGGAAATGACGCCCTTGTTTCCGTGGCGGCCGGCCAGCTTATCGCCTACCTGTACCTTGCGCATGTCCACCACCGTCACCTGCACCTGCTTGATGACGCCCGGCTGCAATTTGTCGCCTTGTTCTTGTGAAAACACGCGCACGCCAATCACTTTGCCGTGCTCGCCGTGCCGCAAATACAAACTGGAGTCGCGCACGTCGCGCGCTTTTTCACCGAAGATGGCGCGCAAGAGCCGTTCTTCCGGCGACAGTTCCGTTTCGCCTTTCGGCGTAATTTTCCCCACCAAAATGTCGCCGGGGTTCACCTCGGCGCCGATACGCACCACGCCTTCAGAATCCAAATTATGCAATCGCTCTTCCGAAACATTCGGGATGTCGGACGTAATCACTTCCAGCCCCAGTTTTGTCTCGCGCACGTCGGTCATGTACGTTTCAATGTGCACGGACGTCAGCCGGTCTTCCTGCACCAAGCGCTCTGAAATAATAATGGCGTCTTCATAATTGAATCCATCCCAAATCATGTATGCCACGAGCACATTCTGCCCCAGCGCGAGCTCTCCGTGGTCCATGGCCGGGCCGTCAGCCATGAGGTCGCCCTTTTTCACCTTTTGTCCTTTCACCACAGTAGGACGCTGGGTGATGGCGGTGTCGTTGTTGGAACGCAAAAATTTCATGAGTTGGTGGGTGTACACCTTTCCGCTCTTGCCGGTAATCTCAATCTTGCCGCCGTCCACCGCCGTCACCTCGCCGGCCTCCTCTGCGGCAATGGCATATCCTGAATCCGCCGACGCGCGGCGCTCAACACCCGTTCCCACCATCGGCGCGTCGCCGCGCACGCACGGCACGGCCTGGCGCTGCATGTTGGTACCCATGAGGGCGCGCGTTGCGTCATCGTGTTCCAAGAACGGAATCAGCGATGTTGCAATGGAGACCACCTGATTTGACGCGACATCCATGTAATCAATGTTGTTTGAATCCTCAACGCTCGGCTCTCCGTATTTGCGCACGCTCGCGCGAGAAGCGACAAAGTATCCCTGTTCGTCCGTTTCCGTGGTTGCCGAGGTCGTAATGGATTTTTCTTCCTTAAACGCATTCAAATACACCACCTCATCCGTCACGCGCGCGCGGCCGTTCGCGTCTTTCTCCACTTTGCGATACGGCGTTTCAATGAATCCAAACTCGTTTACGCGCGCAAATGAGGACAGATGCCCCACGAGACCGATGTTCGGCCCTTCCGGCGTGGCAATCGGGCAGATGCGGCCGTAGTGCGTCGGGTGCACATCGCGCACTTCAAATCCGGCGCGGTCGCGCGCAAGGCCGCCCGGCCCCATGGCAGACACGCGGCGCTTGTGTTCCAATTCAGACAACGGATTCGTCTGGTCCATGAACTGCGAGAGCTGCGATGACATGAAAAACTCATGCACCGCGCTAATTACCGGCCGCGCGTTAATCAGCCGCGCCGGCGTCAATGAATCAAGCTCGTACGTGCTCATGCGGTCCGTAACGATACGCTCCATGCGCGCCAATCCCACGCGGAACCGGCCCTGCACCAACTCGCCCACCGCGCGAATGCGCCGATTGCCCAAATGGTCAATGTCATCCGGTTCTTCTTGAGAAATACTCAACCGAATCACTTCCTTCGCGACCGCCAGCAACTTCTCGGGCGACAAAATACGATTCTCAATTTTTTCCAAATCAGCGTCCTTAAACGGCACGTCAAACCGCGTATTGAATTTATACACACCCACTTTGCTCAAATCGTAACGCGAGAAATTGAAGAACATCGCGTGAATGAGCGACCGCGCGTTTTCGGCGGTGGCGAGGTCTCCCGGCCGGATGCGCTTGTACACCTCAATCAACCCCTCCTCTTCGCTGGATGCCTGGTCTTTCTGGATGGTGTTATCAACAAAATCAATGTTAGGGTGCGTGTTGGTGTCCTTAAACAATTCCTTAATCTGCTCGGTGGAACCATAGCCGAGCGCGCGCATCAAGCTGGTTACGGCCACCTTGCGCCGGCGGTCAACTTTGGCCCACAACACGTTGTTGCGGTCCGTTTCAATTTCAATCCACGCGCCGCGATTTGGAATAATCTTGGCGCCATAGTACCGGCGGCCGCGCGCAACTTCCGCCGTGAAATACACGCCGGCAGACCGGATGAGCTGTGACACCACCACGCGCTCAATGCCGTTGATGATAAACGTGCCACGATTCGTCATCATCGGAATGTCGCCCAAATACACCTCCTGCACCTGCGAGGATTTCGTCCGTTTGTTAATCAGTCGCGCTTTGACGCGGAGCGGCGCCTCGTAAGAGATATTTTTCTCGCGACAAACCACCTCGTCAAATTTCGGTTCATCAATATAGTAGTCGTCAAAATGGAGCTCCATGTCGCGACCGCTGAAATCCGAAATCGGCGAAATCTCACTGAAAAGCTCTTTCAGGCCCTTTTCAAAAAACCACTGATAAGAATTCCGCTGCACCTCAATGAGGTTGGGGAGTTCTGCGGCGTCGCGGAGCGGAGTGAAATAGCGCCGTTCGCGAGTTTGTACGGGTTGCCGTTTGAAAATCATAGGCGGAGAAAACAAAACAGGCGCCCTGGTGGGCGTTTTCAGTAATTTTAGGTTTATTTTTCTGCGGCTCGGGGGAGCGATGGCATGATTTTTTGCCTAAATTGAGGGTAAATTTCGCTCTCCGCTCCTTGCAAAACCCAACGCTTCTAAAAGTCGCCTATTAGGATACACGCCCCTGAAAAGTTTGTCAAATGCACTTATCCCCACTTTACACCGTCATTCTGAACGAAGTGAAGAATCCCGTACGCATAAAGGCCGACGTTGCCAATAAAATGCGCAAGCCAAGCCAAAAAATACCAAACTGCCCTTGACAAAAACTCTCGGCTGTGCTATACTCCCCCGTTCTTTGACCTTATGAGTGGGTCGCGGGCGATGATGGGCGCTCTTTGCAACACCCATCCTCCTTTCTCCAACGTTCCATCTCGCCCGCTACCCCCTCATAGAGGGGGCATTCCTTTTGAATAAAAAGGACCAATGCCAATTTCCGTCGCAGGACGGAACTCACTGGATGGGCGCGACGTACCCATGCCCGTGGTCGCAAGACTCGGGTTGCGCCGGGCCCTTCCGGATTATACACTTGTGAGTAACGAGTGTACCCCGGTGTCTTCTTCGGAAGGCGCCGGGACCACTCGCTACTCATCGAGGAAAGGCAGCTCATGCGATACGATTTGCCGTACAACTTCGGCGATGCATACCTTTTCGGCATGTTCGCCGTGGCGGCACTGGGCGCGATCGCCCTGTGCTTCATGAACTGATCGAGCAAGGGCAGTGAGACCTCACATCTCCTGCCCTTCTTTTTTTATGCAGTATCCCAATCGTCTTTTGAAATTCCTGCTTGACGTAAAATTTCCAGAATCAAATATTTCGAAATGTCCCCTCGATGCGGATTTGGTATATGAATTTTCAACGCACCTTTTACCATAAACAAATGACGGCCTCCAGAAAAGGGGCCGTCAAATCCCAGCATCCGAAATTTCTGCACTAATTTCCTCCACGAAACGGGGTTAGGCATGTGCGGGCATTTTCCGCTTGATAGCTTTTTTAAATGCGAACCCCGGCACCTGCTCGCAGGAGCTAATTTTTAAAAGTAGCCAATCCTCCAAAACATCCTTCAACTCTGCTCGACAAATTTCCAAATTTTTTGCGCTTGACCATACCCCGCGGCATCCAGGAATTTCGCCAAAATACGTGCCGTCAGCAAGTATTTTATACCGCGCTTGTTTTAATTTTTTTTCAGTATATTCAGTAATCATGCTTTTACAGTAACACCTAAAAAACCCACTGTCAAACAAAAAATCCCTCCCATGCACCTGCGAAGAGCGACGCGCGTTATGAACCAACAGATCGAAAGAGAGAATATGACTCCAGCAAAAGAGCTGGAGTGAGGAGAGGTATATGCTCTCGCTCCTATCTAGTTGAAACGCACACCCCTTCGCAGGTGCATTGAGAGGGATGGGGGGGCTGTCGCCGAATGCCATTTCAACTGCAATTGCAGCATTTCGGCCATAATTGCCTCAAAACTTTTCGGCTTATCTCCTATAAGCCT
>JBBTYK010000016.1:12092-34128 GCA_038061815.1 Patescibacteria group bacterium | reverse complement strand
GAGCGTCGCCAACTGCGCCCGGACGCGCTCGATGTCGCCCACGCGCTCGATGAGGCCGTCCAGCCGCGTGCCAACCGTTTGCGCCGCGGCTCGCGCGTCTGCGATCTCCGTCTCCTGCTGACGGGTGGTTTCCTCGAGCCCGCGCTGGGACTCCTGAAGCGCAGCTACATTCTGCGCCGCGCCATCTGCCACGCTCCGCGTTTCGCGAATGGATTCTCGCAAACCATCCACAGTCGCACCAAACCCCTCAATGCGAGTGCGGAATCCCGCGATGACATCATCCATCTCCTTGAGACGGGCGTCCACATCGCGCAGATGTCCCTCGCGTTCTGTGAACCTTCTCTCGAGTGCTACGAATCGGCGTTCGAGCCGCCCATCGGCATCTGCGAGGACGGCAACCAAACGCCCCACATTATCCACACGCCCGTTAACTCCGCCGACCGCCCTAAGTATGGCTGTCACGGATTCGGCGGTAGCGCGTTGCTCCAGCGCAGAGCGGAGTTCCGCCACCACCTTCGCCATCGTTTCACCGACGAGACCCGCGACCTCTCTCGCCATCGCCAACTTAGTGGCTTCATCCCACTGGACTGTCCTGGTTCCGTTCACTACAGATGCTGGCGAGGGCGATGTCGTTGCCGATGGGGGTGGAGGCGGCGGAGGAGGACGTCGCCACTCCGGTGCCGCCACCTCCTCGAGCGTAACCGGACGGTCTGTCCACCGTGCAACATCCTCTTCGCCACCCACCTGACGTCCCGGCGAAACTGGTATCGCCACCGTGTCTTCTCTCATGTGCTCACTTGCATCGGACGCGGGCGGAGGCGGCGGTGGCGGTATGACCGTCTCCATCTCCACCTGCGACGGCGTCACCGGAAACGCGGGCACGCTCTCTCCCGGGGGCCTCCACCCATCCCCCTCTCCGGCTCCATTCGTCATCTCGCGCTCCTTCCTGTTTAGAAAACGTTGCAGGTAGTTAAACAAAAAAACGGCTGGTTGTCAAGCGCCGTCCGCTTGAATTAGATTCTTCGACTACGTCCCGACTTCGTCTGGACTTCGCTCAGAATGACATTCACAAATGCCTCAACCAATCCCCAGCGCCCATGCCGTCTTCATGGTGATGCCGCGGGGCGCGAAAAAGTTCAACCGCAATCACGCCAAACACGCCGATTACCAATCCCATGAGCACATTCATCGCGATATTCGGCCGCACCGGCCAGCGCGAAAGCACCACATTGTCCACTGCCTTGATTTGCACCTCGCCGCCCACATACTCCCATCCTTTTTCCACCAGCGTTGTCACCACCGCCTGCGCAATCAGCGCCGCGCGCGCAGGATTTTCATCAAACGCCGCCACGCGCAAAAAACCGGTGCCGGGCACCACGCCCACATCCAACGTCTCGCGCCACGCCTTGCGCTGTTCGCGCTCGGTTGCGCCAAACTGTTCTTTCGTTAATTTGTCTTGCGTGAGATAAATGACGCGCTCAAAAAATGAACTGGTGTACACTATCTGCGTCAAATTCGCGCCGATACGCTCCGCGGTTTTTGCGACCGTGAACGGGTCCACGCCCGCTGGCGTGCGCGACAGAATAAACACTTGCGTTTCCGCGCGATACTGTAACGGAAACAAAAGCGTCAGCGCGCCGCTCATCGCCGCAACCAACAATCCAACGAGCAACATGGTTTTCCAGGAACGGGCGAGATGAACAACGTAAGACATATTAGTTAGATTGCTTCGCTTCGCTCGCAATGACAAATAGTTCATTGCGACGACAGAATAACGGGCACACGAATCTGTTCGCCGCTGCGATACACCGTAAACAGCGCTTCTTTTGTTGGACGCAACCGCGCAAGCAACAACGCAAGCGTTTCGTGCTGGGTGACCGGCTCATCGTTCACTGCGGTTATTATATCACCTTGCGCGATACTTGGCAGGGTCCCGCGATAACGCGGATGCCGCGCGACGCTGACGACATACGCGCCCACACGCGGGGCTTGCGAGTCTGCGGCGAGTGCGGTGGGGATGACATCGGGTAATAGGAGATAAGAAATGCGGACGGTTTGCGGGGCAATCGCGCCGCCGCCGAAGACTGTATCAAATAAACGCTGCGCCGCGACAACCGGCACTACGGCAATGCCCTGCGCTGTCCGATGGGCGATGCCGAGCAACAGTCCATCATCGGTAAAAAGCGGCGCGCCTTCAGGCACCATGACCGCGGCATCAACCAACGAAAACAACCGCGTCAACTGGTCGCTCGCGAGAGGTTCGCGCTGATTGTAAAACGCCGGACCGATGACGTGCGGATTCACGGATGCGCCGATGCCGCTGTACACCACGGCGCCCGGTTTGGGAACTGCGCGGTCGGCGAGCGGCACGCCGGACAAATTGGTTCCAGCGATTTTAACAAACGATAAGCCGGTGACTGAATCGCGCGTTTGTTTTTCAATGGCGTACACGGCGCCGCGGCCGTCAACCACGCGCAAATCCGTGCTCGCCTGCGCAACGGCGTTCGTAGTGAGCAGCCAGCCATCAGTGGTCAACAACACGCCGCGACCCACCGCATTCTGCGTGGGATACAACTCAACGCCGCCGACGCGCGCGCGGTCACTCGCGCGATACACATACATCGTCACCTGCTCAATGGCGCGCGCCAGCGCGGCCGTGTCAGGAGACGGTGACGGACGAAGGGTGACAATCGGCGCAACGACCGGACGTTGGTCCATTCCGATGCCGATAATCGCCGGATACCATGCAAGCACGACGAGCGCGGCGGCGGCGCCGGCGGCGAGCGCCGTGAGCAGTATAAAAAAAATCAGGCGGATGAAAAGCCAACGTTCATGCCATTTCAGACTGTTGGTTTGAGGGGGTAAATGTGGAGCAGGCATACTAAACCCAACGAGCGGCGAGGGCGACGAAGGCAATCGCGATAACCGCGGCAATCAGCCGCGCGCGACTACGGCGTTCCAATCGTCCCGTCTCATGGAATCGCAGCATCACGCCCTGCACGAGCGCGTAGAACGACCCGCCGAGCAGCCATCCCTGCACGGCATAGCCAACGGGGAAGAATGTTGTAACCCAAAAGAGTTCAAACGTCAAGAGGGTAATGACGAGCGCCGCTGGGTACGCGCGGTCATTGCCAACGCCGGCCAAACGCAAGAGACTCCAGCTCGCAAGGCCCGCAACCGCGAGAACGGCGAGCGTACCGAGCCATATCGGCAGCTGCACCAAGGTCATGAATCCGAATGTCGCCGTAAACAATCCGTACACGCCGGCATAGAGTGTCATGCGCATGATGGGCAATAGAAACCGCGGACGGAATGTTTCCGGCACGTTGCTGCGGTAAAGCGTGTGAAGCACCACGAACACCACAAAGACGGCGAGCGCCATGATGCCCCATCGCAGCGCCGGTTTTTCAACGAGCGCAAAAAGCGTCACAAATCCCAGCATTCCCAGATAAAACGGGACACTCACCGTAAACCGCGAAACGTCCGCATCGCCGATGCGCGGCGCGCCGCGGATGGCGAGATGCGCAGCCGCCAGAATCACGGCAACCCAAAAGAGCGCCCCGAACCATCCGCCCACGCGCGACAAAAATACAAACGAAATGGCGAACACTACGGTGGCAATCAACGCTTTCGGCGAGAGGTAGTTCATAATGAAACGCGCCATTCACCCAGTTTAAGAAGGGAGCCTTCCAACACGTCAACCCTATCATTCCGCAACCCTTCAAGCAATTCCTCTACGGTGACCACCAAAAGCAAATGACGCGTACGCGCGTTTGCCGGAACGCGCGTATCAATCAGTGTCTCACGCAACTGTGATGCCGCGCGGTCAATCCCCGTCAACGCGCCCGGTTGCCGCACTCGTTTTTCCCACGCGGGGTCATCAACCCAGCCGCCCATTACACGGGAGGCATCAGCGACAAATGCGTCAAGGGCCGCGCGCGCGGCGGCGCGATATTCGTTATTGTCAATCGCGAGAAGTGGAGCGGGAGTGGTTGCTTGCTGATTGTTTCCGCCAGAGGCGGATGCCGATGATTGTTCTCCCGTCTTCCTATCTCCAAACACAAACATCCCGCCGAGCGCCGCGGTTCCCAACACAAACAACGCCACGAAAAACAGCGTGGGCGTTCGCGCGGTGTCGCGATGAAATCTATGATATCGTTTCATGTGACCTGACAGTGTGCACCTCCTCAATAAATACCGAGAGTACGGTAACGAGCGGAATCGCAATAAGAATACCAATAATGCCCGCCAGTTGCGCGCTAATTAAAATGGAAAGAATGCTCACGATTGGATTCAGCCCAACGGCCTTTTGCATAACGCGCGGGACGAGCAGATTGTTTTCAATCACCTGAATAAGCCAGAAGGTTACGGCAACCGCGATGGGGAGCGCCGCGCCGCCGGTTTGGGCGAATGCGAGAAAAATGGCAGGTACCGCGGACAACACCGGCCCGACGTACGGCACCAATTCAGCCACCGCGGCCATGAGCGCAATCACCAGCGCGTAGTCAACGCCGAGCGCGAGAAGCGCCAGATACACCATAAGCCCGATGAACACGCTCAACACGAGCTGGCCACGCAGCCAGTGCCCGAGCTTCTTTTTCATCTTGTTTACGAGCTGGACAATGAACGGCTGGTACTCATCTGGCGCGAGCGACCGCAGCCAGCGCGTAATCGCCTCATCTTCCGTCACAAGATAAAACGTAAAAACGAAAACAAGAATGAGCGAAAAAATACCGCCGAATACGCTGCTCACCGTTGCCACGATTCCGCCGATGGTTTTACCCACCGCATCGCCAGACGGCAACAACGATTCCTGAATCTTGGTAAGGATGTTGAAGTCCGTGGAAAACTGCTCAAAATTGCCTGTGCGGCGCGCCAACTCCTCCCAGTACGTCCCTATACTTTTGACCAATGCCTGACTTTCATTTACGATAGTAGGGACGAGCAGCACCACCACGCCCGCCACGATGCCAATGAGCACGATGTACACAAGAATAACCGCGATAGCGCGCGGGATGCGCTTGCTCGCGCACCAGGTGGCCCATGGGTCAATGAGCGACGCCAGAATCACGGCAACGAAAAATAGGAGCAAAATATCGCGGATGGTGTAGAGTAACAACAACAGGAGGCCGGCGAGGATAACCTTGCCGATGGTCTTGGTGCTGATGGTAACAACGCTCGCTGACATACGTCTTAGTATACTAGTAGTATATATGAAAATCCTCGCCACGAACAAACGCGCTCGCTTTGACTATGACATCCTGGAAACCTTCGAGGCTGGATTGGAATTGACCGGCGCGGAGGTAAAATCCGTGAAAGCGGGGCATATAAGCCTGAAGGGCGCGTACGCGGCGATTACCGGAGCCGGGGCGGTACTGCTTAATATGCACGTACGGGCGTATCCGCCAGCCGGAAAACAGCCCGGGTATGACCCCACGCGCACGCGGCAGATGTTGCTCCATAAAAAGGAAATCGGCTACCTGCGGGGTAAAACTCAAGAACAGGGCTTGACAATCGTTCCAGAAACTGTTTATATTAAGGGGAACCTTATCAAGGTTGCCCTGGGCCTGGCCCGGGGAAAGAAACAGCGCGATAAGCGCGCCACCATTAAGCGCCGTGAAACCGAACGCGAACTCAAACGCGTTATCAAACGGGGATGATCGGTGTCGATGGACGTGAACCGTGCTGCGGCAAGCCGTCGGCGCACCGCCCGACGCAAATCAACGGTGCACTACGAATAAGTGCAAACTTATTTGCGCGCATGCGTGATGCTGTGAAGAATGTCTTCGCGGTGCCCGCATTCGCAACTGCAGTCGCGTAATTTCTCGCGATAGCCATCGCTCTGCGATACTCGGTAGCAGGATAGCGGTGTTATACATCGAGTGTAGGCGCGCGAGATAGTCTCGTCTCCCCCGCCGAAATTTCAGAGACTCGCGCGGAGCGCTTTTGGACGCTTCATACCTCCGCGTTAAATCCCAAAACGTCCTACGCTTGTATCACCGCGACACGTGGAAACGCTCCAGACGGCGGTTCAATTCCGCCCATCTCCACCACACAAAAACACCCCCTGCACAGGGGGTGTTTTTGTAATGCTTCACCAGATGCTTCTTGGTGATTTCCTTTAACAAAATCTATTTCACTAAGTCATCAAGTTCACACGAAAGCAGCGCTGACTTATTGAGCACAATTTGTTCTTTCTGATTCAGGTTATCGGCAGTCATCCGGATGACTTTAGTAATAATAACATCACCGAGCATAACTCCATTGGTCTTCTTAAAGTATTTTTCGGTTTTCTGGTAAAAGAGTGCTGCGTACTGTTTGAGCTTTTCTTGAGGAATTTGACTACTGCTTACGTCGTTATTCCTGAAATCCACCTTGTCTTCCAAGCTTTTATCTATCTCAATCTGTAAATTACCTTCGTCAAACATAATCCAGTATTCGCTCAGATTGTAGACAATCCTGATTGATCCTCCGTCTTCCGTCGTATACCAGTACACAAAAGAAAACATGTCGGTATTGAAATCCTGATGTATACCGATACTCTCCAGCTCTTTTACGGTGTGGATTTTGTATTCTTCCAAAAGTCGCAGATAACTCTCGCGCCAATTTGTGAGCCAATTCCTTATATAAGTCTTGTCCACAAACAGCGGCTCAAGGTCCTGCTCAAGATTTTTGTCGCTCACTTTGTTCATCTGAAGTGTGAGTTTATCAAACAGTGCACGCGGATCTTTGACATCAATTCTTTTGGCGATGAGGTAATCAAAGTCCGGCACTATCTTTTTGTCCATGTACCAGAGCAGGTCATAAATGTCGCGGCCTTTTTCCTCATAAACAGCTTCGCCGACACCACGAGTTCCTCGCAGGAAAATGGCGGCCAGTTTGCTCGCCATAAGAGAAGCCATGTTATAGGTGATAATGACAAAAGAAAGCTGATCGTGGTTTATCGGCCAGCGTTCGGTAACTGTTTTAGGCGCAACAAAGTGATTGAGATCAATTTTTACATGAACCTGCTTTGATGGATGCCCAAAACTGAGTTCTTCACCGACATGAAATTTAAGCAGTAATCCTCGACTGGTTGTTGTTTTAGCGGTCATAAAATCAGAACCTGCGCCATAGATGTTGAGGAAGTGTTTCTCTGCTTCTTTCTTGAGTTCTTCCAAAAATTTTTCGGTTACCGCATGCGAGATTTCGAAATCCAAATCTACTGACATTCGGTGAAGCCGATGGATGATACGCAATGCCGAACCGCCGTACATAATCCAGCTACTATATTCCGGATGATGATAAATAAAATTGAGAACGTAATACTGCAATTCTTCTTTGAGCGCATTACGACGCGTTTCCGCATCAATACCACCGTAAGTGGTTAGGTCTTCCAGCCTTCTTTTTAGGATTGTAGTTATATGTTCACTCATGGGAGTATTTTTTAATCATTGAATAAAATTTTTCCTGTTCTTCTATGCTCATCTCATCTATATCTATCCGCAATTCTTCAATTAATCCTCTTATATTTTCATTGGATATACTCCGGAACTGATTCGTTCTAAAATAGAGAATATCAAACAATGCCTTTGACGGCGAGGCAACAAAAAAATCAAATTTGCCTTTTGTCAGAGCAAAACCAGTAAAAAGTTCTTTTTTAATCGACTGGTACGCAAAATTTCCGGCTTTAGTCTGGTATTCTCTTGTCACTTTTGGGGTCACAGAAGTAACCGAATGAATTGCTTCTGTGGTCAGACTGTAATACTGTAGTGCCGCCCAAGAACTCACATATGACGGCGTGCGGATTATGTTTGCAAGATAAAACGAGTAAGAAATATCGTTCTTGTTTTTCTCAAAGAAATCAACCGAAACATATGTTCCTCTTTTTAGCTGTATAATTTCCTTATACTTCAAAAACCGGCTAATGTAGGTATTAATCGTAGAATCTTTAAGCCCCAGCTGTTTACCAAGTTGACAAACAGTACTTTTATTGAAGTGCGGTAGGGATTTCAGCTGTTCTAAAAGGTTTTTTTTGCTTTTCATATATTTGACACTAGTGTATCATATGTGAAATAATGCTGTCAAGTGAACCCAGGGTACCCATGCGTTCAAACTACGAAAAAAGCAACGCGATTTTGACCATAGATTTTCCCGTGTCGCGACGCGCGCGGTTTATTGCGCAAAAATTGTTGCGTTCAAAAACCGTGTTGTTCCGGCAAAAACTCGGCGATGCATTACTTGATGAGCTGGCAGACTGCGCGGAAATTGACATCGTGCAACTAAAAATTTCGCCCGCAAAACAATACCACAAAAAACACGGCGGCCGCACCGTGTTCAAACGGTACGGGTATTATCGTCCGGCATCGCGATACATCTACATCACCAATTTTACGGCGGTGCGCGGCCAGCCGCTCGCGCCCAAAACATTTCTCACCACCCTCCTCCACGAATGGATGCACCATTATGATTACTGCAAACTGAAACTGAACTCCATCCACACGAAGGGATTTTATCTGCGCCTCGCATCGCTTCAAGATACACTGCGCTCTTGATGTCTCCCGCCTTCTCTGCTACACTCTATCCATGAGAATCTCACGCAAACGCCGCGCGCCGGAGCCGGTGGGAAAAACCTATCGCGTCAATGAGCAAATCAACGTGCCTGAAGTCCGCGTTATTGATGATGCGGGCGCAATGCTCGGCCTTCTGCGAACGGCTGATGCGATACGCAAAGCGCAGGAAAAAGGATTTGACTTGGTTGAAATCAATCCCAAAGCGGAACCGCCGGTCTGCCGCATACTCAATTTCGGCCACTTCAAATACCAAAAAGAAAAAGAGGCGCGGAAGCAAAAAACGCACGCGCATGTGACGGAGGTAAAAGGCGTGCGGCTGTCCATCCGCATCGGCGAGCACGACCTTGAAATTCGCAAACAGCAGGGCATCCGATTTTTGGAACGCGGAGACAAGCTGAAAGTGGAACTCATGATGAAGGGCCGTGAACGGGCCTTCCGCGACCGCGCCGAAGAAGTAGTCAAAAATTTTATCGCCGCCGTCAACAAAGATTTGCCGGTGCGCGTTGACCAGCCGGTGACGGCGCAGGGGCCAAAAATCTTCGCGGTAATCGCCCGTACATAGAAGCTCTTGACAGCCGATGCGCCCCTCTGGTACGATACGGTTTCGTTATGGGAAAGCTCAAAACCCACAAAGCAACCGCAAAGCGGTTTATTATCACAAAATCCAAAAAGGTCATGAAACGCACCGGCGGCCAGGACCATTTTAACGCG
The DNA here is from genome assembly GCA_038061815.1 of Patescibacteria group bacterium. Classification (GTDB taxonomy): domain Bacteria; phylum Patescibacteriota; class Patescibacteriia; order Magasanikbacterales; family JBBTXJ01; genus JBBTXJ01. The sequence continues at coordinate 24,865 of JBBTYK010000016.1, read as the reverse complement.
CGCGAATCCGGAAAAGTAACCCGCAACAAACGCCGCGATTACGCGGTGTCATCGGCGGAACGACAGCGCGTATTGCGCGCAGCGCCCTATGCCTAGAGTCAAACGAGGAACTATCCATGTCAAACATCGCGAAGCCGTTTTGCGCCGCGCCAAAGGATTTCGATGGGGCCGCAAGAACGTGTGGAAGCGAGCGAAGATAGCCGTGACGCGCGCCGGCATGTTTGCGTACGAAGGACGAAAAAACAAAAAACGCGAATTCCGAAGATTGTGGAACGTGCGAGTCGGCGCCGCGGCGCGGGCCAACGGCCTTTCTTACAGCGTCCTCATTGACAAGCTCCATCGGGCCAAGGTAGGATTGAACCGCAAAGTGCTCTCGGAGCTGGCGGCAAAAGAACCGGCAATCTTGACAAAAATAATTGAACAGATAACATAGCCGCACAAACGGCGCGGAAAGAGCTTGGCTAGTCGTGTGAGTAGTGCCCCCTCCTTCACTCCACTACGATGTAGTCAGGCTCTTTCTGCGCCGTTTTTTTGTTTGCGAGGCTGGACACGCTCTTTCAAAAATGCTACAATGTTTCCGCTATCGTGGACCGGTAGCTTAGCCCGGTTTAAAGCGCCTCCCTGTCACGGAGGAGATCGCGGGTCCGAATCCCGTCCGGTCCGCACTTAGATTCCTCGTCCTCCAGCTTCGCTGGAGTCCTCGGAATGACGAGGGGCTTGACGAATTTTCGCCCATCCCGTATACTATTGCCCAGCCAACAAGGGAAGGGACAGCCGATGAGCAACAAGCAGGCAGTCGTGGTGGCAGTCGCCGTGGTGGCGTTCGGGCTCCTCACCGCCTTCAGCGCCCGGTGGGCGCGCGGGGAGGAGCCGAAGAAGTCCCCTGTCATCCTCCACTTCTGGAGGACAACGGGCGATGCCGCGGAGATGGTGGACCTCACCATCCCGCGCGTTAGCGCGCAGTGTCCGGACGGCTTCACGCCGACCGACAACCCAGGCTTCTGCGGCCGCGACGTGCTCGTGTGGGTCTCCGTCTACGATGGAGGCGAACGGCTCAATCGCGAGGAGATGCGGCTCCGCTACCGCCAGAGCGAAAGCGGATACTGGGAGCCGTACGTGAGGATTTTTGCGGGGCTCCGCGAGATTGAGGTGGAGCCGTTCAGCGATGCCAGCGGACTCCGACACCGCGTGGTAGGGACGCTGTGGGTGCGGTTCAATCAGAAGACGAACACGTGGCGCGTTGAGCGACGCGAATCAGAACAGACGTTCTTTGCCGAGACGGAACGGGGGTTCCCGTTCATTCGGCTGCTGGAATGCGTGACGGGCGAAGAACCTCGCACCGCCGCGCTCCTCAACTAACGCAAAGGGCATCCGATTATCGGGTGCCCTGTTTTTTTAACAAAAAACTCAACCAGCAACACCGCCCGTGTGCGGCTTGTCTTCCGATGAAGCAAACTTCGGAGACCAACCAGACACAGGCTGTGTTGACGGTTGAGTAACGTTGTTTTGTTGTGTACCGCCGACACCCGCCGCGACGAGCGGCATTTCGGCGCCGAGCATACCTTTTGAAAGCGTCTCCGCCATGACGCCCATGTTTTTCAAAAACCCGACGCTCGGCTGCGGAATACCATCGGCAGAAATACGCGTCTTGGACGGGTCGCGCACCTCGGCCTCCTTTTCTTTCCGCTCGCCCGCGGCAAGCGCAGCGGCCAGTTCCGGCGTCGGCGCTTCAGCCGACTTGAATCCGGGCACCAGCGCGATGTCCGCGACAATCGCGCCCATCTCGTTCATCGTAATCGGCTGCGAGAGATATTGCGCGAACCCTGGCGCTTCAATCATGAGATAGTACTTGTTGCGGCCCACCAAAAACACATAGCGGCCGTCTTTGTCCGTCACGCGCGTATCAAGCAGTTTGTTGTATTCCACGTCAAAAATGCGCACGACTGCTTGCGCGATTGATTTGCCGGTTGATTTATCTTTAATGGTTCCGAACTGATTCGCGCCGCGCTCTCGTTTTGAGAGACGACGGAAGAACAGAAACGATGTCACATGCACACCCAGCAATGCGCCGACCCACCACGAAGGCGACACGGCGAATGACGCCATGGAAAATCCAAACCCAACGCCGGATACCCCCTGTTGCACATGCTTCCACACATTTCGTTTCACGGTTGTTTTGACGTCCTCTTTTTTAGCGTCAGGGTCAAGCGGAACGCACGGCTGGACCGGCGTAGCGTCAACCGTCACGGCGATGGCGTCGCCGTGATAAATGGGCTTGAACTCGCCGTCTTCTTCCACCTTCGCAAGATGTTTGCTCACCGGACCGAAGCCGGGTTTCGCCACTTCAAGCATATATTCCCCTTGCTTGGCGAGGAAATAATAGCGTCCCGCGACATCCGTCACCCGCGATTGCAGCACCTGTCCTTTTTCTTTCATCACGAGACGCACGAGCGCCAAATCAACCGGCACTTTGGTGAAGCCGTTGTACACCACGCCCCATGCGCGCTTTTTCTTGCGGCCGAACAGCATGGATGGCTGAAGAAACAGGAACCGCAGGTACAACAACATGGTGGGAAGTGTCGTGGTTGACGACGCCACGTTCGCAACCGCGGCCGCGGCCACGGTCGGCGCGGCGACCGTTTCGTTCACCTTCTCAACCACGGGATTATCCGCCACCACTTTCGCCACCTGATAGGTCTGCACGACGCCGCGCGTTACCTCCTTCACGGTTTCTTTTGCGACCACGGTTGCCGTCTCCGCAACTGCCTGCGCGACTGCTGTGACAATTTCGGTTGCCTGTGTAATTGTCTCCGCAACCGTCTGCGGTTGTCCGGCGCCGGACGCGGCCTCACCTCCGGCAGCCGCCTCGCCGCCGCTCACTGGCGCGCCCTCACCGCCCGATGGCGTTCCGCCAGTCTCCACTGACTGCTGGCCTGTCTCACCGGGCACCGCAATAACAGGCGCCGGTTTGGTTTCGGTTGGTTCTTGCGCCGGCTGAACCGGCTTTTTGACGGTTGTTTCCTTCGGCTCTTCTTTTGTCGGTTCAGGCAATTTCTTTGTCGGCGTCGTCGTCACTGCCTTTTCCTCCTCTTTCGGCGGCTCGGTTGTCTTTGGCGCATCGCCGCTAAGCGTCGCAAATGACGTCTCGGTGCTGCCGCTCTTGTTCCCACCGCCGTCTTCCGCATTCGCCGCTATTGAATACTCGCCCTGCGTATTAAACGTGCCGGCCGCAAACGTATAGGCCCAATCACCCTGCGTGTCAGATTCAGTCTTGTGCGTGGTTTTGTTCACCGCCGCGATGCGCACCTCCTCAAAAAATTCCTCCGCGGTTTTTAAGCTACCGTGTTCGGAAACCTGAATTTTGGTTGGCCCTTTCTTCTCTTCTTTCTCAAGCGATTTCTTTTCACTTTCAAGCGCGTTAATGCGGGCGCGTATCGCCTGCTCTTCTCGAAGCAGCCGCTCACGCTCTGCCTGCGCCGTCGCCTCCTCACCTTGCAACGCATCCAGTTGTCGTTGAAGCTCTTGCACCTCTTCCAAAAGCGCATTCACCTCTTTTTGCGTTTCCTCCGCGCGCCGCTTGGCCTCCTCGGCCTTCTTTTTGGTTGTCTGTTGTTGCTCTTTCAACCCTTGCGCTTTCCGGCGCAATGCGCGGAGTTCAAGGACTTTCTTGCGAATTTTGTCCGTAAGGTCGGTGCGCTGCAACAGCAACACAATCCGCACTTCCGGGTCAGATGTGCCTTTGAGTTGCCCGCCGTTCTTCAACCAATCGCTGATGTCTTCATACGGCGGCGCATTGGTAATTTTTGGCGCGCCGGGCGGTGTGCCGTCCAACAAAATAGAAACCTTCACCACCGCGCTCTTGACGCCCCTTGTCAAGTCATAAAACTGCGCATAGAGCATTTTCGGCCCGTCGCCCTTTGCCAGCGTCCATTTCATGGAAGACGCATACGGCACGATTGAGCCGCCTTTCATGGTGGGATTGTCCGCCACGGCGAGATGCGTTACTTTGGCCACGTTAAATCCAAGCGTCACGTCCAACTTATTCGTCCACTTGGCGCCATCGTTTATATAGAACGACCCCAGCTCTTCTTTCTCAAGATTTTCTTTTTCTTTAGGCAACGTAGTGACATCCGGTCCGGCCGTAACCGACGGCGCTCCGGCCCCGCCGCCGCCATCGCCGCCCCCGCCACTGCTGCCACCTTGACTTAATGTGCTTACTTCAGTGGTGCTCGCGGAACTGGTTTCTACGGCGTCGCCGTTCCGCGCTTTAACGCGGAATGAATACGGCGTGCCGGCGTTCAAACTGGAAAATGCGGTGCTCGTTCCCGTAATCCAGCCGGAGTTGGTGCCGGCGGTGATGTTGTCAACATAAAACTCCGTGCTGGCTGGATTGCTTCCGGCGCTCCAGGTGACGGTGAGCGCGCCGGTGGTTTGCGACGAGGCGCTCACGGTGCCTGGAATCGCCGCATGCGTGTACACCGCCGATGAGGTGGCGGATGCCGTGGATTCGCCGCGGTCAGAGCGGTAGGCGTGAATATGCACCGCGTATTGTGTGTTGAGCGAAAGGCCGGTGGTCGTTTGTGACGCCGACGTTGACGCGATGTCGTCAACATCCGTGCCGCTGCCGGTGGTAAAATCCAGACGGAACGTTTCTTCGTAATTTGAGTTGTCCGTCCATGCCCAGGCGATAGAACTGGTGCTGTTCACGGTCGGCGAACCGATTGTCGGCGCATCAGAACTGGTGTACACCGCGGTTGATGTGACGGCCGTGGATGTGGCAAACGAGTTCCGCGCAAAAATGCGATAAATATACTTATTGTCCGCCGCGGTGCTGGTGTCTGGATAACTGACCGTACTTGTGGCTGTGGTGGAGGCCGTGCTGTATGAACCGTCATTCACGCTTGATTGCACGACGAATCCGGATTCATACGATGAATTGTCGGTCCACGCAACCGTGACTGACGTGTCTGAATTATAGGTGGTGGTTGCCGATGTGGCCGCGGACGGCGTGGTGGCAACTGCCGTTGAGGTGGTATACGCGGACGTTCCGGCCGCATTTTGCGCCGCAACGCGATAGATGTATTGGCTGTTCGCCGATACACTCGTATCGCTATAACTGATAATACCAAGGTCGGTGGTGGAAACCGTGCTATAAGAACCCTCATTGGCGCTTCGTTGTATGACAAAACCAGTTTCAGTTGAGGAATTATCAGTCCACGTTACGGTGATGGCGCTATCCGAAACATAGGCCGCCGCAACGCCAGATGTTGTTGTCGGAACATCAACTAAGGTAAACGAGGCCGTTGAAGAAACCGATGACCACGCGCCTTCTGCATTTGAGCTGCCGTCGTCCCACAGTTTGATGCGCCAATAGTACGTCACATCGCCGTCATTCAAAGAGAGCGTTGTGGTGGCGGTGGCGCCGAAATTATTGAACTGAATGTCAGAAATACGGTTCCCTTTCGTGGTGGTCGCGATGGCCGTTTGTTGCGAATCCCAATAAACATTGCTTGCGAAAGTGCTGTCCGTCCCCACTTGAACACGCGCTTTCACCAAATTTTCAGTGGCATCGGAATCATTCGCAATCGCGCTGAAATACGGCGAGGTGCTACTGACGTTTGACGGATTCGTGGAGCCGGATTGCGCGCTCGTGCTGCTGGCGTACAGTGTGGACGGCGGCGTTGGCGCGGTGTTGGTGACCAATTCGTAAGCGCCGATATCGGCTATGCTTGTTCCTGCATCAGGCCGCGTATTACCCGAGTAGTCATTCGTGATGTCAAGATATACACGAAATACCGACGTTGAATCCGGCTGGGTGCTCCAGTTTGAACTCACGGTAATAGTATCGGTGCTTGACACCACGTCACTCACGGTGTTCGTTTGACCGGAACCCGTGCCGGCGGTTATCGCAATGCCCAAACCGTTAAACATGTCAATTTGCGCAAGGTCAGTCGCCGAAACAAGCGTGTTCGCGCCTCCGGACGACACGTGCGCCTGAAAAATTGTCGTAGACGCCATACCGGAATCACAGTTGTCGGCGGCGGATGCACATGTTGAAGTGGCGGACAGAGAAAAATCACTACCGTTGTGGTTTGCGTATCCCGGCACCACGTTGATGTTGCCCTGTCCTCCGATGGAGTAGGTGCCGCAACTGTTATTCAAGTTCGTATACGTGTAGACGTTGTTGTTGTAAATTTTTTCATTTCCCGTGCCGCATGAGAGCACATACTGACCGCCTTTTCCGGTGTCGCTCAAGCTGTTATTAATAATGTTCAACTGCGTTCCGCTGTCCGCGCTACCTCCGTTGATACCGGCCGGTGAATTATCAATGGTGTTGTTAAAGATATTTTCCACCATGTTTTCTCCACCCGTGGTAATACCAGAGCTGTTCAAAGCGTACAGCACGTTGTTATACACATTGACCGCGCCGGCGCTTGAACCATTGCCGGTAATGTCAATACCAATATCGCTCCCGGTAATAAGGTTGCGATAAATATTCATTTGCGTGCCGGTCACCTGGCCGCTCCCCAAAAATACGTCAATACCGTTATTGCTTGTCCCGTCTCCCATGGTCAGACTATTACTGTACACGCTGGTTGTACCGCCCGTATCAGGATAGATGACGATACCTTCATTAGTGTTAGCACCCGTAACGGTGTTGCTATACACATTAACGGTGGTACCACCTGAAATGGAGACCATTGACGTTCCAAAGCCGCTTGCGGTGTTACCATTGACGGTGAGTGTGCTTCCAACATCTGACCCGTTGTTGAAATCAAACGGGGTTGCGCCATTTGTGACGGTATTGGTTGCAAAGGTAATGGTACTGGTGGTGCCAACCCCATCCCAATCAACCACGATATCAGTTGAACCATCCATCGTAACCGTGTTGCCGGTGATCGTTCCCGTGATACCGGACGTATTTCCTGACGATACGGCAATAATGCCACGGGAGGTGTTGCCGAATGAAGTAACGGTATTATCCGTAAAATTCACCGTAACCGGCGTTGTTTGGTTATTGAAGGTCAAAATACCCGGAGCAGTACCCGATTGTTCGTTAATCGTCATCTCCTTGATGGTGTAGGTGGTGGCAAGACCGGCATCAGTGGTGTTGGAAAATATATATGTGGCGCTCGTGCTCGCAATCAGCGTGGTATTTGCGGCGCCGCCACCATCAAAAATTTTTGCCTTGCTCGCCAAATTAAGCGTGGATGTTACATAAAAAGTGCCTGTGCCAATTGAAATGGTATCGCCATTCGATGATGCGTTGACAGCAAGAATAATCGTCGCATAATCACAGCCGCTTGCACACACGGTGAGGGTGGCCGCCCGCGCCACACGCACGTGTTCTTGAATGGTTGGCATGATGCCGGCGAGCGCGAACGTGAGCGCAGTGACGATAACTAAAACAGGCCGCGCAACGCGTTTCCAAAGCGGCGGCCTGTCGGTTATTTTTTCACGAAAATACAAAAACCAAGAAACGCGAGGGTTGCCTGGTTTCTTTTCCCACCAATTCCCCTTTGATGGACCTCCGAAGTGCTTCATCGGTGCGGGAATTATATCACGAAATCGCTGCGCACCGCAGCGTTCTTTTCAAGACATGACCTGTGGATGGTTTGTTAGAAAACTATCCTATCAAGCGCCCACACGCCGGCGCCGCCAAGAAAGAGCGCGATATTTGCCCCAAGCAAGGCAAAATCCAGCTCCCAGCCGCCATCGCCGGTGAATTTTTTGTGCCATTTCACAATCTTGTAATAAATGGCGCCCGCCATGACGAGACCGAGCAGGAGCGCGGCGAGCTGGGTCAAGAGCCCGAGAATCAATAAGATAGCGCCAGCCGTTTCAACAAAGCCAAGAAATGCGACTGCGGCAGCACTCCATCCCATCGCCTGCGCCATACCCTTTGTGTTCTTGAGCTTCCCCAATCCATGCGGCAAAAAGACAAACCCAACCGCAAGGCGGAGAGCCAAGAGTCCCCACCCGCTCCATACGAGAAATGTCGGAAACATACGTCACCTCCTTTCTATATTTTCTTTTCTTCCACTTGCAATGAAAATCGTTCATCCTCCGGCGTGTACTGCGCCGACAAAAACGCCGCCGTCGCGCCCTTTTTGATGCCGTGGTCGCGCATCCACGCGAGCAGATGCTGTTTGCTCGCTTTTTTGTCGCCTTTTACCGCAACCCCGTGCACGCCCCACCACAAATTCAGATGCGTCGCCTCGCGCGCGCTCCGAACCCCGACTACCAGCGGCACCTGCGCGCGAAAATGACTCACCAGCCGCGCAAGATGCTCCTGTCCGGGCATAAATGCAATCGCCGCCGCTTTGGTGTGCTCAACAAGCAGACGCGCCGTAGTTCCCACAATGCGGTCACGGGTGTGCTGATGTTTTGCGTGGAGCTCCAGCGGATAGTCGTCAAATACCGATTTTTCTGTTGATTGAGCGATTTTTGCCATGGTATCAACCGTCTCAACCGGATAGGCGCCGGTGGCGGATTCGCCGGAAGTCATCACCGCGTCCGTGTGGTCCATTACCGCGTGTCCCACATCAGACAATTCCGCGCGCGTCGGCCGCGGATTTTTCGCCATGGACGCCATCATTTCCGTGGCCACAATCACCGGCTTTTGCAATCGCAAACACATTTCAATAATCTGTTTTTGGCGCACCGGCACCTCGGCCGCCTTCGTTTCAATCGCCAAATCGCCGCGCGCAATCATAATGCCGTCGCATTCGCGCACGATTTCTTCCAACTGCATCAGCGCTTCGCGTTTTTCAATTTTCGCCATGATGAGCGGCATTGGGCCGTTCTTTTTATGACGCTTGATGATGTCTTTCAAATTGCGAATGTCATCGGGCGACCGCACAAATGAAAGCGTCACCCAATCAACATCCTGCGCGAGTCCGAACGCAACATCGTCGCGGTCTTTCGCCGTGATGGTGTCAATGCGAAGCGTGGACGTGGGCACGTTGAATCCCTTGTGCGGCAGCAACGTGCCGCCCACCACCACTTTGCACAGCAGCGTTTTACCGGACACGCGCACGGCGCGGAGCTCCATCAAGCCGTCATCCAGCAACACTTGCTCACCCGGACGAATATCCGTATGGATGTACGGGTACGAAACCGGAATCACGTCGCCTTTATATTCTTTCCCGAACGCCACTTTCACTTCCTCGCCGCGTTTCAGCTGAATGCCTTTTTCGGGCAAATCGCCGACACGCATTTTCGGGCCAGACAAATCTTGCAACAGCGACACCGGCTCGCCGATTTCACGCGATGCCTGCCGCACGACGCGAATCAATTTTGCGTGGTCTTCGTGCGTTCCGTGAGAAAAATTAAGCCGCGCGACGTTCATGCCGGCGGTGATCATTTTTTTAAGCGTTGCGACATCGTGCGACGCGGGACCGATGGTACACACGATTTTGGTTTGTTTCGCGGTGGAGAGCATATAGATTAGTATACCACATTTATTTCGGGCTCGGGAGCGGATTTTTCTCGGCTAACGGTTTAGGGTCTCCGGTGAACTGCCTTCGGAACACGCGTCGGCGCGCTCCAGCGGCGCGCCGCGCTCACTCTCGCCGCGCCGTCCCGCCCTAAAGGGCGGGAACCAATCCGGCGCGGCTCCGAGAGGTTCCTCAGGCAATTCACCGGAGCCCCTTACCAGTTTGCGAAAAATTCGCATCCCTCCGCCCTAATCGGATTAAGGCACGGTTCTCGGCGGGTGCCCCGAACGAAACATCGCGAGTGCCGAAGCGGGCCTGGTGTCCCGACCCTGTCGGGACGAGCTCGGCACGAGCGTAGCGAACGGCCGCGCTGGCGGCCGTGAGCGTGTTGAGTGAGTGGGCACCCGCCGAGGGAACCGCGCCTGGTAGGATTGGCTGCGTGTCATTTCCCAAACTCTCCCAATCGCACGGTCAAAGTAAGTTCTGCACCATCACGGATTACTTTCACGTTTACGTCGGTATTCGGCTGGAATTCCGCAATCACGCGCGAGAGCGACCGCTTTGTGTTCACCGGCCTCCCGCCAACTTCAATAATCACATCCCCTTCTTTAAGACCCGCCTTCGCGGCCGGGCCATCCGGCACAACGCCGGGTTCACGGTCATCGGCATCGCGCGGCACGATGTATGCGCCATCTTTCACTGGAAGCTTCGCCTGCTCCGCAAGCGCCGGCGTCAGCATCGTGTAGCGCACACCGAGCCATGGACGCACAAATCTCCCTTGCTGCTCAAAACTTGCAATGAGCGGCTTAACGGCGTTAATCGGCGTCGCAAAGCCAACCAACTGGCCTTGCTGACTTACCGCGGTATTGATGCCAATCACCTCGCCCCGCACCGTAATCAACGGCCCGCCGGAATTGCCTGGATTAATGGCCGCATCCGTTTGGATGGCTTCTTCAATGACTTCGCTCCCCGCGCCGTCGCCCGCCACAACCCGACGATTGATGCCCGAAACCACGCCGCTCGTGACTGTGTTCGCAAATTCAGACAGCGCATTGCCGATGGCCACCACAGACTGCCCGATGCGAATCGCATCAGAATCTCCGAGCGCGACGACGGGCAAATCGGTCGCGTTGATTTTCAGCAGCGCAAAATCCAACACCTCGTCTTTTGCTTTGACCTCCGCGTCAAACTCGCGCCCGTCCGCCAGCGCCACCCGATAGGATGCGTTTCCGTCATCAACCACATGCCGGTTGGTCACAATCAACCCGTCAGATGTAATGATAAATCCGCTCCCGCCGCCCACCGGCCGCAGTGCGCCGTCATCGCGAAGCGCGGCCGTGTCAAACCCAAAGAAAAACGGGTCAAACGCGAATGGCCCCGTCCGATTGAATAACGAACCGAGTTTTTTATAAATCACGATACTGACCACGGCCGGCGAGACGCGTTCAACCGCCGCAATAACGGCGCTTTCCTCTTGCACCACTTCGCGCGTACCGAACAGCAACCCGCCGCTCGTGCCCGGCGCGCGTGTCGCCGCGACATTTTGCCTCACCGTCGTAACGAGCGCGCCCGCTGCGCCACCGGTCAAAAAACTCACCACAACAACCAAAAGTAACAGGCGTTTCATCGACATACAATACTATATTTATACGGCAGATGCCGTTATTTCTGCAATAGCGGCAACAGCACCTCCAGAAGGTCTACGGGATTGGTGCTGGAACGGGCGAGCACTTCAAGCTCTTTGCTGATACTCTGATAATCCTCCCAAATCACCTTGAGTCGCGGCGGCAGCCAGATGAGGAGCAGAACAACGGGCGTCGCGATAAGCGCCAATTTCAACCATGCAATCAGCTGTATCCAAAACAATCGCCGTTTAATCGTCTGCACATCGGCCAAAATCTCACGATTCATGTGGAGATTGTCGGTGCCGAGTTTGTTAAGGGCGCGATGCCATTCTTCGCTCATACCTCCTTCTTCTAATAATTATCCAGTCCGCTTTTTGAGCGGTGCCGCGCCGCTCCGCAACTGCCGCAACTCGCGCTCAAACGTGCGAACGTCCTCAAACTGACGATAGACGCTCGCAAAACGGATGTACGCCACTTTATCAAATTTTTTGAGGCACCGCATGACGATTTCGCCGATTTCTTTTGACGTCACCTCGCGTTTCTTCAATTTTTGAATGTCCTGCTCAATGCGATGCAGGAGCGTCTTGAAGGCGAGTTCGGTATACGGCCGTTTTTCAAGCGCATGCTGGATGCCCCGCCGCATTTTTTCTCCCGAATACGCTTCCCGCCGTCCATCGGTTTTTATCACGGTGAGGTCAAGCAATTCAATTTCCTCAATGGTGGAAAACCGATGTTTGCATGAAGAGCAAAGCCGGCGACGCCGAATGCTCGTTCCATCGGGACCGACGCGAGAATCCACCACGCGCGTATCGCGGTGGCGGCAAACCGGACACCTCATATGGCGCAGTATAGCATGCGCAGGCGATTACTGCATCTTCCGGCGAATGAACGCCGGAATTTCCAGCTCTTCTTCCTCTTCAGTTTTTTCAAGTTTGGTTGGCGGCGCATTTTCTCGAATCGGCCGGCGCGACACCGGTTCGGACGCGGGTTCAAAAACCGATTCCACCGCGTTAGGTCGCGCGGCTCCCTCTCCGGCGGTAAATCGCGATGGCGCGGCGGGACGGGACGACCGCGCTGCGTATGGCGACGGCGCCTCCTCCGCCGCTTCCGATTCAACCGCCCGACGCGCTGATGGTTCAAATCCAGTTGCAATCACCGTAATCTTAATTTCATCCTTCATGGTGGTATCAACCACCGCGCCCCAAATAACGCGCGCGTTTTCATCGGCGCTTGAGGTAATCAACTTTGACGCCTCCTGCATCTCCTGCATACTCATGTTATCACCGCCGGTGATGACCATAAGAATGCCACGCGCGCCGTCAATGGAAATATCCAACAACGGCGATGAAATCGCCTGCTTCGCGGCTTCAATCGCGCGATTCTCGCCGGTGGCAACCCCGATGCCCATGAGCGCAGAACCGGCATTGGTCATGATGGTGCGCACATCGGCAAAATCCGCATTCACGATGCCCGGAATCGTGATAAGTTCAGAAATACCCTGCACTCCTTGGCGCAGCACATCATCCACCATGCGGAACGATTCCAAGAGCGTCGTTTTTTTATCAATGATGTGCAGCACTCGGTCATTCGGGATGGTGATGATGGTGTCAACTTTATCTTTTAATCGCTCATGCGCCTCGTCCGCGATTTTTTTGCGCTCCGCACCTTCAAAACTAAACGGCCGCGTGACCACCGCCACAGTCAGCGC
>JBBTYK010000016.1:0-11992 GCA_038061815.1 Patescibacteria group bacterium | reverse complement strand
CCCACTCCGACAACGGCAATTTTTGCAAACCCCTCAATGTCTGGTTTAACTTCTGGCATAGTCGAACTAACGATTTAATCCTCGTGTCTGAATGGTGTGCTCGTGAATGTTCATGAGCACACCTTTGAACACATTTTGTGTTCATCCAAAATAAAAACGTACCATGCACCATACATGATACGGGAGGGCGCAACAGGATGTCAAAAGGCTTCAGGGGATAAGTGATTTGAACCAATCCTTAATCTGCTGTGACGCTTTGTCAACCACGCCGAACCGCGAGAACGGCGAGCCGGCCCGTCCCGCCTGTTCGCGCGCCGCGAGATACCCCCATTTCACGAGTCCGATGCTCGTGGAAAATCCCAAATCATTTGAACGGTCGGTGACGCTGCCCATACCCACGGGATAGCCGAGCGACACCGGAAGATGCAATCGTTCTTTCGCCAATTCAACGAGGCCGTCAAGCGCAGCGCCGCCGCCGGTCAACACGATGCCGGCCGGCAGTTTGCCAGCCTTCCCCACCTCCTGAAGCACTGCGTCAATTTTATCCAAAATCTCCTCAACGCGCGCTTGCGTGATGGTGGCGATGTATTTCCGCGCAACCGATTCATCGGACAAGCTGCCGACCTCTTTCAAATTGATGGTTTCCTTTTTATCAACGGCGCCCGCGCGCGCCGTGCCGAAACGCACCTTGATGGCTTCCGCAACATCAATATCGGTGCGGAGACCAATCGCGAGGTCGTTCGTAATGTGTGCTGACCCAATCGGCAGCACCGCACTGTACAACAAATCCCCATCTTCAAATACGCTCACGCCGGTGGTGGAACCGCCGATGTTCACCACCGCCACGCCCAATTCTTTTTGCCGCGATGAGAGCACCGCCTCGCTCGTCGCCAAAATGCCGAGCACCGCGTCGTCAATGTCCAAACCGGTGCGATACACCGCGCGCGTGATATTTTTAATATGCGCGCTCACGCCCTGAATGATGTGGGCGTCAACTTCAAGCCGCACGCCGGACATACCCACCGGATTTTTAAGCCCGCGCTGTCCGTCAACCGTAAACGTCTGTGGAATAACGTGCAAAATTTCGTAATTGAGCGGAGTCGCAATCGTGCGCGCCGCTTCAATCGCGCGGTCCACATCATCGGACGTGATTTCGCCATTGGACTTTGCCACGACCACCGTCCCTTTGCTGGTCTGCGTTTCCACGTGCGTGCCGGAAATGCCAACCCACGCATGCTCAAGCGGTACGCCCACCAAACGCTCCGCGCGCTCCATCGCCATCGCAATAGAGGAAACGGCATCTTCAATGCTGGTGACAATGCCTTTGTTGACGCCTTGCGACGGCGCTTCCGCAGCGGCAAGGATGTGTAACTCTTCACCCTCGGCGGTCGGCGCCACGGTCCCGACCGCAATGCGCACTGCGGTTGAACCGATATCAAGACCGGTCAGTAATTGTTGGTCGCCCTTCCGTCGAGTCATAGAGTTATCATGGGCCTGTCGCCGAATGCGCTTTCATAACGAAATTGCAGCATTTAGAGACAGAATTGTTGAATAAATTTTGAGGCTTATCTGTATAAGATAAGCCGAAAAGTTTTGAAACAATTATGGCCGAAATGCTGCGATTGCAGTTGAAATGGCATTCGGCGACAGGCCCAGTATATCGTTGAGCACTGTTTCCTGCAACTCAAACATCCGACGCGCATCGCGCGCGACATGATGGTTATAGCCGAGCAAATGCAACGCGCCGTGAATCAACATGCGGGCGCACTCTTCTTTGAACGGCACCTTGAAACGCCGCGCCTGCCGGCGGACATACGGCACCGCAATCACGATATCACCGAACTCGCCGTCAGTTCCGGAAAACGCCAACACATCGGTGGGGCGGTCGCTGCCGCGATGCATACGATTGAATGTTCGCATACGCGCATCGCCGACAAAAATCACGGCGCCGTTTTTCATGCGCGCGCGCTGTTTTTTTGGAAGACGCCTTGCGATTGCCTTGAGTACAAATTGTACCCAACGCTCGCTCGGCGCGCCCCGAACCTTCCGATGCACCATGAACTGCATATCTTCATGGTACCGGCCAAAGACAAAAAATACAAGACGGCGTGTTACGGAGTAGACGTCGCCGATGGCGTGCTCGTCGCCGCGGCAATGGGCGTGGAAGTGGAAGAAGACGGTTCAATAAAATCAAAGACGGTGGGAGACGACGCGGCGGCGGTAATCGCTGGAGGCACGCCTTCGTTCACGAGAAATCCAGCGACTAACATCGCCATGATTCGTTTGAAATTAATCTCTGACCGCAAGCCGGGCATGTAGCGCACGACGTACAGCGTCTTATGTCCTTCTAGAAACACGGTCAATCCGTCAGCGGTCTGGAATCCGCGCACATTAAATTTATTATTCAACGCGTGCAACGTGTACGCGGAACCGCCGGGATATTTATTGCGAAGATATGATTCTTCCAAAGTGCTCGTCGCCTGATTCCCATACGCTTCCGCCGTAATCTGAATGAATTCGCCGGTGGCAGAGGTCAACAACACATCTTTCATGTCCTGACTGTCAACCGCCTGCGCCACCCACGTATTCGGATACAGAACGGCGTACCCATAGGCATCATTGGTGAACGCCGTGACGCGCGGATTTTCAATCAACTGGCGCGCGTTGCCCTGTGATGGGTCATAAAGGTGCACAATCTCCCACCCGTCCGGCCAGCCATCAAAATCCGTATCCGGCAAATTGACGTCCGTGCTAAATAATTCTTCCTCAATATCGGTGAGCAAATCAGCATCGCTGTCGCGCGACGACACGAGGCCGCGGTCGGCAAGCATGTGCGTTTCAACCGGCGCGAAAACAGGCGGCGGCGTTCCAACGGTTTGCGGTTCGCTGGTTGTTTCGGACGCCGCAACATCCGCTCCCGGCGATAACGTCAATGACCCGCGTTCCGTTTCCGGCGCCACACGTACAAACCGATACCAATACCACCCGCCAGCGCCGAGAATGAGCAACAGAATCGCGACTACGCCGATGACCACCCATTTTTTCCCTCCCGATGCGGCAATAGGCGCGATTTTTGCCGCGCCGTGCGGCAACGGCGGCTGTTTTGCTAAAAGCGGAGGCGGCGCCATAGCCGGTTTCGGCGGCGGAGGCGGCGCGAGCGACGGCCGCGGCGCTTCTGTTTCCTTTTTCTTTTCTTCCGGCTTCTTTTCACCCGCTCCTTGCGATTTCTTTTCTTCCGTATTCGCCAACTCCAACGCGGCCGCTTCGCCTACTTTCGGCATCGTATGAAAAACGACCTTTTCAAGAATTTCTTTTTCTTCCTGACTTCCTCCAGCTATTGGCGCAGCCCCCTCGGTTTTTTTCTTGCCAAAACCAAACATGTTTACAAATTTACGTCGTTCACATTAAAAAGTTTGCCCGCTCCGTTCGGATTGTAACCGTTGTCAACCTCCTCACCGTCAAGAAAACCGTCTTTGTCGGTGTCATTAATCAGCGGGTCGGTATTCCAAAGCGTCGCCTCTTCATTATCCGTCAGGCCGTCATTGTCTGAATCTGGATTGTTCTTGTCAGTGCCAAGCTCGCGTTCACGGCTATCCATGAGACCGTCCTTATCCGCATCGCCATCAGGAACAGGTTCTGGCGTGACAGTGACCGCGGGCGCCGCGTCCCCGGCATCTGACGGACGATTGAGCGTATAGACCCATACGCCGAGCACCCCGAGAAGCGCCAGCAACACCACGCCCAAAATAATCCACTTTGCCTTGTGCGATTGCGCAGGCGCCAACACCGGCCCAGCGAGTTGCGCGGGAGGTAACGAGGGCGGCGGTGGCGGGGAACTGGTTGGTTGCAGCCGCCCGCTTTCCACTGCGGTTGGTTTATCCATAATAGGATGGCCGGTCAGGTCAGCTGGTGATGACGATGCCGGTGGAGTTGATGCGGAAGATGGCGGCGGCACCGGCGCGCCGGGTTGTGATGGTTTGTCAAACATAGTGTTTCTATTATTGTATCACACGTGAACGATTAACCGGAAACATCAAACTGGAAGGAAGCTCCGCCGCCCATGCTGAATGTGTCATCGGATGCATCAGGAATAATAATGGAATGCGCACGGTCAACATAAAATGACCCGGTAATCTCGCCCGGCACAGGTCGCCCCAATGTGCTCTGCCGCTCGCTCCACCACTTTGCCTCATTTCGCAATGTAAAATATCGCGCACTATTTAAAACAATCCCATCACATTGCCGCCGGCTTGGACAATGCGCGTCAAACCACTGCAAAAAGGTGGTGTTATATTGCCGCTCCTCAATACGCGCAATAAGGCGTTCGCTCAGCCAATCATTAAAGAAATTCTTAGTCACAACATTATTCTCGAGCGCCGCCTCACCCAAAAAGTAATGCTTAATCGTGTTATTCCGCTGCCACACCTGAGACACCGACGTGTGCTTTGAAAAACTCGCCTCATCAACGGTAACGCGCGGCGTAAACTGAATGCGGATACGCCCCACTCCGCCTCGTGCGGGGTCACTCTTCAATGCGACACAATCTGCGCACCTGTTATCAGTATTAGATGTATTTATGTACTGAACCTCCAGCTGGTATCGCCCCGTAGGCAGCGTATCAAAGGTGAGCGTCGTGTTTGGCGCCACCTCAATCGTACGACTCCCCTGGTTGCCGCTAATACGATTTATCGTTATGCTAAACGTATCATTACCGTCAATATTTGAGATAGCAAGCCCAACCTCACCGCATGTTTCCCCGAGGTGGCATAAGGTGTACCGATCCCCTACACAAGCTGGTTCAGCACACGAAGCCTCACAACGCTTGGTGGCATCGGGCGCCGTTCTAAACTGTACGTTATCAAAACACACAAAACCCGCCGTTAACGCCGCGCCATCACACACCTCCGGCGCCGTCACCTGTCCATCCCCGCAAAACGGCCCGCTCGCGAAGCGCACCGTGCGGCAATCGGCGGAACAGAAGGAGCACTGTCGTCCGTATTCGCCGGCGCACGCCACGCCGTTCTGGTCACCGTTATCACATACCTCGCCGGCGTCAATAAGCCCATTGCCGCAATACGCGCCTATCACGCGGCACTGCGCGTCGCACCGCTCGCCGCCGTCACATTGCTCCGCGCCTTCTTTACGTCCGTTGCCGCATACTGCCGGCGCTTGCGGCTCCACCTGACATTGCGGCGCACTGCATCCATCTCCTGCCGCGGTGTTGCCGTCATCACAGGTCTCATGCTGTTGTTGTATCGTCCCGTCACCACAATACTCGCCGTACGATTGACAATCCCACCCGCAGCTGCCCTCGCGATGCTCCGACCAAGTGGCGCCTGCCTGCTGGTTGTTCACTGGCGGCGCAGTCGGGTCGCACGACTCCTCCGCTTGCAACACGCGGTCGCCGCAGTATCCGGTCGTTCTCGTGCACGTGCTATTGCAATATCCGCCATACCGTCCGTTTGACGGGCCGTCATCGCACTGCTCTCCCTGATCTTGCCGTCCATTACCGCATAATGCACCTGGTATTGCCGCCGCTTGAATAATACCAGCGGCACTCGCCCGCTCAAGTTCCGGACGTCCCACACACATGAGTGTGATGGGCTGACCGCCGGCGCCCTGCAGACGGCACGTGCTTCCCGCTGGACACTCTTGATTATTCGCGCACACATTGACACCGTTGGTACACAAACCAACTGGAATGGGAACCTGAATCCGCGCCGCGCAATCATTGCGGCAACCGGTCACTTGCCACAGTTCACGGTCAAATACCGTCTGACCATCTACGAGTCGGCCGAGCGCCGATGCATTTGGGTCCTGACATCGTTCCACCGTCTTCACCCCGTCGCACATTTCTACGGGCTCAAGAATATCATTGCCACACGTCGCAGATCCCGCGCCGATTACCTGACCCTCCACTACGCACGCCCCCTCTTGGAGCGCTACGCCATCACCCGCCGCCGCGTCAATCTGCGCCGCCAGTTCCCGTTGCGCCGGGTCAAAAAACTCAAAATGCATCCACACATCGGCCGCCTGCCCGTCGGGCGCGGTGCGATACTGATACACATTCCCCCCATTGCACTGGAATGTCTGCGCCGCGCTATTCCAGCACGTTTCAGAATCATATCCCTCCTCTGCGGAACATCCGACAAATTTGTTCACCGGGTCTTCCGGCACACGCGTTGCGAGCGTATTGCCGAGCGCCGACTGCCATGAACCCCATTTGCTCGTGGTGAAGAACGGCACAAAGCTCCCCACCTGATTTTCCACTTCATTCAGACGCGGGAAACCGCCGTTCACGCGGCGATACTCCTTGAGTTTGCCGAGAAGCACTGTTGCATCGTGCATGCGCGTCAGGTCACGGCGCAATTTATCCTTATCCGCCAGACACCGCCGACCAGCCCAATCGCCAGCGCATTCCACATCGGCGCTACACCGCGGGCTCGCCATATCCGGGTCCTGATTGTTGGCGGCCGCGCATCGGTTGTACTGAACAACATTGGCGGTGAACTGCACATTTTTAACGAGTTGGTCAAAAATATTCCGCAGCGCCGCCGACGGCCTCGCCCGTCCCACGCCGCTCATAGACATCACGTACACATTGGCGTACAACGTTCCGGCCACGGCATCGTAATTGACCGCGTTCACATAAACGGTGTCCGCCAACTGCGCGGCCTCAAAGCCGTCAATCGGCGGGAGCGGCCGCAGCTTCCCCTGGCCCGGGAACTCATTCTCATACCACTCCGCGAGCGAGAGCCATTGCGGATTGGTGCGCACCATAATGCCGACTGCCTCGCCGTCGGGCGTCAACAGGTGGAATCGCTTGAGGAGCGATGACCCTTCTTTATTATACTGAATGAACTGCGGCGTAAGCGCCGGGAGGTTGTCGGTGGTCGTCGCGGTTGACGCGCCGTCCATGCAGTACCACGCGCTGAAATTCGTCCACACGTTTCGCGTGCCGACCGGCGCGGCTGCGCCGATGCCGTCATCATTCCCCTCCACATCTTCATACGGAAACACCGGCGGCCCGCCGACCAGCGCCGGCCACGGCCGTTCGCAGGCCGATACTTTCACTGATGACGCGCCTGTTACAACGCGCGTTTGTACCTGCGATGGATTGTTCACCGAATCGGCGGTGATGGTCGCTTTTGCCGCGACGGTCTCATCGCCGGATTTGCCCTGTTTCGTGGCCACGAGCGCCGTACTCGCGTTTTCATCTGCGACCACGTCTACAATACTGTCCTGCGTCGGGCTCCATTCGTAGAGCCAATCGTAAAAATTAGGCACCGGCGCAATCTCGCGCGCATTGGCATCAATGCCTGTGTAGGCGCGCGCCACAAACCGACGACGCGAGAGGTCGCATCGCTTGTCGCCGCCTCCAGCGTCCACGCACAAACCGCCATCGCCGCAATCCGCATCCGCGCTGCACAGCTGCCCGGTGCCTTGCTGTGTCGTGCTGAACACCCATGCGTTCGGTTCAATGCGCACCTGGTCCAGCGTGCACACGTGCGGTCCCGTGCTAAACTGCCACTCAACATTTTCTTTCAACGGCACGTTGCGCGCATCACGCACGCCGTTCGCGCCACCGTTGATAATCACGCGATACCGTGTATTGGGCGCAAAAAGCGAGAGCGGCATTATCTCCACTTTCGGCTTTCCGTCCTTCACTGTGTTGCGATACCGCGCCTGGAGCGTGCTGGCGCACCAGCGCGCCGGCGCAACTACCGGACGAACCGGCGCAGGATCGGGCGCTCCTGCCGCTCGCCGCGCCGCCTCTTGTTTCTTGCGCTGTTCCTTGATTGCCTGTTCCAATTCCTGTTGCTGTTTCAACGATGCCTTTACGTCGGCCCCACCTGCCGGTTCCGCCGGGGGCAATTCGCCGAGTCCTTTCAAAGCAGGCGCGGCGCCATCTTGTCCTGCCGCGGGCGCTTCCTTGGCCGGAGCCGGCGCACCAGGTGCAGGCGCGGGTTGTCCCGCTTTCGGAGCCGGCTGTGCTGGCGCCGCCGGTTGAGCGGCCGGTTGTTTGGCGGGCGCCGGTTGCGCCGGTTGCGCGACCGCAATGCAACGGCCGTTCTGACAGCTCCCGCTTGCGCACTGCGCATTGCCCAAACACACCGCTCCCGTACACGCGCCGCACAAACCGCCGCAATCTATTTGCACTTCGCCCGCATCCTTGCGGCCGTTGGAACACGTCGCCGGCCGCTGCGGCGCACCGCCCGGCTGTCCCGGTTGCGGCGCCGCGTTCACCACTTCTACAAATAACAGACTCATCACATGACGCATGCGCGCAACAAATCGTTCCCACCACGTGGGCGCGGCCAGCCGCACCGTTTGTTGGTCAAATGCGATTTCCGTCTCGTCCTCCAAACAGTCGCTTCTCCGTTCTACGGCAATCGTAATGTTCCCTTCAAGCGACTTATTTGAAATGCCGGAGTCAATCACGAACGAAAGCGCCGGATTGCGGCACGCGCCATCGCCGACCGGCTCCATATCGCTCACCGTCGGATACGCATAGCAACAGCCGTTTGAGCCAACGCCGTAATTATCCGGGTCAGGGCATTGGTCAGCTTGCGTGAAGCCGCACTGCAACACCAATTTCGCATCTCCGGAACCGGTAGTATCGTTGTATGACGCCTCGGCATGGATGGCGCTTTCTATGCGCGCTTCATCTGCGCCTTCGCCTTGTAAATCTTGTTCGTGACCGGCGATGCTCTGCAGTGTGGCGAGCACGAGCGGGTCTTGACGTCCGTCACCATGCTGATTGGATTCGCATCGGAACGATTCACCGATTCCGACTTGCCCATCGCCGCACATTGACGCAGCCGCATAGCGAAGCGACGAGCCGCGCAGGAGGCATTGCTCGCAACCGTCGCCTTGCGCCTGATTAGCGTCATCGCATTCCTCGCCGAATTGCGGTTCCAAAACGCCGTTGCCGCAGCTCTCTTTACCGGCGCCGCCTGCAAAAAGACAGCGGCTGGAACACACACCCGCCTGCGGAGGGTCACACGCTTCGCCGCTTTCAAGCGCGCCGTTGCCGCATGACGGCACCGCCTGCGCACATGCGGGATAGCGGTCTTTCGCGCCGTCGCCCTGCGCGCGGCACCATGCTTCGGATAATACAGTTCCTTCTTTAATACAATCAGGCGAACATCCGTCGCCGGCGCTCATGTTTCCGTCATCGCAATTTTCGCCCGGGGCGATGTCCGTATTGCCGCACGTTACCTTTGTCGCCGATGCGCCTTCCGCAAGACATCGGTCGGAACATCCATCGCCGGCGGCCGCATTGCCATCATCACATTGTTCGCCTTCATCAACATTGCCGTTCCCGCACGTCGGCGCCGCGGTGCCGGCAAACAAACAGCGGTCCGCGCACCACGTACCGTTTGCCGGGTCGCAATCCTCGCCCGCATCCAATCGCGCGTTACCGCAAAGGCGTGCCTGCGGCGATGAACCGGTCAGTAAACACTGCGCCGTGCATCCAGCCGCCGGCCGCGCCGATACGTCAAACGTTTGGAGTCCAACCACAGCCGGTTCTGCGGCCGTCCATGCCCAACTCATCGCCGCCGCGTTCAGCAATTCTGCGCCGCCATTCGGGCCGCAGCCGTTTTCCTCGCCCTGCGCCGATGCGCGGAACCACTTTTGCGAGCCAATCGCGCGCACCGTTCCCTCGGTTGGTTGTACATTCACGGACTCAATGGCGCACGGTTTGTCATCATTGCGCACGCGAAATACAAATGATTTCCAAAGCTGGCTCTGGCCGTTACTCTCCATCGGAAAATCATAGTCGTCACTTATCTTAGAAAGCGACACGCCGTCGCGGCTCTTAATATCCGGCAGCAGCCGCATGCGATAAAACGCGCCGACCGCCAAATCGCCGCGCAGATTCAGCCGCGCGTGATGCTTCGCGTACGGCGGCACTTCGGCGTCGTTCACGTCCTCATAGGTGACGCTCTCCACCATATTCGGGAATCGGCCGCTTGCAACATCCGCAGCGATGTCCTCCATCTTGCACAATTCGTTGCGACACTGATACGCGCCGATATTCTCCGGAGTGAGCGTCCGTTCGTCCATGGGAATGTTAAACGAAATGCCGGTATCAACATTCACGCACGCCGCTTGACACTGCGGCCACGCGGCGATGATTTGCGGGTCTCCCGGCGAGACGAGCAGCGTTCCGGAGCCGGTAACGCCGCTCGCAGTGGCGCTGATTGTCACTGCGGCCTCGGAAGGCTTAAGCGTCTGGATGAATCGCGTAAATGAACCTTCGCGGCCCGCCGCGAGCACCTGCGCCACGGCGCCGCGCGATGATTCGTTCCACTGCCACGCAAACTGCGACGGGTCAAGCGCGACACAGATGTTCCCAGCCGCCGTCACGCCGGCGCGATAGAGCGGCTCCGCGTCTGCAGTCAATTCCGGGATGACATTATTGTCATCAGTCGCCACCAAAAATCCGAGCTCTTTTGCGGTAAACGCCGCAGGCGCCACGGCCACCGCGCCAATCGCGCATTCGCGGTCATTCGTACGGAATCGGAAACAGTACGCGGTGCCGCGCGCATGACGTTCGCCGCCGCACGCCTTAACCATAGCCGGGTCAGGACGCATCTCGCCGCCGTCACGGCCCGCTTCAGCGTCCGGCATTGCCACCAGTCCTTCCATAATACGCACTTGGTACGTGGCATTCGGCTCCAAATTAGGCCGATGCTCGCCGGAAAAACTGAACTCCGCCTGTTTCGCGCCATTACGCACGACGGCGCCGGTGTGCACTTCCGTAAACGCGGCGCACGGATTATCGCCTTCGGCTGAACATTTTTCCAAAATGAAATTATCTTCAGGATTGCCGCGGTTGGCGTCAATGTTGGTGGTGAACGTCCCGCGAATGAGCGCGCCGGCGCATACGGATTCGCTGTTTTGCTGTCCGTCCCACGGCGCCGGACTCGGCAATGGATTTGCCAGCGGACAATTACGGCCGCAGCATTGCACTACATCCGGCACGAGCGGGATGTTGCCGGTTGAAAAAATCCACGAATATTCCGCGGTCCGCGCGCCGGCTTCGCACGATTCCTGACACGCCCCCGCATAAAATCCCGACTGGCAGCAGGTCTGTCCGCGAACGGGACACTGATTGCGATTTTGAATACAACTGCCGACGATGAAATCATAGCCGTTGCTCTGCGACTGGTCCGCGCCGCGCACCACTTTGACCGGCCCGCTCACGGCGCCGTCCGGCACCGCCACGCTCACATGCCGTCCGGTTTCTTCCCACACCGCGCCAACCGCGCGCACATCGGCAGCGGTCCAGCTCGCGACATCCTGCGTTGCGTTCGCGTCCCAAAAAATAACATTACCGGCCGCGGCGCCGAAGTTCTCGCCGTAGATGTCAATCGCGCCGCCCGTCGGCCGCATGTTCGGGTCAATTTTACAAATCCCGGGCGCGGGTTGTCCCGCTATGGCGACGCCAAAATCCACCGCGTTGCTCTGCACCTGCGCGGCGCCGCGTTTCACGTACACTTTGTAGGCGGCAACACCGCCGGCTGCAGCGCCGAGGTCAACGCCGCGCGGCACTTTCACCACAACCAATCCATCATTCCACGTGCCCGCGCCGCATTCGGCGGGAAAATCCGTATCGGCAAAATACGTTTGTCCGCTTGCCTTGTGTTCAAACACCACGACGCTCCCTTGCCCGGCCGCTCCGAATCCCGTGCCCGCAACCGTGACATACGTTCCAGACGGCCCGCGGTCAGGATTGACGCTCCCGATTTGCGGACGGTCTTGCTCGCGGAACGCGCGAACCTCGTACAATAATGGATTGCTCTTTTGGTCGCCCACCTGTACCAGCACGCGCGCCATACCAGCGCCGAAATTCGGGACGAATCCCACCACTTCGCCGAGCTGGCCCTCGCGGTCTCTGTCAAATTTATCCACGCGCACCGGCTGGTCTTCAAACAACAACGCGCTTGCGCCGCCGTCGCCGAGATTGACGCCGCGCACCGTT
>JBBTYK010000015.1:0-18500 GCA_038061815.1 Patescibacteria group bacterium | reverse complement strand
GCGCCTCTCGGGCATGCACCGCCGAGGACCGGTAGTCCGCCGCCCAGCGGGCGGCGCCCGCTTCGCGGGCTCGCTCGGCTAGGAGCCGAGCACGGCTACACTCAATTCTCGGCGCCGCGCCCCCTCGCTCTCGCTCGGGGGACCGTGCCGCGGCGCCTGCGAAATGCCCTCGGACGGTGCATTATCCGGGGCCTGCGCTTGCTCGGCCCGTCAGGGACCCCTGCGGGCGCAGTTTATTTAAGGCGCAACCGAGGCGTGGTGCCCCGAACGAAACATCGCGAGTGCCGAAGCGGGCCTGGTGTCCCGACCCTGTCGGGACGAGCTCGGCACGAGCGTAGCGAACGGCCGCGCTGGCGGCCGTGAGCGTGTTGAGTGAGTGGGCACCCGCCGAGGGGTCCCTGACGGGCCGAGCAAGCGCAGGCCCCGGGACCGCGCCGTAAATTACCTCCCCATCGCCTTGACGATAATATGTATCGTCTTCAGCATGACCACCGCGTCAATAAGGAGCGAGCGGTTTTTCATGTAAAACAAATCATACTCCAATTTCACGAGACTTTCCTCAAGCGTCGCCCCGTAGCGGTAATTCACCTGCGCCCAACCCGTGATTCCCGGACGCAGGAGATGGCGGATGCTGTAAAACGGCACACGCTCCTGCAGCTGCTCCACAAACTCCGGCCGCTCGGGCCGCGGGCCGATGATGTTCATATCGCGTCGCAATACGTTCCATACCTGCGGCAACTCATCTATGCGAAAACGGCGGAGCCAGCGCCCGACGCGGGTGATGCGGCGGTCGTTCGCCTGCGCAAACTGCGGCGCGCCGCGCTCGGCCATGCCGTCCGGATTTTGCGCGTACATCGTGCGCAGTTTGTAGATGGTGAATACGCGGTTGTTGTATCCCATGCGCGCCTGCTTTATGAATAGCGGCCGGCCGGATTCCAATAGCACCGCGAGCGCCACAAACGGAAACATGGCGATAAACGCGATTCCCAACAGCACGGCCGCAACGAGGTCAAACACCGTGCGCGCCGCATCGTAGTATTGCTTGCGGCTCTCCCGCAGATTTTGCAAGAACCAGCTCTCGGAGAGCATGCTCGTATCCACGCGGCCGGTTATCGCCTCGTAAAATGACGCGAGGTCAGCCATTTCAATGCGCCAGAACAACAATTCATACAGTTCTTTTTCAAGTTCGGGCGAGCGCGCGAAGGACGGCGAAATAACCACCAGATGCACGTCTTTAATGTCCACGACGGCGCGAATGCGGAGCGGGTCGGAGAAACATTCCACCGCGGTGCGGACGTTCGGAGGTATCTGGTCATGCACCGGGTCCACAATCGCCGCCACGCGGTAGCCGATTTGCGGGTCGTTCCCAAACAGCGTGACGAGTTCTTCAAGCCGCGGATGATAGCCAAGAAACAGAATGCTTCGTTTCAAAAGCGACGGCCCCAGAAGCCAGTTGAACAGCGCGCGCCAGAACGAGACGAGGAGGAGCGCCAAAATCACCACCAAAATAAGATTCGTTTTCGGCGTGATGCGGAACGCGGGAATAAAATAAAAGAACGCGAGACCGAGAAAGAAATTGGTGAGGAACGTCAGCGAGATGTTTTGAAAAAAGAGAATCGTGTTTTTGGCGCGGCGGATGTCGTACACGTTGTTGATAAACAGCACGATGAGCCACAGCGCGAACAGAATGCCGAAAGAGAGGCGGTGCGTTTGCCAGTAGCCGCTCAAATCCAGCGTGTGGTAGCGCGCCATGAGGGCAGTGACGAGCGCGAGGTACATGCAAATAAGGTCGCCGACGAGGAGTATGAGTTGTTTCACGCGGACAATGCCGTTTCCCATAGAGAGAGCTTTGGAGAGAGCATAACACAAACCCGCCTAGGGTTCAATATGTTGCGAGCAGCTGTGTCCCATGGTATGATGCACCGCATGAAATTATCTCGGGGTGTCCTTTTTGCCGCGATTGCCGGCCTGCTCGTCGCAGAGCCGGTTTTTGCCGCCAAATATCCCAATGACCCATACGCCATTGACCAGTGGTTTTACGAAAAAATCCGCATGCCGGAGGCGTGGGAGAAAACCACGGGTTCAAAGAAGGTGGTGGTGGCGGTGATTGACGGCCCGATGGACATTGACCATCCGGATTTGGTGAATAATTTGTGGACGAATCCCGCTGAATTAAAAAACGGAAAAGATGACGATGGCAATGGGTATACGGACGACATCAACGGGTGGGATTACGTGCACATGGATGGCGACCCGTCGCCGCAGACCGCGGGAGTGGCGGATACGCTATCGCTCCATCACGCCACTACCGTTGCCGGCATCATCGGCGCCGAGGGCAACAACGGCACGGCGAGCGTGGGCATGAACTGGCAGGTGCAAATTATGGCGCTTCAGGCGTTGGATGAGGAGGGGAAGGGGTTGGTGAGCAATGTCATCAGAGCGATTCGCTATGCCATCGCCAAAAAAGTTGACGTGATTAATTTGAGTTTTGTCGGCGAGGGGTTTGACACGGAGTTTCACGATGTCATCAAAGAAGCGTATGACAAAGGCATTGTGGTGATTGCCGCCTCCGGCAACGATAATGATAATTTGGACGGCGGCAATTTGAATTTTAAGCGGCGCTATCCGGTGTGCTATGACAGCGATGTTGACACGCCGTTCATTTTGGGCGTTGCCGCTCTGCGCCAGGATGATGCGATGGCCGCGTTTTCCAATTACGGAAGCGCGTGCATTGACCTTTCCGCGCCGGGCGCGAGCATTTCCAGTTTGGGCGTGCATGCGCCGGGCGACGGTTTCGGCTCGCAATTTATCACCGGACTGTCCGGCACATCCATCGCGGCGCCGTTTGTCGCCGGCGCGGCGGCGCTGCTCAAGGCCGCGTATCCTAAGCTGTCGGCGGCGGATATCATAAACGCACTTCGGAATACCGCGGCCGAGATTGATTCAAAAAACAGTCTGCCGCGCGGTTCATTGGGAACCGGACGGCTTGATGTGGCGGCGGCGATTGAAAAAGCTGGCAATCTTCAGCAGGAAAAGGCCGGCGCTGAATTTGTGGTCATGTTTGACGGCGGCGAGTGGACGTATGTGCGCCATTTTGCGCATGATTTCAAAAAGAAATCCCAGTTTATCGTGCCAGTGCCGTTTAGCCAGATTATAACGCTGGAAGTTGTTGACGTGAATCGCGACGGCGTGCAGGAAGTGGTGTTCGCGTACGCCAATAAGACGGTTGGCACGCAGCTCGTGGCGTATTCGCTGCAGGGATTCAAGATTTTTGAATCGCAAATTTCACCGACGCCGGTCAAGGCGGTAGGGATTTCCGGCGGCGACGTGGTGCGCGACGGCAAAGGCGGCATCACAGTGGCATTTTCAGATAACGGGCAACTGAAAGTGATGCTGTACAAGGCGAACGGCAAAATTTTCCATTGGTTTTACGGCGCGGAGTTGGGGAGCGCGCTTGAATCCGTGGCCGTACGGTTCTCCGATACGGGATTCATTTACAGCGTGATTCACTACGGCGCGTATGTGGAGCGATACACGTGGAACTTCATCGGCGCGTTCGTGACCGTGAAAAAAATTGAGGTGCCGGACGGCTTAAAGCGGCCGGTGGCGATGAACGGAAACGGGAGTGTGATTGCGTTTGGCGCCGGGCGCGGCGCGCCGTCATCGGTTTCGGTGCTTGAGGACGGCAAGACGGCCGCGGCGAGCTTCATGCCGTTTGGTTCGTTCACTGGCGGTTCAAGCGTTATGCTGATTGATTGGGATTTGGACGGCGTGCAGGAGGTGGTGGTGGGCGCCGGCCCGGGCGGCGGGCCGCAGGTGAAAATATTTGCGCTTGACGGCGCGCTGGAAGGCGAATTTTTGGCGCACGGCCCGCAGTACAATCGCGGCATCTTTGCGCGGGCGTTCCTCAAATGACGCGCCGCGCGTCATCCCGAGCGAGCGTAGCGAGTCGAGGGATCTAATTAGATTCCTCGACTTCGTCCCCCGATGTTCATCGGGGGACTTCGCTCGGAATGACCATGAGTGCGTTTCGTTCAGGGTGACGGGTGTGATATACTAATACATATGCCAGAAAACATTGTCTTTGAAAAAAAGAACGTCCTCGTGACCGGCGGCGCCGGTTTTATCGGTTCGCAGTTGTGTGAAGAACTGCTGAAAGAAGCGCGCGTTATTTGCATGGACAATTTCGTGAACAGCTCCGCGTTCAACATTGACCACTTGCTGCCCTATGACGATTTTGAATTCGTGAAGCACGATGTTTCCGTGCCGTTCAAACTGACGGATTTTCCGGAGATTGAAAAATTCGCGGTGGAGTTTCAGGGCGTGCAGGAGATTTATCATTTGGCATGTCCCACCAGTCCAAAGACATTTGACAAGCTGAAAATTCAGACGCTGGAGACCAACAGCCTCGCCATGCACAACACGCTGGAGCTCGCGCGGCAGTTCAAGGCGAAGTATTTGTTTGCGTCAAGTTCCGTGGTATACGGCCCGCCGCCCGGCGATGGCGCGCGATTCAAAGAAGACGATAAGGGAGTGGTTGACCATTTATCAAACCGCGCGTGTTATGACGAAGGCAAGCGGTTTGGCGAGACGTACGCGGATACGTATCGGCAGGTGTACGGCGTGCAGGTGCAGCTCGCGCGCATATTTCGCACCTACGGCCCGCGCATGCAATTGCGCGAGGGACATTTGATTCCGGATTTCATTATTGACGCGATTGACGGCAAGGATTTGGTAATTTACGGAGATGAGAAGTTTTCTACGTCAGTTTCGTATGTGAGCGACATCGTGGATGCGCTCTTGCGGTTGATGCATTTGAATGAATACATCGGGCCGGTGAATATCGGCGATGACAAACGGTACCTGATGAGCGAAATCGCGCAGAAGATTATTGAGATGACCGGTTCGTCGTCGCAGATTCGTTACGAGCCGCCGATTGAATTTTTGACGTCGCTCGGATTGCCGGAGCTGACCAAAGCGCGCGAGGAATTGGGCTGGGTGCCGTTGGTGCGGCTGGAAGACGGCCTGCGCAAGACCATAGATTACACAATGGCGAACAAAGATGCGCTGGGAGTGGGGAAATAATAGAGTTGGTCATTTATTATTTGTACAAAGTATATGGGCAATCCAGAAACAAAAGGAGGCCAAGGTACGGAGGAAAAACAAAAACCGGGTTCTTTTGGTGCCATTTTAGAGGAGGTTGAGGATGAGGTGAATGGTTTGAAGGGGGTAAAAAAATTGGGCGATGAGTTAGCCGCCGCGGCACGTCTTGGACAGGCGATGCAGGATGTGGCATCAGTAGCAAAAATGACGGACGGTATTGAAGGTTGGGGAGAGCCGTGGGGGAAAGAAAAGATTGTTGCGTTAAGAGAGGTCGTTTATAACTTACGAAATGCTCAGTCCGGTGAAATGCGGATACCGCGGCGGGAGTTGCTTCAGTGGATAGAAAGAGTAGAACAAGCAAAATTGATTGCCCCTGGTGCCGTACGCGATGCCACACAGCGGAAGATATCGAATCGATAAATCTCATGAGAGAAAAGCGACTCGAAAGAGTTGCTTTTTTCCTGCGGCCTGCGCTACACTTTCCTCATGCGCATCACGGTGGTTATTCCGGCTTTTAATGAAGCTGCTCGGCTCGGTGAGACTGTTCGGGCGATTTTTGCGTTGGGGCATGGATATGATGTGGTGGTGGTGGATGATGGGTCGGAAGACGGCACGTCTGATGCGGCTTTGTTTTCCGGCGCAACCGTGTTGCGGCACGCGGTGAATCGTGGGCAGGGCGCGGCATTGCAAACAGGCACCGAGTGGGCGCTTGCACATGATGCTGATGCGATAGTGCATTTTGATGCTGACGGCCAGTTTGACGCGGCGGATATTCCGCGGGCGTGTGTGCTGCTTGAAGAGCGTGGTGTGGATGTGGTGTTGGGCTCGCGTCTGCGTTTGAACGTCCCTGCAACCAAACGCTATCTTCTGCTGCCGGTTGCGCGCATCGTGAATTGGGCATTCACCGGCGTGTGGCTTACGGATGCGCATAACGGTTTTCGGGTTTTTTCGCGTCGCGCGGCAGAGCAGATTGTGATTCGTCATGACCGTATGGCGCACAACACGGACATCGTGGCGCAGATTCGCGAACGCGGACTTTCGTTTGCCGAGATGCCGGTTGCGGTGCACTATGACCGCTATGGACAAGGAGTGGGCGGCGGTGTCAAGATAGTGGCTGATTTATTGGTTGGGTGGTTTTTATAAGTATGCACATCATTCAAATTGTTCTCTTGCTGTTTGTCGCTTTTGCGATTTTGAAAACGGCGGGACGCGCGGTGCGGCGCGATATTACGCGAGCACAGTTGGTATTTTGGTGTTTGGTATGGCTTGCGATTGCGGCGGCCGCGCTTTTTCCGCAGTGGACGGTGGTGGTGGCGAACCGATTGGGCGTGGGCCGCGGTTCGGATTTGGTGTTGTATGTTGCCGTGGCGCTTTTGCTGTACGTTGTGTTCCGGTTGACGGTGCGTATGGAGCGCATTGACCGCGCGATGACAAAAGTGGTGCGGAAGCAGGCGCTTGATAACCTCGATAAAAAAGAATAAGTATGCGCATTGCGTTGATTGGCTGTACCGTGAATCCGCGCGCGGGCGGGATGGGGCGAGCGTTGTATGACCACGCGGTGGCGCTTGCAGAGGCGGAGCAGGAGGTGGCGGTGTATGCGCTGGATTCTATCGCGGCGCCAGGAGCGCCGCTCCAGAATGACGGATTTGCCGTAGGCGCGTTACGATACTTTTTTTCAATCGGCAAAGGCGCGTGGGGCATGCGATTTAATCCGTCTCTTGATTCATACGATGTGGTTCATGCGCATCTGCCGTTTTTTGGTGTGGGGGAAACTGTCATGCTGAGCGAAGCGAAGCATCCCGTGTTGCAACGGGATCCTTCGGCCGCACAGCGGCCTCAGGATGACAAAAAAACGCGGCGCTTTTTTGTCACCTATCACATGGACGCCATCGGCACCGGCCTCAAAAAAGTATATTTCAACTGGTGGTATCGCCGTCGTTTCAAAAAAATTCTTGATGCGTGCGATGCGATTGCCGTCACTTCGCGCGCGTATGCGCGTGATAGTTGGCTGGCGCGCGCGGGCGTTGATGTTGAAAAGTGCGAGGAAATTTTGTTGCGAGTGGATACGGACATATTTTGCCCTGAGCGAGTCCCGATGTATCGGGACGAGTCGAAGGGTCCTTCGACTTCGGCCTTCGACCTTCGCTCAGGACAGAAATATTTATTATTCGTCGGCGCGCTTGACCGCGCGCATTATTTTAAGGGGTTGTCATTACTGCTACGCGCAAGCGCACGAGTTTCTGATGCGCGGCTCGTGGTGGTTGGCGGTGGAGAATTATTGTCACAGTATAAAAAAGAAGCGGCGCGGCTCGGTATCGCGGAGCGCGTGACGTTCACCGGCGGCGTTTCAGATGAAGAACTCGTGCGATGGTACGCGGGAGCGCGAGCAGAGATACTCCCCTCAACCGACAGGTCAGAAGCGTTCGGCATTGTGCTGATTGAAGCAATGGCATGCGGCACGCCGGTGATTGCATCGGATTTGCCCGGAGTGCGCGCGGTGGTGGAACGGGTGAATGGCGGTTCGCTTGTGCCGCCCGGCGATGAACAAGCGCTTGCTCGCGCACTCCAAAACGCATGGGATACGCCGTGGAGCGCTGACGAACGCATCGCGCTCGCCGAACGCGCCGCCGTCGTGTACAGCCGCGCGACGCTCGCGGAACAGCTCATCCGATGGTATACTAATGTCCATGTACCATCATGAGAGGAGGCAACATGCGGTGCTGGCGACGATTGCGCTCTTGGTCGCCATCGTCTTGATTGCGCTCGGCGCATTTTTTTATCAGCGCGGCAATTCTGATAAGACGGCGCCGCGCGCGTGGTCGTTGTTTGAATGGCTCATTCCCGGCCGCCGCGCAGAACAGACGCCGTCGCTCATGCGTTATCTTCTCGGATTTGATGAGCCGCGCACGTTTCTCGTGCTTTTTCTGAACAACATGGAAATGCGGCCGGCCGGCGGTTTCATTGGCACGTATGCGCTCGTTGAAATGGATAACGGCCGTCTTACGGATTTATTTATTGAGGGCACCGAATTGTTGGATGCGCGCGCGCCGGCGCGGCAGGTCACATATCCGCCGCCGAAACCTCTGCAGGATTATTTGAAAATTACCGAATGGCAATTCCGCGACGCCAACTGGTCGCCGGATTTCGCCGAAAGCGCGGCATGGGCGCTCTGGCTGTATAAAATTGAGGGTGGGCGCGCCGCGGACCGCATTGACGGCGTCATCGGCATCACGGCAACGGTGCTTGATGAACTCGTGAACCTCACGGGGCCGCTGACGGCCAACGATGTAACACTGCGTCCGGGAAGCGCGGCCGATGATTTGGAATACGAAGTTGAGTTCGCGTTTGCGTCGCGCGGGATACCGCTGAAAGAACGCAAGGCGATTTTGCACGACCTTGGCAAGGCCATGGCGCGGCGGCTCGTCGGCATGGCCCCAATGCAATGGAAAAACATCATTGATACGTTTGAACGCCTCGGCCGCGAAAAGCATCTCATGATTTATTCAGTGTATCCGGAATTGCAGGAGGTGATTCGCGGACACAACTGGGACGGCGAGATGCAGCCGTTCGCAGGCGACGGGTTTATGGTGGTTGACGCGAATCTCGGAGCGCTCAAGACGGACCATGCGATGCGGCGTTATTACAACTACACGGTACGGCCGTCCGCTTCGCCGGCCGGCAAACGGCAGAACGAATTTGAAGGCACGCTCACCGCGCGATACGAACATCGCGGCGCGTATGATTGGCGCACGAGCCGCTACAGGAGTTATACGCGCGTGTATCTGCCGGAGGATGCGGTGGTCACGAACGTGGAAGGATTTGTTGACCCCGAACATCCCGAATGGGAATTGCCGCCTGACCGCGGGAGCCGCGCGGGCATGCAGGTGCTCGGCGGATACGTGCGCGTCGGCTCTGGCGAGACGCAGGATATCGTGGTAACGTACACGTTGCCGCCGCGGGTCGCCAAACAAGTAACGGACGGGGTGTACACATTTAGTGTTCAAAAACAACTGGGCCTTATTGACCCGCAGTTGACGTTAGACCTCGATTTTGGTACAAAGAGGCACACGGAGACGCGGGTCTTAAAGGAGGACTATGCGCTTACGCTTCCGTTATAATTTTCGGGGGTCGCTATGTCCCTCTTCATCAAGAAAATCGGCATTGATTTGGGCACCACCAATGTTTTGGTGCATGTTGAGGGTCGCGGTATTGTAATTAACGAACCGTCCGTGGTCGCCATTTCCACGTTTGATAAAAAAGTGGTGGCCGTGGGGAAGGAAGCGAAGGATATGATTGGCAGAACGCCAGATACGATTGTGGCCGAACGGCCGCTGAAAGACGGCGTGATTGCGAACTACAAAACCACCGAGGCGATGCTTCGGTATTTTATTAACAAAGCGTTGGGCGGATTGCGCGTGTTTCGGCCGGAGGTCATGGTGGCGGTGCCGGGCGGCATTACATCCGTGGAACGGCGCGCGGTGGTTGAGGCCACCATGGCATCCGGTGCCCGCGCAGCGTACATTATGAAGGAGCCGATTTTGGCGGCCATCGGCGCGGACGTGCCCATTGGCAGTCCGTCCGGCAACATGATTATAGACATCGGCGGCGGCACGGCGGAGATGGCCGTGCTTTCGCTCGGCGGAATCGTGGCGAGCGGTTCGGTGCGCATCGGCGGCAATAAATTTGACATGGCCGTCATGGAACACGTGCGGCGGAAGTACGGCCTCGCCATCGGCGAACGCACGGCGGAAGAGGTGAAGATACAAATCGGGTCGGCGATGTATCTTGAGAAGCCGATGTCCATGGAAGTGAAGGGGCGCGATATGATGAGCGGCATGCCGCGCACGATTACCATTATGTCCGATGACGTTACGGATGCCATTCAGCATGAGTTGGAAGGATTGATTCAGGCGCTCAAGGATGTGCTGTATCGCACGCCGCCGGAGCTTTCCGCGGATGTGATGGAAAAAGGGATGATTTTGAGCGGCGGCTCGGCGCAGCTGCGCAATTTGGATGAGCTGTTTTCGCAGGCAACCGGCGTGCCGGCGTATGTGGCGGACGAACCGATGCTTTCGGTGGTGAAGGGGACGGGCATTGCGCTGGAGAATCTGGAAAGTTATAAACGGAGTATTTTAGCAACCAAATGATACTTGGCATTGATGCCTCGCGCGCCAATGTGCGCGAGAAAACCGGCGTGGAATGGTACGCGTGGCGGATTATTCAGGAGCTCAAGAACATTATTCCGGCAGACGTGCGGGTGATTTTGTACAGCCGTGAACCGCTTGAGGGCGCGCTTGCGCATCTGCCGCGGTCATGGGAATCGCGCATCATCAAGGCGCCGTTTCATCGGCTGTGGACGCAGCTCGGTTTGTCGCTGGAGGTGCTCATGCGCAAACCGGATGCGTTGTTCGTTCCTGCGCACGTGATTCCGTTGTTTCATCCGAAGTCGGTTATGACGCTCCATGATATCGGTTCCATTCGTTATCCGAAGGCATACTCGTGGTTTGACCGAGTGTACCATCGGTGGTCAACGAAATTTGCATTGCGGCATGCGGCGCGCATCATTACGCCGTCGCGATTTACGGCGCAAGAAATTCAAGAAGTGTTCGGGCGCGAGATGCATGCGGAATATGCGAACAAGATTGAGGTGATTCATCTGGGAGCTGATGCGTCGGCGCAGAACGGCGCACCGGCATCGTCGGTGCGCATTCCCGATGACCCGTACATCGTTCATATCGGGCGGCTGGAACGCAAAAAAGGAACGCTTGACCTCATTCGCGCGTTTGAAATTGTAAAAGAAGACGATGAACATCGCGCGTTGAAACTTGTGCTTATCGGACGCGTCGGCAAGGGGAGCGAGGAGATTGACGGCGCTGTGAGCGCGTCGCCGTATGCGGATGACATCTATCGGTTGGGATGGCTACCTGAATCTGAAAAACAGCAGTTGTTGCGCCGGGCGCACCTGTTTGTGTTTCCTTCGGAGTACGAAGGATTCGGCATCCCGTTGCTTGAGGCCGCGGCGGCCGGCGTGCCGACGGTGGCGCGCCGCGTGGGGTCGCTCATTGAGATTGCGAGTCCCGGTCTCGTGCGATGGTTTGATGAATCCGATGAATTGCCGAGCGTGTTGAAAGAAGCGCTGCAGGATACGGAGTGGCGCGCGGCGGCGCGCCGCGACGGGCCGCGGCACGCTACGCGATTTTCGTGGCGCGCGGCGGCGATGCGCACATGGGAAGTGTTGGAGAGCGTGTTGCGAGAGCAGCCGGCGATGTGATATTCTTTATAGTATGTTTGACGTAGCGGGACAGGCGCGCGTGATGGAGTATCTCGCCGCGATGAGCGCGGAGGGGCGGATGGCGCACGCGTATCTTTTTGTGGGGCCGCGCGGCGCGGGAAAATCTGCGGTGGCGCGGACGTGGGCAGGCGAGCTGTTGCGGCACAAGGGGCCAATTCATACGCATCCGGATTACTATGAGCTGGACCCCACGTTGCCCGATGCGCCGGAACCGATTGAGGCCGTGCGCGCGTTCGTTCATTTCATGAGCGAAAAACCGCTGCTCGCGGCGCGCAAAGTGGCGCTGATACGCCGCGTGGAGCTGCTGACGCCGGCATCGTGCGATGCGCTGTTGAAAACATTGGAAGAGCCGGCCGGCGAGAGCGTGATGATACTCACGGTTTCGCATCGGGATTTAGCGCCGGTCACCATTCGGTCGCGCTGTCAGGAAGTGATATTTTCTCCGGCGCCTAACGAGGAATCGCACGATGAACGGGATGCGGCGCTGGATGCGCTGCGGTCAGCGACGCCGTCGGCGCGGCTGCGATGGGTCGGCGCGCAGTTCAAAACACTGCGCGAGACGGAAGAAAAGCGGGCGCTCGCGCAAGAATTAGTCGGCGTATTTGAACGCGTGATGCACGAGGCCTGTCATACGGAACGAGCGCCGGATGGTCGCGCATGCATTCGGGCGTTGCGCGATACGTGCTACGCGCTTGACCATAACGTCTCGCCGCAGCTCGCGATTGAGCAACTCATGTTCGTATAACACTACTTATTTAATCAGGAGGATATGTCGCGACAAACCTATTTCAACATGGCGGCGATTGCCGGCGCGTTGCTCGTGCTTGGCGCGGGATGCGTGGGCGGGCAGAAACAAGCGTCGCCGGACGGCGGAGTTTTTAAGACGACGGATGGCGGCGAAACGTGGCGCCAATCAAGCGCAGTGCCGACACTCGGGGGCGTGCGTTCATTTGCTACCGCGAATGTGTTGACGCTCGCGCCTGACCCGCATCATACCGCAACGGTGTACGCCGGAACTGCGGGAGACGGGTTGCTCGTGACCAATACGAACGGCGCGGAATGGCGGCGGGTCGGCGGGCAGGAGCTCGCCTCGGTGCGCGCCGTTGTCGTGGACCCGGTTGAGCCGTGCACATGGTACGCATCGGCGTTTAGCCGCGTTTTCAAAACGCGCGACTGCGGCCGCGTATGGAAACCAACCTATGATACGGCGAAGCCTGACCAGGAGGTGCGCGCCATTACCGTCGCGCCGAACAATCACAATCGCGTGTATCTGACGATTAATGACCAGGAGGCCGGCGTGTTGGTGGTGAGCACGGACGGCGGGGCGACCGGGTCGGTGGCGTTTCGGTTTCCGGTGACGGTGCGGAGCATAACCGTTGACCCCAAACGGCCGTCGCGATTGTACGCCGTCACGGATAATCGCGGATTGTGGGTGAGCGAGGATGCGGGGAGCGCCTGGCGAGAATTGAAACAGGAGTTGCAGAGTTTTGCCGGCGCGCGGCGCGGCTGGGAGCTCGCGCTTGACCCGATTGACAGCCAAATTCTGTGGTATGCGTCATCGTACGGACTGTTGCGGAGCGCCGACAGCGGCGCGACATGGGCCGCCATTCCGCTCTTGACTGCGCCCGGCGAAGCGCGTATATATGCACTTGCGGTGAATCCCCAGCAGACGGCGGAGCTGTACTACAGCGCGGTGGTGGGCGGCAAGTCGCTGTTGTACAAAACGACGGACGGCGGCGCGACATGGAAAACGAAAAAGCTGCCCAGCGCGCGCATCCCCACGGCGATTCGCATTCAATCAGACAAACCCGCCGAAGTGTTGGTGGGGACGTATCTGCAACAACGATAATACATGAATACATGAGCACGCATCCTTTACTTGAATCACACGCCGTTTTATTTACGGGCGTTATTGACCACTGCAAGAGCGAACTTGCGAGTGTGCGAACGGGACGTGCGCATGCGTCCATGGTTTCTGATATCCTGGTGATGGCGTACGGCGTCGCGCAGCCGCTCAAGGCGCTGGCATCCATTACGGTGCCGGATTCGCGCACCATTACGGTGGAACCGTGGGACAAAAGCATCGTTGCCGACATTGAGCGCGGCATTCGCGAAGCGAATCTCGGCGTGAATCCGGTGAACGACGGCCGCGTGATTCGCATTCCGATGCCGCAGATGACGGAAGAGGCGCGCCGCGATATGGCGAAATTGCTCGGACAAAAATTGGAACAGGCGCGCATCAGTATTCGGCAGCTGCGCGATGAGGCGCGCGAGAAAATTCAGGCGGCGGAGAAAAACAAAGAACTGAACGAGGATGAACGCTATCGGCTGCAAGACCAGCTTGATGAGATGGTGAAGGACTACAACGAACGCATTAAAACGATGGGCGACGAAAAAGAAAAAGAAATCATGACGATTTAGGATGTCATTGCGAGGAGTATTTGTCCCTGAGCGAAGTCGAAGGGCAAATGCGACGAAGCAATCTAATATATCAATCCAATGCCGGAAGAGCAACAAGATTTGATGAGTAAAATCGTTTCGCTTTGCAAGCGGCGCGGTTTTATTTTTCCGGGTTCCGAGATTTACGGCGGCATGGCGAACTCGTGGGATTACGGGCCGTTGGGCGCGGAAATGAAAAACAACGTCAAGCAAGCGTGGTTGAAACGATTTGTGCACGAGCGGCCGGACATGCTGCTGATTGACGCGGCGCTTATTATGAATCCAAAAGTGTGGGAGGTGAGCGGGCACGTGAAAAATTTTACGGACCCGCTGGTTGATTGCAAAACGTGTCATGAGCGCTTCCGCGCCGATGCGATTCCGCCGGAACATGCCGCTGCCTGCGGCGGCGAATTGACGGGCGCGCGTCAGTTTAATCTGATGTTTAAGACGTTCGTGGGGCCGGTGGAAGATGCCGCGCACGCCGCATATTTCCGTCCGGAAACGGCGCAGGCGATGTTTGTGGATTTTAAGAATGTATTACAGAGCGCGCGCAAGCGCCTGCCGTTCGGCATCGCGCAAATCGGCAAGGCGTTTCGCAATGAAATTACGCCCGGCAATTTTATTTTCCGCACGCGCGAATTTGAACAGATGGAGATTGAGTATTTCATCCGCGCGGAAACGTGGGAGCAGAAATTTGAGATGTGGAAAGAAGAAATGCTCCGCTGGATTGAACATTGCGGCATCGCGCGCGATACGGTGCAGTTGAAAGAGGTGGAAGCGGGGGAGCGCGCGCATTATTCAAAACGCACTATTGATTTTGAATATCCGTTTCCGTTCGGCGTTTCGGAATTGTACGGGTTGGCGTATCGCACGGATTTTGACTTGAAAAATCATGCGCAGGCGAGCGGTGTTGATTTGTCATATACGGACCCGGACACCAAGGAACAGTTTGTGCCGCATGTGATTGAACCCACATGGGGCGTTGACCGCACGATACTGGCGGCGCTATGCGCGGCGTATCATGAGGAAGAGGCGCCCACGGCCGAGGACGGCAAAACGGAAACGCGCGTGGTGCTGAAACTTCCGAAATGGCTCGCGCCAATCAAGGTGGCCGTCCTGCCGTTGTCCAAAAAAGAAGAGCTCGCGAAGGTGGCGTATCCGCTCTATGAAACGCTCATCAAGCAGTTCGTATGCGAATATGATGAAACGCAATCCATCGGCAAACGGTATCGCCGACAGGATGAAATCGGCACGCCGTATTGCGTGACGGTGGATTTTGAATCGCTTGAGGACAACGCCGTCACCATCCGCGACCGCGATACGATGAAACAGGAGCGGGTGAAGATTGCGGATGCGGGCGAGTGGCTTACTCAAAAGTTTAATTAGTCATTCCGAGCGAAGTCGAGGAATCTAATCAATGAGATCCTTCGACTCAGTCTATCCTGAGCGAAGTCGAAGGGCTCAGGATGACGCTTTGCGCCATGTTCACCGTCACTAAACTCAAAAATGGTCTCACGGTCATTCAGGCGCCAATCGCTGGCGCTTCGTCGCTTACCGTGCTCGCGATGCTGCCGGTTGGTTCGCGGTATGAGGGCGCGCGCGACAGCGGCGCCGCGCATTTTTTGGAGCACATGCTGTTTAAGGGCACGAAGAAACGGCCGCAGCCGCTTGACATTTCGCGCCTCCTTGACGCTGTCGGCGCTGAATTCAACGCGTTCACGAGCAAAGAATACACGGGATATTATGTAAAAGTTGACCACGCGTTCGCTGAACGGGCGGTGGATTTGCTCGCGGACATGCTGTTTCATTCGCGGTTGGAACAAAAAGAGTTTGAGCGCGAACGCGGCGTAATTATTGAGGAAATCCGCATGTACGAAGACACGCCCACGCGCCATGTCTTTGATTTGGTTGAAGAGGCGATGTATCCGGGGCACAAACTGGGGCGCAACATCGCTGGTTCGGAGGAATCCATTATGGCGATGAATCTGGTTGACCTGCGCGCGTTTTGGGAAACGTATTACCAGCCGAATAATGTTGTGTTGGTTGTCGCGGGCGCAACCGACGGATTGATTGAATTAATCAACGCGCATTTCGGCGAGGAGGAC
Organism: Patescibacteria group bacterium; assembly: GCA_038061815.1. Lineage (GTDB taxonomy): Bacteria > Patescibacteriota > Patescibacteriia > Magasanikbacterales > JBBTXJ01 > JBBTXJ01. The sequence continues at coordinate 2,561 of JBBTYK010000015.1, read as the reverse complement.
GGACACGGCAGGTCAACGAACCAGTTTGATAAAGTACCACCCTCGTTTCGCCGCGTGCCGCTCGTGCAGACCAAAGACACGGACCAGGCGCATGTGGCGCTGGATTTTGACGCATTGCCGTACGGTCATGCCGGCGAGAGCGCAACGAATATATTGCGCACCGTGCTGGGCGGCACGATGAGCTCGCGATTGTTTGTGGAAATCCGCGAGAAGCGCGGGTTGGCGTACACGGTATCGGCTGACGTAGACCGCTATCGCGATGCGGGTAATTTTCAGATTTACGCGGGACTTGACCGCGCGCGATTGTCGGACTCTCTGGAGGTGATGGCGCATGAAATTACCAAGATTCGCGAGAAAGGCATTACGGAAGAGGAATTGGCCGAGGCGAAAAGTCATTTGCGCGGCAAAATTACGTTGCGGCTGGAAGAAAGCACGGAGCGGGCGGTGTGGTACGCGCGCGGGTTTTTGTTTTATCCCGACCCGTGGACGCCGGAGCAGTATTTGCAACGGATTGAGGGCGTGACCGTGCCGATGGTGAATGCGGCCGCGCAAAAGATTCTGCGGCCGCGGCACATGGCCGTTGCCTGCATCGGGCCGTATGCGGAGGCGGATTTTAACCAGATGCTGAACAAAGCGTTTGAGTAATTTGTCATTCTGGAGCGAGCTCGTTCGTCCCTGAGCTTGTCGAAGGGCGAATGAGCGAAGCGATAGAATCCAGCGGCATAAGAAAACCTATGCAGTACATATTCGCCAACTGGAAGAACGCGCTCTCGGTTGATGAGAGTGTTGCGCTCGCGCGTGCAGCGCGCGATATCATGGCGCCGGCGGGCGTTCAGCTGGCGCTATTCCCAAACGCAGGCGCATTTGCGGCAGTGCGCGAGGCGGCAGGCGACAGCATTGTATTGGGCATGCAGGATGTTGCGGACCCATGCGATGCGAGCGGAACGTATGCGCTGGTCGGCCATTCGGACCGTCGCGCCACAGCCGATACGGATGCCATAGTAGCGCGGAAACTGCAGGCCGCCGCGGATGCAGGCGTTATTCCCGTCCTTTGCGTCGGCGAGACCAAAGCGGAACGCGCGGCGGGCACGCGCGATGAGCGCATCCGCGCGCAGGTGACGTCAGCGCTCACGGGAGCACGAGTACAAAAAGTGTTCATCGCGTATGAGCCGGTGTGGGCCATCGGTTCCGGCGATGCCGACAAGCCGGAAGATACTGCAGATGCTATTCGCGTTATCAAGGAAACGCTTGCCGCAGTGGCGCCCGGAATTGAGGCGTCATTTCTTTACGGGGGTAGCGTAAATCCGCAAAATGTGGCATCGTATATGAAGCTGCCAGATATTGCGGGGGTGCTCGTCGGGAAGGCGAGCATTACGGCGAGCAGCATCGCCGCCCTCGTCGCAGCGCTCTAGTATGCCGTTTGCAATCATATCGCTTCTTGTTATTCTCATCTGCCTTGGCATTGCCGCGTATATTATTGTACGGAAGTTTCCGAAGCTGGCGGGACTCAATGTTGAGGAACTGCCGCAGGAAAAAGAGGGGCGGAAGAAAAAGGAAATACTGATGCGGCGCGCCACGGAACGGGTGGCCGCGCTCATGAATGTGGTGAAGGCGCGGAGCGGCGGGTTGCCGTTGCGCGCATGGGGGGTGAAAGCGGTTGAACACACCAAGCGCGGCGTGGGGTTTTTGGAAGCGCAGTACAATAAACTGATGGCGGAACGCCACAAAAAAGCGGTGTCGCAGATGGAGGAGGGCGAACTTTCTGAAACGATTGAGGCGCGCCTGCGCGCCGCCGAACGGTTAGCAGAGGAAGAGCGGTATGAAGAAGCGGAGCATGCGTACATTGACGTCATTCGGATGGATAATCGTCATGCGGGTGCGTATCGCGGACTCGGCAAGGTGTACATGAGAAACGGACAGCACGAAGAGTCGGAGCAGACGTTTTTGTTCTTGCTGAAACTCACGCCGCACGATGATACAATTTACGTGAAACTCGGACAGAATGCGTATCAGGCGGGAAACCGCGCGCAGGCGATTGCGTATTATGAACAGGGCGTTGCGGCGAATCCGCAGGTGCCGTTGCGGCATTTTGAATTGGCGGAGCTGGAGCGCGAGGACGGGCAGAAGGAAAAAGCGTACAAAGAGTACAAAGAGGCGGTGGAGATTGAAGAAAACAACCCGCGTTATCTTGACGGGCTGCTGAATGTCGTGATAGACTTGGGCAAAGTCAAGGAGGCGAAAGAACTTTTGCGCGAACTCAAAGAGGCAAATCCGGAAAATCAGAAACTGGAGGAATTCGCAGAGCGGATTAGGGAGATAAAATGACGCCGTTGTAGCTCAGTTGGGTCGCACAGACACAAGGACTCAACAGTTTGAGTCCGAGTGCTGTAAGACGGGCGAGCGATGCCGAGTCCTACGAGGCCGCGAAGCCCGGGAAGAGCAACTCCATTAGACGGTAGGTTCAGCAGTGAGGTTTAGAGAAGTAAATACGCCGTTGTAGCTCAGTTGGTAGAGCAACTCCATGGTAAGGAGTAGGTCGCCGGTTCAATTCCGGCCAACGG
>JBBTYK010000014.1:0-20274 GCA_038061815.1 Patescibacteria group bacterium | reverse complement strand
CTGTCCATCTAAAAACCCGAGCTGCGCAATCACCGCGCGCGTATCGTTCGGGTCACCGCCATCCAAAAAAATCCTCGCCATACTATGTAACCAACGGAACAAATACGAATCCGCCGAACTCGGTGCGGTCAATCGTGCCGTCCGCGCGTTTTTCAATCTTCCAAACGGAATTGCCGACAGGTATTACCATGCGCCCGCCGGATTTTAACTGCTCCACCAATTCCTCGGGTAATTCTTCCGCCGCGGCAGAGACGAGGATTTTATCAAACGGGCCGCGGCCCGGAAGCCCCAACACGTCATCGCGCGCCGCCACAATCTCTGCGTTCGCAACATTATATTTCGCCAGATTTTTCTGCCCAAATTGCACCAGTTCCGGTACAATTTCTACACCGATTACCCTCCCTTTCGGGCCGACAATCTCGGCCAAAAGCGCAGTGGTCCAGCCGGAACCAGACCCCACATCAAGAATCGTATCACCGCGCGCAGGCGCGAGCAATTCCAACATAAACGCAACGGTTGACGGCTGCGAAATGGTGCCGCCTCCGCCGATAGGAAGTGGATAATCCCCGTATGCCTCATGCGCATTCATAGGTCGCACAAAATGCGCACGGTCAATCGCGCGAAATGCGTTAATCAGCGCCGACGTTTTGAGCGCGCCGGAGGAAATAAGATGTTCAACAAGCGCGTCGTTACTCTGCATGATTACACTATACTATATTTCCCGCCCCGTCGCGCGATAAAAATTCCACACGGTTTTTTGAAATGCAAAAATTTTCTTCGGGCGTGAAGGCATCTATCTAATAGCAACGGTGAGTTTTGCATCAAGCGCGTGAGCAACTTTCTGTAATGACCCTATAGTAGGATTAGCGGTACCTGACTCAAGACGTGCGATTGCTGACTGTTTCATCCCCAATTTCCGCGCAAGCGCCGTCTGGGTCAATCCTTTTCTAAGACGCTTGCCTATCAATGCTCGTATTATCTCAAATTCAGGACCAAGCCCATCGTAGGCCTTGCGTATTTCAGGGTCCTTTAACACCTGCGCTTTGAATTTTTTGTAGGATTCCATATGGTTATAGTATAACGTATGTGTTATAGTCTGTCAAGAGAAGCGACCCTCTTGCGAGCTATTTCGATATCTTTTCTCGGCGTACTCTGTGATTTCTTTAAAAACCGTGAAGCAGCAATGCTGTGCCACCATGAAACGCATAAATAATGCGAACCTCCTGTTGTCCCTTTATACGTAACTCAAACAGCCGCCCCCAAAGATGCTTGCTGTGAGGCATGTTTAGGCGATGTTCAAATTCTGCCAGAAGATCCACTGCGCGCAAAACTTTTGCGATGGTTGGCTTTTCGAGTGTTTGAATAAAACGCTCAAGATTTTTATCGAAAAATCGTACTTCCATGGGGTTATGGTATAAAAAAACCGAGCTTCGTGCAAGACGAATGCTCGGCGTGAGCATCGGACGAGCTAGCCCCGACAGTAGGAACCCGTTTCCGGGTCAAAACAATGGATGAGCACTTCACACTGCAGACGGCGAACCACGCTTCATCGGGCGAGATCGCCAAAGTAGTCAATCAACTCCCCTGATATGCCCGCGGAGGCGCATTGCTGAACAAGCGCATTCCGCTTATCCCGTGCGGCAGCGGCGCGTTGCATGATCTCAAGGTGCATCCCCGATTCCCCCAACACCTCACCCGAACTATCCATCCAACGCCGGAAACTGCTTGCGGCATCATCAAGCTGCCGAACAAACGCCTGCTGTACTGGTGACAGACGTTCGCACGCCTCACGCATGCGGAAATCGCGACTGACCAAACCGCGAAGCTTGGTGAGTAGCCAACCCATGTGACACCTCCTTGCTACCACACTAATACAAAAAATCCGAGAAGTCAAGTGTTGTGGGCGCGCTTGGATTCGGACCAAGAACCAGACGTGTATAAGACGTCTGCTCTACCATTGAGCTACGCGCCCATTATGGAAACCACCAACACTATAGCGCATTTTTGGTATTTTTTCAAGGGGTGTTATACTCTCCCCATGCAGGCAACCTTTCTTATCATAGAATCGCAGGCCGGGCAACGGCTGGACAAATTTTTGGCCGAACAGTGCCAAACGCCGCGCGCGCAGGTGCAAAAATGGATTAGGGGCGGCGGCGTTACAGTGAACAGCGCGGCAATGACGGTGCCGCATTATTTGTTAAAAAAAGATGACCGGGTGGAGGCGGTATCGTTAACGCCTGGCCCTATGGATTCTATCGTCCGCCCAGGCGGACTCCAGAATGACGGTATGGCCTTCGCCATCCGTGTCATCGCCGAAGAACCGGATTATGTTGTTATTGAAAAACCGGCCAAGATGTTGGTGCATCCGGATGCCCTTCGACAGGGCTCGGCCCTTCGACTGCGCTCAGGGCACAGCAACTACACCCTCGCCGACTGGCTCCGCGAACGCTACCCGGAATGCGCCGCGGTGGGCGACAAACCGGACGTCCGTCCGGGCATTGTGCATCGGCTGGACAAAGACGCATCCGGTCTCATGGTTATCGCGCGCACGCAACACATGTTTGAACATCTGAAACGCCAATTCATAAATCACGCCGTCTATAAAGAATACTACGCGCTCGCGCACGGCGTGCTGGAAACCGACATAGGCGACATTACGTTCCCAATCATGCGAAGCACGCAAGAAGCGCGCATGGCCGCGCGGCCCATATCGCAAGGCGGCAAAGAAGCGGCTACGGAATACCGCGTGATACAACGATACACCAGCGCTACTCTGCTCCATATCATTCCTAAAACCGGCCGTACGCACCAAATCCGCGTACACTTTTTTGCGCTCGGCTATCCGCTGGTGGGCGACCCGCTCTACTTTAATAAAAAAGACAAACGAAAATTGGACGCCGCGCTCGGCCGACTGTTTTTGCACGCGCTGACCTTACGATTTACGAATCTCTCGGATACCATGGTCGCCTATCACAGCGAATTGCCCGAGGCGCTGCAAGCATTCCTCAAAACGCTCAAACCAAAAGTATGATTATCACCATTTCCGGCATGCCCGGGTCGGGAAAATCCACGGTCGGAAAAATACTCGCCAAACAGCTCGGCTATCGTTTTTATTCCATGGGCGACCTGCGCGGCAAGATGGCGCTGGAACGCGGCATGAAACTTGACGAGTTGAACAAACTGGGCGAATCCGAAGAGTGGACGGACCGCGAAGTGGATGAGTACCAAAAAAAATTAGGGCAGACCGAAGATAATTTCGTGATTGACGGCCGGCTCTCGTGGTATTGCGTCCCGCAATCTTTCAAAGTATTTCTGACGGTGAAGATTGAGGAGGGCGCGCGCCGCATCTTCAAAAAACAGCGGCCGGATGAACAACACGCGGCGACGGTGGAAGACATGGTCGCGCAGATTCGCTCACGCGTGGCATCAGACAACACACGCTATCGCAAATGGTACGGGGTACAATTTGATGACCCTAAAAACTACAACCTGACTCTTGACACAACCGCGCTCCCGCCCAAGCAAGTGGTGGCGCGCATCCGCCGGACGCTCCCCGCTTGACACCGCCGCCGCGTTCAGTTATCATAATCCCCGTATGACTGACATCAAAACACTCGACATCCGCCCGGGCATGATAGTCCGCGTGCACCAGAAGATTAAAGACATCGGCAAAAAGGGCGAAGAAAAAGACCGCATTCAGGTATTTGAGGGCATGGTGCTCGCCGTGCGGCATGGCAACGAACCGGGTGCCACCTTTACGGTGCGCAAAACCTCGGAAGGCATCGGCGTTGAAAAAATCTTCCCGAAATTTTCTCCGGTTATTGACCGCGTTGAAGTCCTGCGCGAACTGCGCGTTCATCGCGCGAAACTCGGCTATCTCCGCAATCCGAAATTCAAGCGGCAGCTCAAAGAGAAAACCGCGCTTCCTTCAAATATTTCCCCGTAAGACTTCCTCGTTGTTTCATGAGCTCGGACGGCGTTCCCTCGGCCACCACCTCGCCGCCGCGTTTGCCGCCTTCGGGACCCAAATCCACAATCCAATCCGCGCACTTTATCACATCCATGTTGTGTTCAATGATAATGACCGTATTCCCTTTATCCACGAGCGCGTAAAGCACATGAAGCAATCGTTTGATGTCGTCAAAATGCAATCCGGTGGTCGGTTCGTCCAAAATGTAGAGCGTTTTGCCGGTTGCGCGCCGCGATAATTCCGTTGCCAGTTTCACGCGCTGCGCCTCGCCGCCGGACAACGTAGTTGCCGGCTGCCCGAGCGCAACGTATCCCAACCCCACCTCTTCCAACAAACGCAATTTATCAACTATTGCGGTAGTGTCGCTGAAAAACTGCCGCGCCTCTTCTACCGTCATCCCAAGCACGTCCGCGATTGTCTTGCCGCGATAATGAATCTCAAGCGCTTCTTTATTGTACCGCTTGCCCTCGCACGCCTCGCATTCCACAAACACATCGGACAAAAACTGCATGGGGATGCGCACGTATCCCTCGCCCGCGCACGCCTCGCATCGACCGCCGCCCTTCACGTTAAAACTGAATTTACCGGCGTCGTACCCGCGCGCCCGCGCTTCTTGCACCTCGGTGTACACATCGCGAATCAGCGTAAACACGCCGGTGTACGTCGCGGGGTTTGAGCGCGGCGTGCGGCCGATGGGCGACTGGTCAATGGTGATGACTTTATCCACCAACGAAAGCCCCTTGATTGCCTTATGCGCGCCTGGCTCGTCTTTTGCGCGATAAAAATGCTGGGCAAGCGCTTTGCCGAGAATGTCAATCACGAGCGTGGATTTTCCGGAGCCCGATACGCCGGTCACGCATGTGAGCGTGCCGAGCGGAAACGATACGTCAATGTTTTTCAAATTGAATGCGGTGGCGCCTTGCACCGTCAATTTGTTGCCGCTGCCTTTGCGATATTTTTTCGGCACCGGAATTTCTTCCTTGCCGGTGAGATACTGCGCGGTTGAGGTGTGGAGTTTTTTAAATTGCGCGAGCGTCCCTTGTCCGATGATTTCTCCGCCGTGCTTGCCGGCGCCCGGCCCCACGTCCACCAAATAATCCGCGGCGTTCATCATGGCGGCATCGTGTTCCACCACGATTACGGTGTTGCCGAGGTCGCGCAGCTGTTTCAGCGTGTCAATCAATTTTTGGTTGTCAGCCGGATGCAGCCCGATGGACGGCTCGTCCAACACATAAATCACGCCGGTCAAACCGGTGGACAGTTGCGTGGACAACCGCACGCGCTGCGCCTCGCCGCCGGACAAGCTCGTCACCGAACGGTCCAACTGCACATATCCCAACCCCACCTGCGAAAGGTCGCGCAATCGCACGAGCATTTCCTTGACAATCGGCAGCGCAACGACCTCGTCGCCCCGCGAAAGGCCGCTCTGTTTTTCTTTCTGCTCAAAATACACCACCGCCTCATCAACCGAAAACTGCACGACATCGGCAATGGACATCCCCCACACCGTCACGGACAGCGCCTCCTGTTTCAACCGTTTCCCGCTGCAAATCGGACACACCTGCTCGCGCATGTACTGTTCAATTTCTTTGCGCACGTAATCCGAATCCGTCTCGGCGTGACGCTGGGTCAAATTCGGCACGACGCCTTCAAAAATCATGGGCTTCCCATCCACGAGGTGCGTTTTTCCGTCAGTGCCGTAAAAAATAATATCCATTACCTGCTTGGACAAATCCTGCACGGCAACATCCGCGGAAAATCCGCAATCGCGCGCCACCGCTTCAAGCAATTTGTGATACTTGTCGTTGGACCCGGTGATGCGCGTCCACGGCTGAATTGCGCCCTCCGCAAGCGTGAGCCGCGGATTCGGAATGACGAGTTCCGGGTCAACATCAAGCGTGATACCGAGACCGGTGCAGCGCGGACATGCGCCGTACGGACTGTTGAAACTGAACGAGCGCGGCTCCACCGGGTCAAACGTGCGATTGCACTGCGTGCAACGCGCTTTGGTGGAATACAAACGCTCGTCGCCCTCCAGCATATCAACCAACACCAGCGTGCCGTTCCCCAATTCAAGCGCCGCGTCCACTGCGCCCGAAATATCTTGCCGTTTTACGTCGGTAATGTGGAGCGTCACGGGCTCCACCGTGTACCGCGCGCTCGCGGTCGCCACTTTTGCAAACTGCTTGAGCGGCATAATCATGCCGTTGACGCGCACCTGTTCGTATCCGGTGCGCTCCAGACGCTGCAAGAGTTCGCGCGGCTTCATCATAACGCCTTCAAACAACGGCGCCAACACATACAAATCCGATTCCTTCCGCGCCGCCGCGCGAAGCTCTTCAACAATCTCGCCCACTCCATACCGTTTCACCTGCAGATGACAAAACGGGCATTGCTGAATGCCGATACGCGAAAACAGCAACCGCAATAAATCGTACACTTCCGTTACTGTGCCGACGGTTGAACGCGGATTGTTCGCGCCGGCGCGCTGGTCAATCGCAACGGTCGGCGACAATCCCTGCACCTCATCCACGTCCGGTTTGTCGCGCATCTCCATGAACTGCCGCGCATACGCAGACAACGATTCCGCATAGCGCCGCTGTCCTTCCGCGTAGATGGTGTCAAACGCAAGCGATGATTTCCCCGAACCCGACAAACCCGTGATGACCACGAGTTGATTTTTCGGCAAATCAATGGAGACGTTTTTCAAGTTGTGTTCTCGCGCGCCGCGAATGCGCAATACATCATGCGCGAGTTTTGGAGAAGTTGGCTTCTTGGCTGGCATGCCCCAGAGCATACCACATGATGTCAATAGGTGCAAGTCTGCCGCCTCCACTAAACGCATTTCAACTCCGGGTCGCCGTTGGGGAACGCCCCCGCCGCCGCCTCGCAACGGTTACTTTGGCACTCCTCATTTGAGGTACACAGAGAGTCGGGCTGTTTGTCCGTGCATACATGCGACGGGCCGCGCACGTTTCCTCCGTCTCTATACAATGTTGCATCAGCGGTGCATATCAAACCGTCTGCGCAGCGGCGCGCCGCTTGATTGTCACAGCCCGCTCCGCCGTTCTGCAATATCTCAACCGGCGCAGGAGCGGCGACAACACGCGTGCCTTTGACGCATATTCTCGGACTCGCGTCTCCGCAATAACATTGCTCGCCGGGCGGACATGCGGCGACGCACGCCTCATCAGAATCGCATACCATATTACAACTTTCCGCCTTGCCGAACTCCCAAGCCTGACAACGAAGTCCCACTGGACAATCAACACCCGTGCAGCTGTCTCCGACATACTGCGGCGGACCGCCAGCCGCTTCGCGCTCGCCCACGCACCATCCAATTCCTTCTTTAGTAGAGAATGTAAACAAATCGCCCTCCGTCACCTTGCAGCCCAGTCCCAATCCGCATTCGCTCGTCAATTCATCCCCCACTTCTCGCGCCCGACATGGACTGCCTTTTTTGCGATTCGCCGCCGTGGCGCACCACTTAGTATCACCGGGCCCCTCGGCGCACACGCGGTCATTCTCCGGCATTTGATTGCAGTCTCCTATCTCTCTGCACGGCGATCCGTCCGTGCCGTCGCCGCAGACGCCGATTAAACCAAGTTCCGCTTCCGTGCTTCCGCCGACACATTTTCCTGACGCGCAATTGGCGTTAAAAGCGCACAATTCGCCGGCCGGTAGATTCTTTGCCGGCGGCATACACACCCCCTTGCCGGTGAGTTTCCGCGCGGCATCATCAATCGCCGTGCCCGCTCCGAGCGCGCAAACAATAGGGATAGGGAATCCCGAACCGGTGCAAAACGAAAGCGTTTTGCCAAAAAAATACTTGAGCGTTTTCCCGCCGGCGCTCAACACCTTGCTCCCAACGTGCGCCACCGCCGTGCCCGCAAACATCGCCGAACCGGCCGCCGCCACCGCGCCCCAGCTCACGACCTGCGCCAGCGTTACCATCGCGTTATCAAATTCAAAACATTCGCATCCGGGACACGCCGCACGGCACTCGTTCATAGACTTCTGGTCCCCCACATTGCACTCGCTGCCCATTTTGCCTACTTTCGCCGGTTCAAACTCAAGCGCCACATTGCGCAACAGCTGCGCCTTGGGAACTTTTAATTTCACCAAATCCGGATTGATGGCGGACAAAATCGTGTACGAGCCGAACAAAAGCAAAAGGCCGATGGCCGCATCCTGAATGTGTTTTTTCGCTCGCTCAATACTGGCCGCATTTCCTCCCGAAACAATCCACAAAAAACCGGCATGAATCAGTGTGATTGCGCCCACGAGCCCGCCGATGCCCAGTAAAAACAAATACACCGTCTTCAGATACTTTCCCACATCCGCCACATCCTTTGCCTCGCCGATGGGTATTTGCAACGTGGTTTCAACGTTGGGCGGGAAACAATACCCCCACTTGCCTTCCACGGAAGGGCACATCTCATCGGACTTCTTTGACTGCTCCCACACGCCCTTTTCTTTTTTACACTGCTCCTGTTGCCAGCATACCGGATTGCATTTGGGCTGTTTTGGCTCTTCTGCGCACGTCTTTTGCTCGGCGATGCCCTCGTCAATGGCTTGCTCAAGATTGCGCTGAAACTGGTCGCCGTCTTGGGCTCCCTGCGCCAAAACAAAAACAGGCGCGAACATAACTAACACGCTCATTATCGCAACAGCCACTATGACGCGATGTCTACTGCTTGCACGAGCTGTGCCCATACCTCCTCCGGAATAATTCCCTGAAACTTCCTTCCATTAATATAAAACGTAGGGGTGCCCACTGCGCCCGCCGCCACGCCTGCCTGAAAATCTTCCTGCACTTCCGCACGAAATCGGCCGTCCGCGAGACACTGCGTAAAGGTCTTCACATCCAGCCCCGTCTGTTCCGCATAACCGATTAACTGCTCGCGCTCAAGCGCCTGCTGATTTTGAAACAACTTGTCGTGATATGACCAAAAACGTTTTTGCGCGTTCGCGCACGCCGCCGCCTCCGCGGCAAGCCGCGCGTTCGGATGCACGTCATCCAGCGGCAGGTCGCGAATGATTAAACGAATCTTTTCCGGATTTTTGGTGGCCGCTTCGCGGATGAACGGAAATGCTTGCGCTGAAAATGGACACTCAAAATCCAAAAACTCCACCACGGTAATCGGCGCGTCCGCATTGCCGATGGACGGGTCATCGTCGGTGGCCACCGAGGCCAACGCTTCTTCGCTCTCATCGCCGGATGCCTCTTTGGCCAGCGCCGCCGATTGCGTAAACTGTTCTTTGCGCGCAAGATACGAAAGGTCATCGCCGTTCATAATGCGGCGATAATAAAACAACACCGCGCTTCCGAATATGATGAGCGCTATCACCGCCAGCGCGCCAAGGATAATCAGCAAAATCCCCCACGGCCGTTTCCAAAATGATTTGACAGGAAGCGCGACCGCTGGCTCCGTTGCTGCAGCGGCCATTTGCATTTGCTCGTTGGTCATTACGCTATAGTATACCACGTTCTCTTGACGCGCCCCACGGCCCCTGCTATACTGAAGACTGTTTCTATGAAACTTCTCCTGACGGTTCTGCAGGTTGTTGTCGGAATTACGCTCACTGCAGCCATTTTATTGCAACAGAAAGGTACGGGCTTGGGCACGGTATTCGGCGGCGCCGGCAACGTGTTCAGCACGAAACGCGGCATTGATAAAATCTTATTCCGCGCAACCATCTTCTTGTCGGTACTCTTCTTCGTCATTGCGCTTTCTTCCCTGTTCGTCTAATTGACGCCGCGTTGCGTTGATGTGCCGAACCCATCTATGCCCTTATCCACCCTTATTATCTTTCTCCGGCGCCTCGCGCGTCTCATTCGCATACCGCGCATAACGCGCTGGCCCACGATGAAACAACTCCGCTACGCCGGACGCGTCCTGACGCCGCGCGAAAAACGCATCGTGCGTCTCGCGCTCGGCATTGCGCTCCTCGCGTTCGTGGTGTTCGGCTTCCAAGTCGCGGATACGGTGCTCGCCGAAGTGCCAAAAAATGGCGGCGTGTATCGCGAAGCGATTGTCGGCAATCCGCAATTCATCAATCCGCTCTTTGCATCGGCGAATGAGGTGGACGCCGACCTGGCGCGCCTACTCTTTTCGGGTCTCATGCGCTACAATGAAAATGGCGCGCTCGTTCCGGACCTCGCTGAATCGTTCACCGTGAACGATAAACAAACCGAGTTTACGTTCACGCTGCGCCCCAACATCATCTGGCACGACGGCGAGCCGCTCACCATGACTGACGTCATCTTCACCTTCCGCGCCATTCAGGACCCGCTCTACGGCAGCCCGCTCCGCGTCAGTTTCCAAGGCGTCACCATTACGCAGGTTGACGAACAAACCGTCAAATTCGCGCTTGAAAAACCGTTCGCGCCGTTCCTCGGGAGTCTCACGGCAGGCATCGTGCCGGCGCACATTTGGGGAGGCATTGACCCGCGCAACGCGCGTCTGGCGCCGTACAACACGCGCCCCGTCGGCTCCGGCCCGCTCAAATTCAAAGAGCTCGCGCGCACTGAAACGGGATTCATTCCGTCAATCACGCTGGAACGCAACGCCGTATTTTACCGCCACCCATCTTACCTGGACACGGTGCAATTCCGTTTTTATCCCTCATTTGATGAGGCGATTCAAGACATCCGCAGCAAACAGGTGGACGGACTCCACTTCGTTCCCAAACAATTCAAGGGGCGCGTGGAACGCAAATACATTCAGTTGTACACGCTGCAGCTCCCGCGATACACGGCGCTCTTCTTCAATCCCAAGCAAGCCCCCCTTCTGAAAACGAAAGAGGTGCGCCATGCGCTCGGTCTCGCCATTGACAAAACCGCGCTCATGAACGATGTGCTGCAGGGCGATGGCGTGATTATCAACTCGCCGATTCTTGAAGGATTCATCGGCTACGATGCGACATTCCACGCCAACGGCACTGACGCCACGCGCGCCGATGAGCTCCTCACCAAAGCCGGCTGGCAAAAAATTACGCGCACGGAATACATTGAGCGCCGCAGCAAAGCGCTCCGCGAAGAACTGGAAAAGGCGGCAAAAGAAGAAACGCGCGAAGCGGCAGACACCGCAACCTCAACTGATGTCGGTTTGGAAATCCAGCGCCAAATTGACGAACGACTGAATCGCGAAGTGCCACAAAATCAGGACACGTTCCGCGCAAAAAAGGACGCGCTGCTGCAACTGACCATCACCACGGTGACGGATGAGGAGCTCGCGGCGGTTGCCGAACGCCTCGCGTCTTACTGGCGCGCGCTCGGCATCCAGACGATGGTCCGCGCGGTGAATCCGCGCGATGTCGCCAACGAAATACTGCGCCCGCGCACGTACGACGTGCTCTTGTACGGTGAAATAGTCGGCGCAGACCCGGACCCGTTCCCGTTCTGGCACTCATCGCAAGTTGACTACCCGGGCCTCAATCTGGCTAACTTTATTAACCGAAAAGCCGATGTGCTGCTTGAAGAGGCGCGGGTGGCAACGGATGAAAAAACCCGCACGGAAAAATATCGCGCATTTCAAGAAATCCTGCGTGATGAGTATCCGGCCGTCTTTCTGTACGCGCCAACGTACACCTACGCCGTCTCAACCGACATAAAAGGCATTGCAACCGCGCGCATCGTCTCGCCCGCCGACCGCTTCAACGACATTGAAGGGCGCTATATCAAAACAAAACGGGTGTGGAAACCGTAAAAGCCGGGGTGGTGAAATGGTATACACGCAGCGTTCAGAACGCTGTGGGAGCAATCCCATGGAGGTTCGACTCCTCTCCTCGGCACACATTACGCTTCTTCTTTAATTATTAAACGAGCGTACTGAAACAACCTATGACTCCGACACCAGAACGACGCGCGCCGCGCCGCGGTCCGTCCATTGGAGGCGAACGCCGCGAACGCGCGCCGCGACGAGATGCGCGCCGCGCTTCGCCGCGCCGATTCACGGACGGCGGACATCGCGGCCCGCATCCGTCAACTCCTCCCGCCAGCACCGGCGGTATTCTTGCGCATGCGCGCGAAAAAATAATGGGCGGCGGCGACAAACTCCGCGTCACGGTGCTCGGCGGCTGCGAAGAGGTCGGCCGCAACTGCACGCTCTTGGAATACAAGGACGACATCGTCCTCATTGACATGGGCCTCCAGTTCCCGGAAGAGGACATGCCCGGCATTGATTACATTGTGCCGAACATGGCGTACCTCCGCGGCAAAGAAAAAAACATCCGCGGCCTCATCATCACGCACGGCCACTACGACCACATCGGCGGCATCCCGCACACCATACCGCACATCGGCAATCCGCCCATCTACGCCCTCCCCACCTCCGCGGCAATCATCAAGAAACGGCAGGTGGATTTTGAAGGCCCGCCGCTCCGCGTGCAAACGGTCGGCGTGGACGACGCGCTGCAGCTCGGCGTGTTTAAAATCTCCTTCTTCCACATCAATCACAACATTCCGGATTCGGTCGGCATTGTGGTTGAAACGCCCGCCGGCATGCTCATTCACACCGGCGACTGGAAATTTGACTTCCATCCCGTGGGCGAAGCGCCCGCCGACCTCCAAAAAATCGCGGCCATCGGCCGCGATGGCGTACTCTGTCTCATGGGCGATTCCACTAACGCGAATCGCCCGGGCCATCAGGTGTCGGAAAAAGAAATCGGCGAAGTGCTTGACCGCATCATTGAAAAAGCGCCCGGCCGCCTCATCATCGGCACGTTTGCGTCGCTCTTGTCACGCGTGAGACAAATTATTGAACTGGCAGAACATTACGGCAAACATGTGGCCGTTGAAGGATTTAGCATGAAAACCAACGTGGAAATCGCGCGTGAAATTGGTTTTATTCAAGCCAAAAAAGAAACGTTTGTGCCTGTTGAAAGAATTGATGATTATGAAGACAATAAAATTGTCATTGTCTGCACCGGCGCGCAGGGAGAATCGCGCGCCGCGCTCATGCGCATTGCATCCGGCGACCATCGCTCTATCAAAGTGCGCAAAAGCGACACGGTGATTTTCTCGTCATCGGTTGTGCCGGGCAACGAACGCACCGTGCAACGCCTCATGGACACGCTCTATCGCAAAGAAGCGCGCGTCATCAACTATGAAATGATGGACGTGCACGCGGGCGGACACGGTAAAAAAGAAGATTTGAAACTCATGCTCACGCTCTTCAAACCGAAATACTATGTGCCGATTGAAGGCAACCATTTCCTGCTCCGCGAAAACGCGGACGTGGCGTACTCGCTCGGCTGGCCGCGCGAACGCGTGTTCGTGCCGGACAACGGACAGGTGATGGAATTTGACCGCGACGGCGCCGGCGCGCTCACAAGCGAACGCATCCCGGCCGAATACGTGTTCGTTGACGGCCTCGGCATGTCCGACGAATCTCACATTGTGCTCCGTGACCGACAGGTGCTCGCGGAAGAAGGTATGATTGTGGTTATTCTCACCATCAACAGCAAAACCGGCGCGCTCGTGCAAAACCCCGACCTGATTTCGCGCGGCTTCATCTATCTCAAAGAAAACAAACAACTAATTGAAGACTTGCGACATCGCGTGCGCAAAATTGCCACGCCCCATGACCCCAAAGCGATTGTTGACCCCAACTTCGTCAAAAACAAAATCCGCGATGAGGTGGGCAGCTTCCTGTTCCAAAAAACACGCAAACGCCCTATGGTGCTGCCGGTGGTAATTGAGGTGTAGTAAGCGAGGTTGAGTATGTCATTGCGAGGAGGCCGCAGGCCATAGTTGTCATTGCGAGGAGCGAAGCGACGAAGCAATCCCGTCAGTATATGGGAAAACAATACTACGTCTACATCGCAACTAATCAGCGTCATACTGTGCTCTACACGGGCGTTACGAACAACATACAGCGCCGCACTTACGAACATCGCGATAAACTGAAAAAAAGTTTTACCTCACGATACAACGTAAACAAAGTCGTATATTTTGAGGTATTCAATGACCCAGAAGAAGCAATCATAGCGGAAAAGAAAATCAAGGGTGGATCGCGGAAAGATAAAATACGCCGCATTAACCAGATGAATCCAGATTGGCGTGATTTGATTAAAGAATAGTCATTGCGAGGAGTCCTATCTCGGAACGACGAAGCAAACTCAAAAGGTTATCTCAACCAACGGGATTGCTTCGTCGCTCCACGGCGACGCTCCTCGCAATGACAAAAAATCCCCGCCCCCGCACTCCCCAAAAGGGAAACAGGGACGGGGTGACCGTTATTTGTTGGGGCGGACGAGCACCATTAGACACTCGTTTCTGCGCCCGAGCCGATGGTTGGGATCATGGAACGCACCCGGCGTGCTAAGCCACCGCTTACGGCCCTCGATGAACGAACCGCGATGCACGAAGAGTACACGCGCGTAATTGTCGGAGTCCGTGGGTTCCATACCTACTCTGATCACCTCCCCAGCGGGCTGATCGCGGTAGTGTTCGCGAAGCGCGGGACCGACCTCGGCCGGACAACTTTCTAAACCGCGCTCCTCTGCCCAGGCGTAAATCTGGACAGAGGTTGCCCCATTGGGGGAAATCATAGCCCGCACGGCGACGAGGACGAGATCCACCGGAGTCTCGACCGGAGCGATCGACATATTCACGATAATGTCCTTCGCGTACTCACTGACCGAATTCCCGCCCGCACGGAGTGCCGCGAGATATCCGGCGGCATCCTTGTGTCGGCCGAGCGTCACCCGCTTCCAGACAGGGAGAGTGGGGACTGCGCGCCCTTCTGTTTCTACTGAGATCATCTTGCTACTCTCCTTTTTGAGTGCGCACTCGCGCCGCTTCCGATGACCCGCATCGGCACGGTGTCCTCCACCCTTGGAGGAGATTTTCATCGTACTCTATTTTACATTGCTTGTCAATGGACTGTATACTATTGTCATTGCGAGGAGGCCGCAGGCCGACGAAGCAATCCCGGTCAGTATATGGGAAAACAATACTACTAACTCACGGGATTGCTTCGCTTCGCTCGCAATGACATCATATGACTACCATCGTCTCCGGCATCCAGCCGTCCGGGCCGCTTCATATTGGGAACTATTTGGGCGCGCTGCGGTACTGGCTGAAACTTCAGCAGGATTCCAAAAACCGCTGCTATTTTTTCATTGCCGACCTTCATTTTCTGACGCAAGGCAAACCGGCGTCCGAAATGCGAGAAAACACGCGCGTTATTGCGGCGGAACTGCTTGCGCTCGGCATTGACCCAAAACGGTCAACGCTGTTCGTGCAATCCCGCGTGCCGGGCCATGCTGACCTCGGGTGGATACTCAACTGCATCACGCCGGTTGCGGAACTCACGCGCATGACGCAATACAAAGACAAGGCGGGGCGCCAAAGCGATAACATCAACGCCGGCCTGCTCACGTATCCGGTGTTGCAGGCGGCGGATATTGTGATTTATAACGGCACCGCCGTGCCGGTTGGTGAAGACCAGGTGCAACATTTGGAACTCACGCGAAACATAGCGCGATGGTTCAACAATCGCTACGGAAAAACATTTGCTGAACCAAAGCCGGTGCTGACCCCCACGCCGCGCGTGATGTCGCTTACGGCGCCAACACAAAAAATGAGCAAATCGCTCGGCGAAAAAAATGTCATCGGACTTGCGGATGAGCCGGCGATGATTCTGGAAAAAGTAAAAAAGGCGGTCACCGAATCCACCGGCAAAGTTCCGGTGACGTATGATGGAAAACGGTGGTCCTTAATCGGTCATTCTGGAGTCCCGCGAAGCGGGACGATAGAATCCAGTCTACCAGAAGGCATCATCGGCGCTTATAATTTACTGAAACTCTTGGAAGTATTCGGCACGGCCGCAGAAAACCGCCGATTCGCGAACGGCGCCATCTCCTACCGCGAACTTAAAGAGACGCTCGCGGCCGCAATTTCAGGCCACTTTGCGAACTTCCGCGCCCGCCGCGCCGCGCTGCTCAAAAAACCATCCGCGATTGAAAAACTCCTCGCCGCCGGCGCCAAACGCGCGAGCGCCGTGGCGTGCAAAACCGTTGATGAAGTGCGAAAAAAAGTTGGTATATCGTAAATCAAAAAACCGCCCGCGGGCGGTTTTTTGGTTACTTCATCTCGGACACAGTCCCCGTTACCGGTATCGGTTTCAAGTCATCCAAATACTTCGGCAGGATATACAAACGTAATTGCGTATTTTCATCCACAAGCACCTTCGCGCGCTTTTCCATAATCGGCAGGTACACCTTAAGGTGCGCCGCGATGCGCATCACCTCGCCGGCTTCCGTAAATGCGGCTTTGTAATCATCGCCCTTAAAAAACGCTTCCGCCTTCTCAAGACGTATCCGCGCATCGCTCAATGCACGTTTCATTTCAGCAACCGCATCATCTCCGTATTTTTCCTTGGCCTCTCCAAGCAACTCTTCCGCACGAACGATGCTCCGTCGCGCAGATTCAATCCGCGCTGTCGCGAACACGCCGCCCTCGCCGCTCGTCGCCTGTTCGGCAACCGCGCTCCCGCCGCCCGCTTCACGCTTCTCATCCGCGTCATCATCGTCGTCCACCTTCGTTGACGTGGCAACTGTCGCCGAGAACCGCTCAAGCGCCTTTACCGAACGCTCATTCATCACGCGCTCCACCGCGCTCTCCGCCGGACTAATCGCTTGTTTTGTTTTTGCGACCACCGCGCGCACCGGTTCATCCGCCGGCGCGTTGGTTTCAACGCCCAACAAAATACCGAGCGACGCGTCAAGCACCGCATCAAGATGCGCCGCCGCCTCATCCGTATCGCCGCCATCCTCGCGTTCTCGCAGCCGTTCCATCTGCTTCTCCGCCAAATGCGCAAACCGTTTCATAGCGCGGCCATTGCGCCGAAACGCCTCAAGACGTTTGTCTGCCGGAAGCACCACATCCGCGCGCCCGCGTCCTTCGGCCGCAGCCTGCATGGTGGCGAGCGTCCGTATTTCCGCGAGCCGCTGTTCAGAAAATCGCGCCACAAGCTCTGCTTTCTTTACCGGATTGAACGTCATCCTCGTCCGCACCTCCTGCGCAAACACGCGCACGGGGTACAGCGCTTCCTGCGGCTCGCTCCCCGCCGCCATGGCAACCGTCACGCCGCTTCCGCCCAATAACACCGCGAGCGCCGCGGCAATGACGGCCGGAGAGAACCGCGGCAATGAAAACCACGGCACGCGTTTTATCGGTTCAGGATGTTCGGCGCGCGCCACAGCCATATACCTAACCAGCCGCTCACGTACGCGAGCGTGCTGGACGTCAGTCCAGTCATCGTGATTAAGTTGTTGCCACAGATTGCTCATACGGTTGTTGTCCCATCAGTTCCATTAATTTTTTCCGTCCGCGATGGATTCGCACATACACCACGTTTTCGCTCACTCCCAGTTTCTCCGCGATTTCCTTCACCTCATATTCCTCTACATATTTCAGCACGAGCACATCGCGATACGGCGGTTCCAGCTTGTCCAATGCGCGTCCAAGCGCCTGCGCATCGCCGCGCGCGTCAATCGCGGCCTCAAATTTCTTGTCCTCCGCTTCCTGGTCTTTGTTTTCAATCTCCTCAAGCGGCAACGGCTGGCTCCCTTTGGCGCGATACCAATCTATAATAAGGTTGTTCGCCACGCGGAACAAAAAGGGTTTCAGGCGCAAGATGTGTTTCCCGAGCGACAGATACTCCCACGTTTTCATGAAGGTCTGCGCCGCGATGTCCTCCGCATCCTCGGTCCGCCCCACGCGCAACCGCACATGGCGATACACCACGCGGGCGTACTCATCGTACGCGGCAAGAAATTCACGTTCTTTTTTGTCTAAATCTTGCATAAATTAATGACGGGGACGACTCTACGTTCTTACAAAGAGTAGCATGCGCCCCGCCGTTCGTCAACTTGACAACCATACACGACTTGACAGCGCGTTATTTTTTTTCTACCATAAGCAAATAGTTGGACCAACCAATAAAGGAAGAGAGGAAAACGATGCCTCGACCGCCCATTGACATACTTGCCTTGTTGGCCCTTCCGGCCTCCGGCAAGTCGGAGTTGCGGAAGTTCCTCGCAAGCATGGATGCCGAGACGCGCCTTCGCGACTTCGGCATCGGGCTCCCGCTGGACTTGGACGACTACCCGTACGTGCACTTCATGGGCCGGGTAGACGAGGAGTTGGCGAAGCAGGGTAGCCGGCCGCTGTTCTTCTTGGGGAGGGATCGTCCGCTCCAGGATTCAATCACTTGGAACGTGCTGATCGAACTCTTGAACGAGGATTACAAGAGGCTCTTCGGGGACACGACACGCCAGCTCGATCCGGAGTTGAACCCTGTGCGGCGGCTCCTCAATCGCATGGATAATGCGCGAGAGCGGCTGGGCATGCATCTTCTCTATTCGCTCGTGCCGAGCTGGGACACCCTGTCGCGCGGGCTCCATGAAGAGGCGCAGAAGCACTTCACAGCCTTCGACGAGGTCATCGCGTCACCCAAGGAGGGAGCCACGGTCGTGATGGAGTTCGCTCGCGGCGGACCGCACGGGTCGCCGTTCCCCATCATCCCGCCGCGCGGCTACGCCAGCGCCCTGCAGACGCTCAATCCCGCTATCCTGGAGCGCGTGCGCATCCTGTACGTCAAGGTGACGCCGGAGCAGGCGCGGCAGAAGAACATCGAGCGCGGCCGCCCGAGCGAGCAGGGTTCCATCCTGTTCCACAGCGTGCCCGCGGAGGTGATGCTCACTGACTACGGCTGTGACGACATCGAGTGGCTCCTTCAGCAGTCGGATCGGCCCAACACCATTCGCGTCGAGCGCGTGGTGCAGGAAGGGGATCGGTACGTCGTGAAGGTATACTACGTGCCGGTTGCGATCTTCGACAACCGCGACGACCTCACGAGCTTCGTGCGCGGGGCGAAGGAGGACTGGTCCATCGAGAACGTCCGCACCCTGCACGACGGTCTCGCCGCGGCCATGACCCCGCTCCTCATCCATTAGTCCCCGTTGTACCTTCCGTCCACCCTCCCTCGAGGGTGGATTTTTCTTTTATTTGACTTGACAACCGCCCTCCAATCATGGTATAGTATGGCCATGCTCATTCAAGATGGTCGCTTGCCTTGACGCGCCAGTTGGCGCCGAAAAGACAAGAGGAAAGTCCGAACACCCCCGTATGCCGCAGGCCACACTGACAGTCCCCGCGGTATCTCGGGAAGTGGGTAGTGGGTAACGCCCACCATCCGCATGGCGACATGCGGGTCGGGACAGTGCCACAGAGACTATACTACCCGCCAACATCTGCAAAGTTGTGGCGGGCAAATGTGAAAAGCGTCTTGATGTATACGACACAAGAAGGAATTCCTTGCCGTATGCTACGAGACTCGGCCCTCTGCGAGGAGGAGCCGTGGCAAACCCTACCCGGTGCAAGTGCAGCGCTTCCCGCAAGGGATTCGAAAAGTTCGCACGCAGTGAATTCGTAGAGCAATCTACGGGTCAAGAGTGATGACCGTCACCCATTGTCTGGGAACAGAATTCGGCTTATTGAATGGGCATCGTAAAAGTCCGCCGCAAGGCGGATTTTTACGTTGACGGAAATATGGGGCTGGAATACAATGATGGCATTGTATGAAACGCTCCGAGCTTATTCTCATGTTCATCCAGCTGCCGCTGGACTTTTTGATGCTCATGGCGGCTGGCATCACCGCGTACCTCGTGCGTTTCACCGCAACGGTTATCAGCCTCCGCCCGCCGCAATTTGCCTTCGGACAAGCCGACTATCTCACGCTCGTCGCGGGCGTGGCGGCCGGATGGATTGTTCTCTTCGCCTTCGCTGGCCTCTATCGTCCGGACCCGAACCGCAAACTCGCCAACGACATCGTGCGCATATTCCTCGCCTGTTCCACCGGCCTCGCCGCCATCACGGTGTTCATCTTCTTCCGCGGCGAACTGTTCCAATCCCGATTCATCGTGCTTGCCGCATGGGGCTTCGCCGTCGTCTTTGTGGTGACCGGCCGATTCTTCATGCGCATCGTGCGCGCCATCCTCTATCGCCTCAACATCGCCACGAAACACGCCATCGTCATCGGCGAAGACCGCGTAACGGACGCCATCCTTGACGCCCTCAAAACTCGCAAGGGGCTGGGCTACTTTGTGCGCGCACGCTACCCGCGTTTTACGCCGCACACTAAAACCGAAATTGAAAATCTCCACGCCAAACACCGTGTGGATGAAATTATTTTTACGAATCCCAAAGCGCGTGAAGAAGAGGTGCTGGATATTGTGGAGTTCTGCACCGAACGGCATATCACGTTCAAATACTCCGCCGACCTGTTCTC
>JBBTYK010000013.1:0-6176 GCA_038061815.1 Patescibacteria group bacterium | reverse complement strand
CTGTACCGCTTCGCGATATTATACAGCCAGCAAACATCGCATACACGCGAACGTTCTGGCGGAATCACTCGCTCGTCCGCCGCGGGCGGACTCGCTCGTGTATACCGCCAGAACGGGCCGCGGACTTCGTCCTTGTTCTGCGCGTGTCGCATCGCTCGTCCGCCTGTCGGCGGACTTCGCTCGCGACTCCGCAGAACAGCGGATAGGCAGCTCGGCTGCGGCCTCGCCCAAATTCTCCGGTTCAGAAAAACTTCGTTTTTCTTCGCCGGAGAACTTTGCCTATCCGCGGCCTGCCATTCAATCCATATAAAAAATGACAAAAGATTCACGGATTGAAAAATTAGAAAAAGTGAAAAAAGTATATTCTTTTTGGGGCAGATTCCCTTCGCTTTATAGCGCGCAAGATACAATTACATTCTTGGGAAAAGCCAAGTCCATAAGAAACCGAGCAGTTAAAAAGATGGAACTTAAAAGAGGCAACAAAGCCCTGGAAGTTGCTTGCGGCTCGGGCAGAAACTTTCCTTATTTAGTTGAAGCCGTAGGCAAAGAGGGTTTAATTCTCGGTTTTGATTATAGTCAAGAAATGCTTGATGCCGCGAAACAGGTATGTGAACAAAATGACTGGAATAATATAAAACTGGTTCAAGGCGACGCGGCACAACTTAAAATCGCCGAAAATAATTTTGATGGCGTTGTAAGCGTTCTCGGGATTAGCGCAATTCCCGACTGGGAAAAAGCGCTTGATAGATGCCATGACATTCTTCGCCCCGGGGGAAAATTGGTTGTTTGCGATGCCCGTCTTTTTACTGGGTTCTTGAAAATCATTAATCCCATGGTTAGACAAATTTATTCAAAATTGGCTGCATGGGACCCCTCTAAAAACATTCCGGAAAAAATGAAAGAAATATTTGGAAATGTTGAAGTGGAAAATCTTAATTTAGGCACATTTTTTATTGCCGTATCGGTTAAAAAATAGTGATGAACATGAGGATTGTAAATCAAAAAATCACACTCAATGGCAAACTAAAAGATGTTTGGAATTTCATAACAAAACCGGAAAATTTCCCTAAATATGTTTATGGGTATGCTCATGGGAAAACCACCAGTCCCAATGATACTGGAATGGACGCAAGCTATGAATGGTATTGTAAATTAGGTCCTCTCAAGTTAAAATCAACAGAAAAAATTATAGGTTGGCAAGAGCAGAAACACGTTGCATACGCCGGCAAATTGTTCGGAGTTGCATTTAGTTCCTCAATGGATGTCAAAGAAACAAGGCAAGAGCAGACAATCCTAACTGTTTCCATAAAACACAAAGCCCCGGTTTATCTTGGTGGAAAACTTACGGATTTTCTTTTGAACAAGTGGGTTGTAAAGGAGTACATGAGAAAATCACTAAATAGACTGAATGAAATATTTGGTGAATAAGCGCCATTTAGCCCGACTTTCTCGCTATCGCTCGAACCGCACCGCGCTCGCTCTCGCTGTCCCATAACAAGGGCCTATAACTACAGTTTGACAGCTCCGCCGCCGCCTGCTACACTAGCTTCACTTTTGTAATCACTATGCCTAACATCAAAAGCGCTGAAAAGTCACTCCGACAAACCAAAAAGCGTACGGCGCGGAACGCGGCCCGAAAGGATGCCTATCGGCGTGCCATCAAGCACACGGTGAAGGCGCTTGACGGTGGCACGCGCGAGGACGCATTGAAATTCGCCCGCGAGGCGCAAAAAGCGCTCGGCAAAGCGGCTAAGGTTGGTGTTTTGAAAAAGAAAGCCGCAGCACGCAAGCTCTCGCGCCTGATGAAGCGAGTGAATGCGGCGGCGCGGTAATCATCGCGGAAAAGAACGCCCCCGTCTGGAGGCGTTTTTTGTTACTTATCCACTGTGTGTGACGGATAGAAAGCCGTATACTATGGTGCGGATAATCATACAAGGAGAGGTGGGCATGTCTTACAATCCGAGTGGTGGCGTGGTGGCAGACGCCGTGGCTGCAGCGCGCGTGCGTGAACTGCTTGTCAGCGCGCAAGAGCCGCTCATCGGGTGGCTTAGTCTTGAAGGGTGTCGGCGAATTCTGGTTGCGATGGTGCGCCATCTGTCTGGCGAACGTCAGGCCGCAGACATGCTTCATTGGCTCGCCGAATCCGAGAACATCCAGGCGGTGTTTCGGCGCATTCGCGAGTTTCTGGCAAACGACCAGACGAAAGTGGACCTGGTGCTCGACACCAGCATGGACGACTGCGAACGCGTTCGCATGATGCTGCTTCGGTCTGCGCAGCAGGTGACCGTATGGATTGAAGATGAGCGCAACACCGCGCAACTTCTGTCCGCCTTGCGCAACGTTGGCGAAACGGTGGACATGAGTGTGATAGTGAGACGTCTTGAGAACGACGCTGGCTCGGGCTATCAGCTCGCCCAACGGGCGTTTCAGAACATCCGCCTTCTGATGGGTAGCGGTCGTCCGCACTCTGGCCTGGAGGGCCTCGCTGGCCTCGCGGCCCGCGCTTCGTTCGTGTGAGCGCCTCGCCGGTTCGATTACATCGGACCGGTTTTATTTTGCTGCCGTTACCACAAACTGGTCAAGCAGCGCGTCTGCCGGCGTTGCGGTGGTTTTGAGGAGCGTTTCTATAGTAAAGAGGTTGCGATAGATGGTCTGGAGCTGCGCGGGCGAATACCGTCGGGCAAGCGGGAGCGATTTTTTGATGACAAACGGATGTATGCCGAGCTCTTTGGCCGCGTCACCAGATACCCCATCCTTGAGTTGCAACAAAATCCGAAATTGCCGCGTTATCATGGTAAGGAGGTAGAATTCGTTGGCATCTGCGCGGCGCTGGTCATGCAGCAGCTCAAGCGCGCGGCGCGTATTGCCGGCGGCAAGCGCATCTGTAAAGTTGAAAATATTATCGTCAAGCGGCGGTTCTATAAACGGCTCCACGTGAGCGCGCTGTATCTCTTCGGCGCCCGCAAGCGCGCATGCTTGCTCAACCACCCGTATAAGTTGCCATGTTTCCGCTACGGAAGCGGCAATCATGCGCGCCGCGCCGGTGGTAACGGACATGCCGCGCTCGCGCGTTTCGTTTTTGACCCACGTTTCGCGTTCGTGTTCCGCAAGGAGTGGAAACGCCGAGGAGTACGGCTGCTTTTTGAGGAAATCAAAGAGAGGGTTCTTTTTGAAGTCCGAGGTGGTTTCAAAAAAAACGGTCACGGCTGTGTCCGCAAATGCGCCCGCTTCCAGTTTAGCGAGCAGCGCCTCATTGAGCTCTTTTGGCGCATTCTCCAAAAATCCTTGCAGCACCACCATGCGTTTTTCGGCGAGAAACGGCACCGTGCCCAGATGTTCCCACAGCACCCCCGGCTCCAGTTTTTTGCAGTCAAGAAAAGAAACATTGAGTCCCTGCGGGTCTCGCTTTTCCTTGAATGACGCGATCATTTTTTGGAGATGTTGTCGGCTGCGATAGGTGTCTTCACCGCATGTAAGAATGTACATATCATTTGATGTCGCCCCACCGTTTTCCGATTCCCACGCCCACTTCAAGCGGGACGTCAAGATGCACTGCGGTTTTCATGATTTCCTGCAAGTGCGGCGCGAGTTCTTTGGCGCGGGCCTCTGGCACCTCAAACACCAACTCATCGTGCACCTGCAGAATCATTTTGACGTCATCGTCCCACGAGCTGCGGATTTTTTCGTCAACGGCAATCATCGCCTTCTTGATGATGTCCGCGGCCGTGCCCTGCACCGGATGATTTACTGCCATGCGTTCGCCCGCGTTGCGGAGCTGCACATTGCCGGCCTTCAGCTCCGGCACATAGCGCCGCCGGCCGAAAAGCGTTTCCACGTAGCCGCGCTCTTTGCCGAACGCGATGGTTGCTTCCAGATATTTTTTCATGTCGGAGAACGCCGCAAAATAGCGATTGATGAAATCCTGCGCCTCGGCTTGCGAGATGCCCGTGCGCGCGGCCAGCCCGAAGGCGCCCATGCCATAGATGATACCAAAATTGACCTCTTTGGCGGCGCGGCGCATTTCTTTCGTGACTTCGGCCAGCGGCACGTGGTGAATCGCGGCGGCCGTTGCGGCATGAATATCTTCGCCGCGCTCGAAAATTTCCATCATTTTTTTATCCTTGGAGAGCGAGGCGACAACGCGCAATTCAATTTGCGAATAGTCTGCCGAGATAAGCACGTTGCCGGATTCCGCCACGAACGCCTCGCGAATTTCACGGCCGAGTTCGGTGCGAATCGGAATATTTTGCAGATTCGGCTCCGAACTGGAAAGTCGTCCTGTTGCGGCCACGGTTTGGTTGAACGACGTGTGCACGCGTCCGGTTTTTTGGTTAATCAGCGCGGGCAGCGCGTCAACGTAGGTATTCTGGAGTTTGGCGATTTCGCGGTATTCCTCAACGAGCGGAATGATGGGATGCAGTTGGCGCAGTTTTTCCAATTCGGCCGCGGCCGTGGAGAGGCCGGTTTTGCCTTTTTTTACGCCGAAGGCTGGCAGCTGCAATTTTTCATAGAGCACCACGCCCAATTGTTGCGGCGAGGCGATGTTAAACTCGCTTCCCGCGAGCGTGTAAATGCGTTTGGTGAGATTTTTCACGCGGTCTGTGATGCGTCCAGAAAGTTTGGCGAGCGCCTCGGTATCTATTTTTACTCCGTGACGTTCCATTTGCGCGAGCACGGGAATGAGCGGCATCTCTATCTCGTCAAAGAGGGTAAGGAGGCGCGCGTTTTCTAGTTGGTCTTTGAACGCCGGATAGAGTGATGTCAGCAGCGCGAGTTCGCGCGCGGCTTGCTCGTAGTCTGCGCCGAATAATCCCTCGCGCTTGCCTGTATTCACTTGCACGCCGACGTGTTTGAGCAGGATGGTGGCGACATCATGCGCGCGCGTGCCCGGGTCCAAAAGATACGAGGCGACCATAAGGTCAAAAAGGCGAGCGCCGGGCGCGCCGTCAAGGCGCAAAAACAGTTGCTTTACATCGTGGCCGATGATGCAGTTGGTTTTAAGGAGGTTGCGGATGGCGGCGCGTTTGGTTTCGTCGCAATGGTCCCACAGGATGATGACACTATCGTTTTTTATGCATAAAATAACTGCGGCCGGCGGCGCCGCGATGCGGTCTCCCTCGCCCGGAATGACGCGCATGCCGATGAACGGTTCCGCCTGCGCGCGGCGCAACGCATCATCAATATCTTTTTTGGTTTGCGCAACGATAATTTTGGCGCGCACCGCGGCCTGTTTTTTCGTTTTTTTATCAGGGGCGAGCGTTCCGAATTCCTGAACCGGCAACCGTTTCAAAAGCGAGGTAAACTCAAAACGTTGGAGCATGGCCGCAACCTTGTGCCAGTCCGTGGTGCGGAGCGCAGCATCTTTCATGTTGAAGATGAGCGGGACATCGGTGCGGATGGTTGCGAGCGTGCGGCTCAATGCCGCGTCTTTTTTCCCCTCCTGTAATTTTTTACGCACGCTCGGCGTCAGCGCGGCGCGTTCGTTGTCTGCGGCCGCTAACACGCTGTCCAGCGATTTGTATGTTTGCAAAAGCTCTACGGCGGTTTTTTCGCCGATGCCTTTAACGCCCGGTATGTTGTCGCTCGGGTCGCCTCTCAACGATTTGTAATCTACTAATTGCTCCGGCGCGAGACCATATTTTGTTTGCACCTCTTTCGCGTCCATCATGACGGTATCCGCGATGCCTTTACGCAAAAGATAGATTGACGTGCGGCTATCAACGAGTTGCGCAGCGTCAAAGTCGCCGGTGACGATAATGTTTTTGGTGTCCGCATCGGTTTTTTTGGCGATGGTGCCGATGACGTCGTCTGCTTCAAATCCTTGCGCTTCAAAAATGGGAATGTCAAAAGCGCGCACGGCCTCGTGCACGAGCGGTATCTGGTCATAGAGCGACTGGTCCGCCTTCACGCGCGTGGCCTTGTATGCTTTGTAAAGCTCGTCGCGGAAAGTGGGGCCGGCGAGGTCAAACGAGACCACGAGGTGCGTTGGTTTTACCTCTTTTAGCACTTTGAGCAAAATGGAAATAAAACCGTACACCGCGTTGACCACCGTGCCGTCTTTTATGGTCAGCGGCGGCAGGGCGTGGTATGCGCGGTGTATAACGGCATTGCCGTCAATGATGACGAGTTTGTTTTCGGGCATGAGGATAGCTTATCACGGGGATGGTGGGACTGTC
>JBBTYK010000012.1:0-16477 GCA_038061815.1 Patescibacteria group bacterium | reverse complement strand
CCGCATGTTCGCTGCTGGTCTTCACCGTTTCGCTTACCGGCATATCGCAAAACCGATTTTTTTTCGTCGCGACCCAGAGACAGTGCATGATGCGGTAGTGCGCTTTGGTAAAACACTTGGCCGCGCGTCGTTGGCGCGGCGCATTACGGCGCTCCTTTTTCAGTATGCGCATCCCATGCTGGAACAGGAAATTCTCGGTATTCATTTTCCAAATCCCGTGGGTCTTACGGCCGGTTTTGACAAAAACGCCGAACTCACGCGCATCGTGCCTTCAGTGGGGTTTGGATTCGCGGAGGTCGGCTCCATCACCGGCGAACCGTGCGAAGGCAATCCGAAACCGCGGCTCTGGCGCTTGCCGAAGTCGCAGGGACTCATGGTGTATTACGGTTTGAAAAATGACGGCTGCGAGGCGATTGCGCGGCGTTTGGCAGAGGAGCGCTTTGAAATTCCCATCGGCATCAGCGTGGCTAAAACCAATTCTGCGGAAACGATTGACACGCAAGCCGGCATCGCCGATTATCGCAAGGCCTTTCAGACGCTTGAGCCGCTCGCCGATTATCTTACCGTCAACATCAGCTGTCCGAACGCATTTGGCGGAGAACCGTTTACCGCGCCCGAGCGGCTGGAATTGCTGTTGCGTGAACTGGAAACCGTTCCCACCGCAAAACCCGTATTTCTCAAAATGCCGGTTGATTTGGGAACGGAGGCGGTTGATGCCTTGGTCGCGGTTGCGGCGCGCCATCGCGTTCACGGTTTGATTCTGGCCAACCTGACAAAGCGCCGCGACCATCCCGCTATTCATCAGACCGAGATACAAGGGCTTGATAAAGGCGGCATCAGCGGCAAGCCGATGTATGACCCGTCAAACGAACTGCTCGCGCATCTATTTCAGACAGTCGGTTCGCGTTTCGTGCTCATTGGTTCCGGCGGTGTTTTTTCGGCGGAGGATGCGTATGAAAAAATTCGGCGTGGCGCATCGCTCATCCAACTTGCTACCGGCATGATTTTTCAAGGGCCGCAACTCATTGGGGAAATCAACCGCGGACTGGTGGCGCTGCTGTGCCGTGACGGTTTTTTCCATATACGCGAAGCAGTGGGTTCTGGATGCAAAAAGGGTGTATACTAGATGTATGCTGCTCAACAACAAAACCGTAGTGATTACCGGCGGTTCCGGCGGCATTGGGTTCGCGCTTGCGAAAGCGCTCATCGCGAAAGGCGCGCGTGTGTTTTCATTTGATAAAGTCAAACCGAAAGAGCGCATTGCGAATTTTACGCATATCACCGTTGACATCACCAAACCGGCGACAATCAAGCGCGGGTTTAAAAAGATATCGCCGCCGATAGATATTCTTATCAACAACGCGGGTGTGATGCGGCGCGGCAAGATACTTGAGGCGAGCGAGGATGATTTTGATCTATTATTCGGCATCAATCTTCGCGGTTCGTGGCTGGTGTTGAAGTACGCGCAGCCCTACCTGCGCAAACGGCCGGTGGTGGTGCAGATGTCCTCGCGACACGGACTGGCGCTTCCGCAGGACCCGGCGCTCTACGGTCTCACTAAACGATGCGTCAAGGACTTGGCGGACGTGGTGCAGGCGACGCATCCCGCGTGGAACATCAAAGTGGTTTGTCCGGGTCCAATAGACACGCCGCTCACATGGACTGGCGTCGGCGCTGCCGAGCGGCCCAAGAAACGGAAACTCGTGCGCCCGCCCGAGCATATAGCGGCAAAAATTGTTGCGCTTCTGGAGTCAGATAAAAAAACGATTCTGTTTGATGCCAAAAAATGGGACGAGGTGATTCTTGATTAGAGTCGCCGAAAACCAAAAACGGCCCGAGGGCCGTTTTTGGTTTAGTGGCATTAGAATCCGCCGCGGTTGCGAATACGGTTCTTGTTGCATTGGTAGCAGAACAATTTACCGTAGGTGCCGTCTTCTTTCTGTGTCGGTTGGAACGGCAGTTTGTCGATCGCGGTGCCGCATTCGGAACACGTGAGGTTGAGTGCGGTTACGTCGAACAGTTGTCGCATCGGACGATTGCCATCGCTTTGAAACGCCATGAGTATCACCTCGCTTTCTTATTAGAATTCGGTGGACTCGATAGCGTATCGCACGTTGGCATCGCCTCGGAGGATAGATATCGGAAGTTATTCACCGTGACGGCAGTATAGCACAGCTGGTTGCGGCTGTCAAGCCGTGGTACCATAGCCCCATTATGAGCTGGTGGTATGAGCATCACAAATACCCGTCAGAGAAAAATGGCCTCATTCAGTGCACACGGTGGTTTGGGCGGTGGGAAGTGACGGCAGGTGGATGTGGCCAGACCACACCCTATGTACGTGCACTGTGGAAGAAGGCGCTACGGCGTATACCGGAACGCAGGTCAATCAAACAGGTACTCTCCTTGGGGCTCGGTGCCGGTGGACAGCTGCCGCTGCTGCGGCGACGATTCCCCGGTGCGTTCATCACCGTCATTGAGTGGGATCCCGTGATGATTCATCTTGCTCGAACACTGCGCATCTACACACCCGATGAACGTATCAGTATTAAGGAGGGTGATGCACGTGAGCTCGTGCCCACATTGGCGCAGACGTATGACCTCATCACGGTTGACCTGTTCCGCGGTTCTGATCCGTCACCAGTGCTTGTGGATGCGTCTTTTATTTGGGCCCTCGCATCCAAGCTGGCACCACGCGGGTATCTATTGCTGAACGTGTATCAAACAAACGCAGTGTTGCCATTTTTTGATCACGCGTTATCACGACAGGCGACCTGGCGGTATTGGTATAATACCGTTGCACTGTATCGTCCGCGAGGATGTGGGATGGTGGGCGACCCGTTGCCAGATGGTTACACAACGGTGAAGCAATCGCCATCCTATGTACGCGGCGATTGCGATCCACGCACCCGCGCGTATCTCGTGGGAAGCGAGGAGTGCTGGGGCGCGCGGTGGTGGCACGGGCCGCTGTGTTTTGAAGGCTATGAAACGGATGTTGAACCGCAAATTGAACCCGGCCCGCGGCGGATGGTCATCTGGCAACCGCTCACGCGATTGGACAAACCGACGGGGTGGCATCGGTCGTTTATACAAATGAATTTTCGACGCACGGGATTTGCGGAAATAAAAAATCCGGAGCGATATTGGGAATCATGGACACCGCATGCGCAACGACATCGGCGGCGATGGCTGCGAGAACAGGCGTATGAGATTGAGGAAGCGGCGGAAGATGCGTTTGTTGTGGCGTATCGTGATGCCACACGCGTGCCGCGGTACCTCCGCGGAGATTTTATCAAGATGGTGCGCCGTCGGCGCGCGTTCCATGGTGCTGATACGCATCTGTTCGTCGTCCGCGAACGCAAAACCGGCCGCGTTATGGCCGGTCTCGCGGTGGTGGATACGATGGACGCATCGCATTCCACGCATCTTGTTTCATTTGTCCATCCCGATGCCATATCAACATCCGCCAGCACTGGCCTGATTGATCACTGGTTTCAGCACTGCATTCGGCAGGGGATACGCTTTTTGAATTTCGGCGTCTTCTGGACTTTTGGCGACCCGTGGTCATGGCGCGGATTTTCGCGGTTCAAGAGCCAATTCGGGATTCACTACATCCATCGTCCGAATCCGCTGGTGCGATTTGTGGGCGCTAGTCAACCGCGCGACTAAACTCTCCCACATACACCGGCGGGCCGGCTTCGTAGTTATCAAGTGAAGAAACTTGCAGTACGAATTCATTGCGGAAGCGATTGCTTGTCCATGCCGCGTCGTCAATGAGCCGTACCCGCGCGCCATCCACATAATAGTTTTTGCCGTTCATGGCGAGAATCGTGCCGCTGGGATATTTGGAATCCAGCGTCAGGTCACATGTTGGGTCATTGCGATAGGTCCCCACGAAGAGTGAAGCCAAGAGGTCGTCAATCTTTTTGTTCCACGTGGGGCCGTAGAATTTTTTTGCCACATCTTCGTTTTTCACCCAGCATACTTTTCCGCCGAGCGTCACGGCGTATACCTTCTGGTCATCCGGCACCTTTATCATGCGCGTGCCGGGACGGTAGCGCACATTCGTTCCCCAAGCGATGTCGCCCACATCAACCGCGTTGATTTTTTTGATGGTGACGCTTTTGAAATCCGGATACCATGACAGATACACCTTTTCATTGGGGAACGGATACTTTTTATTGTTGGCGTAGTAGTACACGGTGCCGCCTTTTCCTGCCGATGCCGACATGAACAGGTCACCCTCCACGAGGCCCGCTTTGCCGCCCGGCGTTGGCCCCGGCGGTTCGTCACCAACGGCGGTGAAAGTAACCGTCGCGCTGCCGAGCAGAAGCGTCCCTACGCGGCCGCGGAAGCGGAATACGCCAGCTTCCTGCGAAGTCACCGGGAACGAGGCGATGCCGAGCCCATTGGTGACTTTTTGTTGCGTTGAGAGCACGTTATCCTCGGCGGCGCGCAATCGTTCCAGTTGCGCCGTTTTGTTCGGCATGCGTTCGTTATTAGTGTCGCGCACCTCAATTTCAATCGTTATCAGTGATGTGCCGTCAGAGGGAGCGCTCGTTCGGTCAACAATATGCACGATAGAATTTTGCGCCGAGACCCCGGCCGGCCCTTGCTGTTCGGGCGGTATTTGTGCCGCCGCGCTGATGGTTTGAGCATTGCTATTTGCGGATACGGCATCCGGAAGCGTGCGATGTGTCGTGCCGATGTCGTCTTTGGCGATGGCAAACTGCATGGTTCGCTGGTCGCCGGCGTTCGTTGCCACATTAGCCGTGATGTAGAATCGCTCGGCGGTAATCAGCGGCTGGTCCAGATTGGCGATACGCCAGTGTTGGGCGCTTGCATCATAGACGAAGGACCCCATAAGCAGGTCGCTTGATTGGTCCGTGAAGCTGCCCTGAAAACCGGCCATGCCGCTGTCTTCCATCCACAATTGCACGCGCGTAATGTCGGTGATGATAGCAGTTCCTTGATTGCGCACCGTGATGTTCCGCAGTTGGTCAAGGTTGTAGAAGCCGTCGTTATCATGGTCAATGGCGATGTCAACTCCTTCCGCCCATGGTTTAAGTTGGCTCAACCATTTCGGTGCGGCCATGGTTGCGCTGTCCACATACACACCGCCCAGACTATCCACGGCGCCTGCTTTTTTGAGCAGTCGTTTTTCCGCCGTGGTGCCGGTGAGACGTTTGTCGTTTTTTGATACCACGCCGTTACCGTCTTCATCGCTGTAGAGCGGTTCGTTGTTGTTCCAAACGTTGTCGCCATTTTCATCCGCGTATTGCACCCAGTTCGGCAATCCAGAGAGGAGGCCGGTCAGTGTGCTGCTGTGGTTTTTGTGTTCGGTGACGGCAACGCCATAGTCGCCCGGCGGGCCTTCCAAACTGCCGTCCAGATAGGTGACGTTTAACACTTTTGCAACGCTTGACAGCTCATCAACGCGAAATCGGATTGATGCGTTGCCGCGCACAATGCGGATGATGTCGCCGGCCGCAATACCCTTGGCGGTGCCGGAAAGTATTTTAATGGATTTTGTCTGCGCATCCGGCACGCCGTTGTCGCCATTGTCTTTGAGGTCGGTGATGTTCAATTCGCCGACGTACGGCGTCACCAGTTCAAACTGGTCTTCAATGGAGTATGAATAGACGGCAGTGTAGAGAACGACTTGCGCGGTGCACGCGCCTGACGCTAGTTCATGGTCATAGATGATTTCCTTTACCGCGATATTCGGTTTGCCGAGGATATGCACGAAATCTTCTGGCGCAATGCCGGTGGGGCAGATGTTGCCGGCGGCGCGGAGCAGAATCATGGCTTTATCGGGAACGAGCTCGGATTGCTGTTTGAAACGTATGCCCGCAGAAACGCGCGCATCGCCGCTATCCACCAAATTGGTAATCAGTCCGCTGTCTTTGTAGAGCGCATCGCTGTCGGTGGGGTGCCACGTGTTTAATTCCGTGGGATTGGAAACGAGGATTTTGAGATTACCCATGCCGCCTGTTTTGAGCGGCGCGCTCACGTCGCCGTCGGGAACGGGAAGCCCGAGTACATCGGGTTGCGCAACGGTCGTATCAGCGCTAAAGTTGGGGGTGTAGCGCTTGCTCCCATCGCGGTCAATCCAAATGGATTTTGGGTCGGACTGTCCACCGATGCCATAGGCAAGACGGGCGGAAGATGGTATGTTGTGCAGTGGCGCGCCCGCTTGAACGAGCGGCACGCCGACGTCTTCGGTGACGCCTCCATCGGCGTCAACGACGGCATCGCC
The DNA here is from genome assembly GCA_038061815.1 of Patescibacteria group bacterium. Lineage (GTDB taxonomy): Bacteria > Patescibacteriota > Patescibacteriia > Magasanikbacterales > JBBTXJ01 > JBBTXJ01. The sequence continues at coordinate 10,221 of JBBTYK010000012.1, read as the reverse complement.
GGCATAGGCCGGCAAGGTGAAATCCATTACCAGTACTTCTTTCTGGCCGCGTGCCACGGTGGCCGTGGGAGCGGTGCTCGGAATCGGGGCGGCATTCGCAAGGGCGGGAGCGGTAAGCGCCAAGACAAGCGCCGCCGTAACGGTGGTGCGGAAAATAGTGTTGGTCATATATGTTGAGGACGTTAAAAATACATTCGCCTTACGAGGGCTCGTGAGGCAGTATATCACAGAAACTATGACGATTACATTACCGAGCACGAACGAAAATATTCGTGTAGTGATGCAACGATTGGGTTATAACGAGCACCATGACCGCAACGCGACGGAGCCGAGTTTTGCGATGCGCCTTTCCGGTGCGCGTTTTCCGCGTTTTCACGGGTATATAGAGGAACGGCCTGACGGATGGGCATTGAAATTGCATCTTGACATGCAGGAATCCAAAGCGTACGGCTCGCGGCATGGCGGAGAGTACGAAGGTGAGTTGGTTGAACGGGAGGCGGCGCGGATTCAGGAGGCGGTGGCGCAGTATGGCCGACACGCAACTCATTAAAGACCGCATTGACATTGCGGATTTCATTCAAGAATACCTGCCGCTGAAGCAGGTTGGTTCGTATTTCAAAGCGCGGTGTCCGTTCCATCAGGAAAAAACGCCGTCATTCATCGTGAGCCGCGAGCGGCAGATGTGGCACTGTTTTGGATGCAGCAAGGGAGGCGACGTATTTGCGTTCGTGCAGGAGATGGAGGGGATGCAGTTTGTAGAGGCGTTGCGCATGTTGGCGGAACGCGCAGGCGTGAAATTGGAGCATCGGGCGCGGACAGAGGTGCAGACGAGCCAGAAAAATCGCGTGCTGGACGTTCTTGCATTCACGGCGCAGTGGTATCATCAGGGATTTTTGAAATCGCCGCGTGCGGTAGGAGCGCGCGATTACATCGCACGGCGCGGCGTGCCGGCGGAACTCGTGGAGCGGTTTATGATTGGATTCGTGCCGGATGAATGGGATTTGCTGACGCGCGCGCTAATGCGGCGCGGATTCGGCGTTGAAGATTGCGTGGCGAGCGGCCTCACGGTGCCGGGAAAACAAGGGAGCGGGTATGACCGTTTTCGCGGCCGTGTCATGTTTCCCATTTGCGACATCCACGGCGCGGTGGTTGGATTCACCGGACGATTGCTGGAAGAAAAGGCGGATGCGGGAGGCAAGTATGTGAATACGCCGGAGACGCCCGTGTACAATAAAGGTGCGGTGCTGTACGGCTTGCATATCGCCAAGCAAGCGATTCGCCAGCAAAAATACGTCATCGTGGTGGAGGGACAAATGGATTTGATTGCGTGTCACAAGGCGGGTTTAGAACCGGTAGTGGCGTCATCGGGCACCGCGTTTACGGAACAGCAACTGCGGTTATTGAAGCGCTACGCGAACGAATTGCGCATTGCGTTTGACATGGACGCCGCCGGTATTGCCGCGGCAATCCGCAGCGTGGAGCTGGCGCTTTCCTTGGGATTTGACGTGAAAGTGATTACGCTGCCTGAAGGTTCCGGCAAGGACCCGGATGATTGCGTGCAAAAAGACCCGGCGGTATGGCGGCAGGCGGTCATGGGAGCCCAGCCGTTTATGCTGTTCTTCATTGGACGAGCATTGTCTTCCGGAACGGCGCCTGATAATGCGCCTTCCATCCGCACGGTGGTGACGGCGCTCGCGCCGGCGCTCCGCATGATTGCGGTGATGCCGAGCGCGATTGAACGCGGCTACTGGATGCACGTCATCGCGGAACGAACCGGCGTCCGCGAAGACGATGTGCGCGCGGAGGTGGAACGGATGCAGGGCGCGCTGCGAAAAACACCGGCTACGCCGTCATCAGTCGCGCCACCGCCAACTGCGCGCGTTGAAGCGAATGAGCAGCGCCTTGAGCGCCTGCTCGCGCTTCTCGTGCGGTATCCGCGTCTGCTAGCGGACCACGTGCAGATTCCGCCGCTTGCTGATGTTCATGAACTGGTTGCATTGGGAGAGTACCTCGTGTTATACTGTAAAAACAACAAACCCTCATCGCGCGATGAGGAGTATCATGCTATCCGAGCAACACTTGGAGAAGAGCGCACACAACAACTCTTTGACCGTCTGCATCTCCTCGCTGAAACCATAGAGATGAGCGAGCGTGACGCAGTTCAAGAGGCGCACATTCTTTCTCTTACATTGCGGCACGGGTGGCTTGAGCACGAACGAACACGATTAATCGCTGCGCTCAAAGAGGCCGAGGGGCGCGGTGATGTTATTCGTATCACTGGGGTGCTCGAGCAATTAAAAAGTTTGAAGTAACGCAACGCCGTTACGCAACCTATGCCCGCACGTACACGTCATCGCCGACCGGTGGAGGTACGGCGAAAAAGAAAAGTAGCTCACAAAAAATCCGCACCAAAACAAACCACGCCGCGAAAGACGCATAAGCGGAACGCATCCACGCGCGCCCGTTTTTCATTTCATGCGAAAAAAGCTGCGCACAAAAAGCCGCATGCGATGAAAAAACCGATGGCGCCGGCGGAACCGATTGTCATTCCAACCGATGAGCAGGTGTGGCGGCTGGTGCGCAAGGGCCGCAGCCGCGGGTTCGCTACCGAGGTGGAAATTTTGCAGACGTTTCCCCATCTTGAGCACTGTGTGGATTTGTACGAAGAGTTTTTGAATTTATGCGAGAAGCACGGAGTGGAGATTGTCGGGCTAAAAGAAGGTCTGCTGGGCCGCCGCGCGGAAGCCAAAGATGTGCTGGTGATGTTTCACATGGACCCGAATCAGCCGTTTGACCTCGGCACCATTACCGAGGACTCGGTGCAAATGTATTTGCGCGAAATCGGAAAAATTCCGTTGTTGAACGCGGAACAGGAGGTCGCGCTCGCGAAACGCAAGGAGCGGAATGACCGTCAGGCCGAACGCGCGCTCATTTTGGCGAACTTGCGGCTGGTGGTGTCCATCGCGAAAAAATTTGTCGGTAAAAGTTTGTCGCTGTTGGATTTGATTCAGGAAGGCAATATCGGACTGTTTCGCGCCGTGAAAAAGTTTGAATACAAGAAGGGTTACAAATTTTCCACATACGCCACGTGGTGGATTCGGCAGGCGATTACACGCGCGCTGGCCGACCAGTCGCGCACCATTCGCATTCCGGTGCACATGGTTGAAACTATTAACAAGTTTCAGCAGGTGAGCCGGCGGCTGTTGCAGGATTTGGGCCGCGACCCGACGCCGGAAGAAATTGCGGCAGAGATGGGGGAGGATGTCGGCAAGATTCAGCATATCATCAAGATTTCGCAGGAGACGGTGTCGCTGGAAACGTCGGTGGGGGATGATGACGACGATTCCAGCCTGCAGGACTTTATTGAGGATAATAAGAGCATCACGCCTGACCGCGCCGCTGCGCTTGAAGTGTTGCGCGATTACGTGCGCACGTCCATTACGGAACTCTCGCCGCGCGAGCAAAAGATTCTGGAAATGCGATTCGGATTGACGGATGGCGTGACGCATACGCTGGAAGAGGTGGGCCGCGAGTTTGACGTCACGCGCGAACGCATTCGCCAGATTGAAGCAAAAGCGCTTGAGCGCGTGGAGAACATGGAGATTATTGAAAAGCTGAAGGATTACATATAATGGTCATTGCGAGCGTAGCGAAGCAATCTAATCAAAATGGATTGACGGCCACCCGTTATTGTGTTACACTAAACCCGTTCTTGAGCATTCCGGGGTAGCTCAGTGGCAGAGCAGCTCGCTGTTAACGAGACGGTCGTGGGTCCGACCCCCACCCCCGGAGCGATATGCGAATCGGTAAAAAATACAAAATGGGCAGGGTAAATTTTATTTTAATTGCTGTACGGGCACGGGATTAACAGCAAATTAATCACTGTATTTTTACCACGCGGTACACAGCGTCTCGCTTGGCGAGTTTTATAGTAACCGTATCGCCGATACTGCGCCCAATCAGCGCCGCGCCGATGGGGGAGTTGTGCGAAATGATGCCCTTACACGGATTAGTTTCCGCAGAGCCAAGGATATTAAAGGTTTTTTGTATATCTCCCTCTGCGACGGTTACGGTGTGGCCGATGGCAACCATGCTGGTCTGTTTTTGCGGTTTGATAATGACGGCATTATTCAACTGATTTTCCAAAACATCAATCCCGTGATTGATGCCGCGCAAACGCCATTTGGCCGCCTGGTACTCCACGTTTTCTGAAAAATCGCCCAGTTCAGCGAGCCGTCGCACCTCCGCCGCCGCTTCCGGGCGAACCGTTTGCAATCGCGCAAGTTTCTTTTGTAATTCCGCGAATTTTGCCTCGGTGACTAGAGTATCGGCCTTGTCATGACTCCATTTCTCCGATTTTCGGTTGAGGGTACGCATGGAGAGTATCATAGCATTTTTTCGCTATACAGCAAGCAGTCACTTGACGCGCTACGCCCCCTTTGCTATACTGTCCTCATCGTTAAAAAGCGGGAAGCGTTTAAGGTCGAGTTTCTCGGTAGAAGTAACCACATAATGCACTATGAATGGCGTTATCAAGACCCTTACGGATAGGGGATTCGGGTTCATTTCTCGCGAAGGCGAGACGAAGGACCTGTTCTTCCACTCCAAGGAATTGAGCGGCGTGACCTTTGAGGAATTGAAGGTCGGCGATGCAGTGACCTTTGAGCTCGTACAGAGCGAAAAAGGCCCGGCTGCCACCAACGTCGCGCGCGCGTAAGCGTCGCACAGAAAAACCGCCCCCTCACGGGGGCGGTTTTTCTTACTCTCCACCTGTGTTAAACTATTTCATCATGAAACGATACTCTGTATTTGTTGCATGCGGATTGCTGGCGTTTGTCGGTGTTGCGGTTGTTTTGCCGCGTGTTTTGGATTTCATTGAGTTTCGTTTTGATGCGCCGCTTCCGTACGAAGCCGTCGTGCGGTTGACGCTCCTTGCGGTGTATGCGGCGTTGCTTGCCGGCGGGTTGTGGTGTGTGCTGGTGCGCGGCCGGAATCGGCATTTTTTGGTGTGGGTGGCATGCGCGTTTTCGTTCATCGCATTTGCGCTGGTGGTGTTTGGAGACCAAACGCATCGGCTCATGGAGGAGTTTTCATGGATTCGGTATAGCACGAGTTTATTTTTGCTGTTGGCGAGCGCCGCCGCTTTCATACGCTGGCGCAGCGCGGTTTCGTCTGCGTTGGGTGCGGGATTTTTGTTTGCCGCGCTTGATGAGGTACTTCAGCTGCACGAGAAATTGGGACAATTCCTCGGCGCTCGCGTATCACTGCCGCCAAATGCAACGGATTACATCACGGTCGTGTATGCCGTTGCGGGACTGGCGGCAGTATTGTTGCTCATGAAATCCGCGCGCCGATTCGTTACCGAAACGCCGTTCGCCGTGACCGTATTGTTCGCTGGCGCGGTCACGTATGCACTGTCCACCGTTTTTGACACCGTTGACTTTTTTATTCTTGAACGTCTCCGCGGACTGGGCGCATTTTGGGCGGCCCATGCAGGAAGTTATGTGACGGATGTTATGTATACCGTGTGGGCGCCGCGTAATTTTTTGAATGGGCTTGAGGAGTTGCTGGAACAGGTGGCTGCCGCGCTGTTTTTTACCGCGCTTGTGAGCGCGCTGGTGGAGCGGCCGTCTCGCCGATGGATGGACGAGCCGGTTGCCACCGAACAACGTATTCAGAAAATAAAACGATGGGGGAGTGCGGTTGTTGGATTGGTCATCGTTGCGGTGGCGGTCGTCGTATGGGCTGGTGGTGAGCCACAAGGTCTTCTGATACCCGGAGGAGGGGAGACGATTATCGCCAGCGCGCCGCAAGGACTTTCCCACGCCGATGACGTTGCGTATCACCCCGCGTGGGGTGTCATTGTAGCTAATGAGGGCCGCGGCTCCGTGTACCAGTGGCATGATGGTTTGTGGCAACAAATTCCGGACCCGCAGCATCGTATTCAAAATCCAGATAGTGTTGCGGTTGATGATGAGCGTATATACGTGTCAGATTCGGCGCAAGGGATTATTTTTGCGTATAACAAATCGCTGTCTGGCGGAGACGGTTGGCGTCCGCTTTTTACGCGCGCGGACGGACTGACGCATCCGGAGGCGCTTGCGACAGTTGAGAAAACAATTTATGTGCTTGATGAGGGCGAAAAAACAATTTCAAAACTCACGCAGGGCGCAAAGGCGGAATCGTGGCGTCCGGTTCATCCGCGATGGGTCGCGCCGGAAAGCATTGCGTATGATGCAGCGCGCAAACGGCTCTACGTAAGCGATGATGAGAGCGGCGCGGTATTTGCGGTGGATTTCGCCGCGCGAACGCTTCGTGAAGTGGCAAAACTCCCGCGGTCAGAAGATATAATAGTGCTGCCGGACGGAACGCTCATTGCCACCGACACGCGTGCCGGCGCTCTTTTTCGTATCTATCCCGATGACGGCCGGATAGAAAAAGTCGCGCAATTCAAACGTCCCTATCGCGACCTTCAGGGTGTCGCGTATGATGGCGAACGTCTGTACGTCATTTCCGCCGATGGATTCGGCAGCAGCAGTTTTATGCCGAGCATATTGTGGCAATTGTGGATAATTCTTGCGTAATTTTTTTCGTTGTAGTAAAGTGAAACGTCCACCAACCGACAAGAGGAGGGAAGGGGAATGGAGAATTACGAGCTTGAAACCGAGACGGCGAAGGAAGCATACCTCACGATGAGGCGGATTGCTATGGGTCTTCATGGCGATGGCCGTCAGGACCTGCGGGCGGGGGAGGAGGAGACCTGGACGTGGTGCCCGAGGCGGGCGCCGACCTTCGACGCGGCCATGCGGCGGTTCCCCGGTTTCACGTGGGTGCCGGTCACCAAGGCGGGCAGGAGGAAGCCGGACGGGTCCGTCAGGATTCAGAAGTTCGTGCGGTTCACGGGGTTCCCGAGCGTGAACGGCCGTTTCCTCACGGCGGAGCAGCTCTTGACGGTGGACCCCACGACCGTGGATTCGCCGCGAGAGAGGAGCGGCAATCGCGTGGTGTACGCCACGGACTGGAGGCCGGCCCGCAACGCCAAGCGCGCGGCGCGTCGCGACGACATGTTCGTCTAGGTTTCCGGAGGGGAGGCAGTATGGCTGAAGGATAACCACCTTCAGCCTTTTTTATTGCGAACAATAAAAAAGATGCGCTGGCCGCGCATCTTTTTGTTTTTAGTTGTTAGAATCCGAATCCGCCGCCGGGACCACCGCCACCCGGGCCGCCGAATATTTCACCACCCGGGCCGCCTCCACCGCCTCCGGGGCCGCCAAATTCGCCTCCACCACCAGGACCGCCTTCTTCACCGCCTTGCGGACGCGGACGCGACTGAATCTGCTTTTGTACCTTGTCGCTGAAGAAGTCATCAAAGACACCCTCTTCCTCTTGACCGCTCGCGGCGCCTATCAAATCATCACATTGGTCAAGCACATCATTCGCCGCTTCAAAGGTTTCAATGAGCGTGTCAAAATCAATCGGTCGTACCTTGGTGGCCGATTTCACCGCATCAATGCCGCCCTTTGCATTGGCAAGACATGCATTTATTTCCGTAACATCTACTTTCTTTCGCTTCAATTGCGCCACGCCACGCTTCAATCCGTTCAAGTGCTGGTTCAATCCGCTGATCATTTTGCCGGTGTTACGCATCGCGTCAATGATCTGGACAACCTCTTCCAATTCTTGGCGTTTTTCATCCGCTTCCATGCCGGATTCCATCATGTTCTGCATCACCTCAAAGTCGCCGGAATTGACCGCAGCAATCATTTGGTCAAACATGGCCTTGAGTTCATCGTGGATTGCCTGTCCTTTTGCCACCTGTTCCGAGAGGTCAACCTTGCTCTTTTTCGCCATGAGAAGCGCGCGCTTCCACATTTTATCCAGCATGCCGTATCCTTGCTTGATTTGCTTTACGATTTTTGGCGCTTGCGCCGCAAATTCAAGTTGCATGAACAAATCCTGCATGTTTTCCATTGACTCGGAAAGTTCGCCCTGGATTTCTTGCGCTTCGTCGCATGTTGTTGCCGCCTTTATCTTTGCAAGGCCGGCTTTCAAATTTGCGACGGTCTCTTCCACTGCTGGAGGAACAGTACCCTTGCTTCGCTTGATTTGCGCGATTTTTTTCTCCAAATCCTTGATGGGGCGTTCAGTGCCCTTCATTCCGCGCTGCATATCTTTCAGACAGCGCTTGTTTCCTTCTTCTTCCTGTTTTTTCTGGCGTTCTTCATCCTGTTTCATGCGCTCTTCATCATTTCCTTCACCACCCTGCGGGCCGCCCTGCCATTGGCCTTGCTGCCCTTCACCGCCTTGGCCGCCTTGCCACTGTCCGCCTTCTTGTCCAAATTGACCGCCCTGCGGCCCTCCGAATTGCTGTTCACCCTGCGGGCCGCCCTGCCATTGGCCTTGCTGCCCTTCACCGCCTTGGCCGCCTTGCCACTGTCCGCCTTCTTGTCCAAATTGACCGCCCTGCGGCCCTCCGAATTGCTGTCCACCCTGCTGGCCACCAAAATCACCTCCACCGCCCGGACCGCCAAATTGGCCACCTTGTGGGCCGCCTTGCTGGCCACCAGTTGGAGAACCTCCTTGGTCTCCACCAAATCCTCCTGTGGGGCCACTAAAGCTACCGCCATCGGACGGCGACTGTTGCATTGGTGTTCCACCTCCAAAACTTCCTCCCCCTGGTGGAGCCATCATTCCGGGGTCCTGCGCAATAAGCACTGCGCTCGCGTAGGCGATCCCGAAGAGTCCGGCTACGAAGGAGAGTACTGCTCCTACAAGTGACATATCTGTCTCTTTTAAGAATAAATAATTAATTAATTACTTTTTTTTCACTATGAGTGGGCGGCGACAGTATCGTTTGGGGCGGACCTCCTTTGACGCCGTTCATCATCTGGTCGGGAATAAACTCGCCAAAAAATTCTTCCTGTGAACCTTCCAAAGAACGGCGAATTTCCTCACAATCAGAGAATGCTTCCTCTACGGTAGAGAACGCATCCATCGTCGCATCCGGGTCAGCCGGACGGCGGCCCGCTTCTTCCTTTGCAGCGGTAATAAGCGGTTTGACGTTGTCCAAACACGCGGTGAATGTGCTCGTGTCAATTTTTTGGAAACGCTGCATGTCCTTCGCCTGGCGGCTTATGTTTTTCATGCGGCGGTCAAGCTCTTTGATATACCGCGGCGCGTTGCTTAACGCCTCAACGGTCCTGATAATCTCAAAAATTTCATTCTCGTGCTCTCGCGCGTCGGCGTCGCTGTCTTCCATGACGTCGCGGATTCGTTCTAAATCACCCGATGCCGCGGCGGCCTTGATTTCTTCAAAAATCGCTTTCATGGAATCAAGCAAACTCTGTCCGCGCGCCACCAAATCTGACAAATCTGCTTTACTCCGTTTTGCCTTATTAGTCGCCGTTTTCCACTGCCGTTCAATGTTTTTCAGTTCTCGTGTAATCTGTTTGAGCATCTGCGGCATCTGCATGAGGAGGTCTAGCTGTCTCATGGCCTCCTGTACGTCATTATTCGCGTTGTACATTTCGCTTTTTGCGTCATTGATGTCGGTGCAGTTGTCGGCGTTCTTCGCCTGTACAAACGACGTCTTCACATGTTCCAAACCGGAGACAATACCTTCAGGAACGGCAACCCTTTTCTTTTTTGCCTGCTGGATTTTTCGCTCCACATCCTTAATGCCGTACCGTTCAAAATCTTTCAGTTCACGCTGGGCGTCTTTGAGGCATCGCGCGGCGTTCATGGCATCTTCCGCATCGCGCAACAACGCGTTAATGTCATTGGAAGAATCGTTCAGTTCCCTTGAAGCGTCTCCCAGTTCTTGGCAGGTGGTCAACGCTTGCGCCGTCTGCCACTGCGATTTCATCTGCTCCATCTGCGTTCGCGCTTCCGCCGGCACGGTGAATTTACCGCGTTCCAATTCTTTGAAGCGGCGTTCGGTGTCTTTTATGTTATATCGTTCAAATTCTTTGAGCGAACGCTGCTGGTCTTTTACACATTGCGCGTCATATTCCAGTTGTTTGATGGCTGGGTCAGGGGCGCATTCATTGATGGTGCATCCGGTTGAGTTATCGTACATGAACCCGAACGGACAGTCTGCGATGAGGTCCGGACAGGTGCTTGCCGGGACGGTAGCCGGAGTAGAGTATACGCCGCCTTTTGATGGCATCGGCGTTGGCACCTCCATCACCTGCGCTCCGACAAACGCAATACCGAACATGC
>JBBTYK010000011.1:4699-6016 GCA_038061815.1 Patescibacteria group bacterium | reverse complement strand
TGCGCGATTTGCCCGCATCGCGCATGGGCATCAATCTTGAGGATGATTCGTTTACGCCCGAATACATCGTTCCGCGCGAAAAAGCGAGCGTGGTCAAAGAGCTGAAAGAAAAAACCAAAAAAGCAGACGCGGTGGTGTTCGCCACTGATGAGGACCGCGAAGGCGAAGCCATCTCGTGGCACTTGGCGGAAATCTTGAATCTTGACCCGGCGAAAATAAAACGAATCGTGTTTCACGAAATCACCAAACACGCCCTTGACGAAGCGCTCGCGCATCCGCGCCATTTGGATATGGACCTCGTTGATGCGCAACAGGCGCGGCGCGTGCTTGACCGTTTGGTGGGCTACGAACTCTCTCCGCTCCTGTGGAAAAAAGTGGCGCGCGGACTGTCCGCCGGCCGCGTGCAATCCGTGGCGGTGCGGCTCATCGTGGAACGAGAACGCGAACGGCAGCAATTCAAACAGGAAGAATACTGGACGATTGAAGCGCTGTTTGACGCGGCAGGCGTGACGTTTCCGGGCTCGCTGCACAGCGTGAACGGAGCGCCGCTTGAAAAACTCGCCGTCAAAACAAAAAAACAAGCCGACGAGATGCTAAACGAGCTCACGGGCGCGACATACGCCGTTGCCGCCATTGAACAAAAGGCAACCGCCAAAGAACCGCCGGCGCCGCATCGCACGTCCACCTTGCAACAAGACGCCAACCAAAAACTCGGCATGAGTTCGGCGCAAACCATGCGTATCGCGCAACAGCTGTACGAAGGCGTGGAACTCGGCGGCGAAGGCCACACGGGTCTCATCACGTACATGCGCACCGATTCAACCAATCTGTCCGACAAATTTTTAGGCGAAGCGCGCGAGCATATTCTCAACACGTTCGGTGAACGCTATGCGCTTGCGCAACCGCGCCGATTCCTCAAAAAAGCAAAGGGGGCGCAGGAGGCGCATGAGGCAATACGCCCCACGGATGTAGCGCGCGCGCCGGACTCCATAAAAACGCATCTCACGCCGCAACAATATAAATTGTATAATCTCATCTGGCGCCGCGCGCTTGCAACGCAAATGGCAACGGCGCAGCTGGATGCCACCACGGTTGATGTCGCAGCAAAACAATACATCTTTCGTGCAACGGGCCAGACAATCACGTTTGACGGATGGCTGAAACTCTATCCGCAAAAGGTGCAGGAAAACGCGCTCCCCGCCCTCGCCAAGGGGCAGGCGGTAACGTGCGACGAACTCAAGCCAATCCAGCATTTCACCGAACCGTCGGCGCGCTATTCTGACGCCACACTCGTTAAGATATTGGAGAAACTCGGCA
>JBBTYK010000011.1:0-4689 GCA_038061815.1 Patescibacteria group bacterium | reverse complement strand
GTTGAAATTATATCCGCAGCAAATCAAAGAAAATGAATTGCCAAAACTGAAAGATGGTGAACCTATTGATTGTTCCGCGCTAAAACCGGAACAGCATTTCACTGAACCGCCGGCGCGTTATTCCGATGCGACGCTCGTAAAGATAATGGAAAAGCTCGGCATCGGCCGGCCATCAACGTACGCGCCCACCATTCACACCATTGAAACGCGCCGCTATGTCGCGCGCGATGAACAAAAACGGCTGCAGCCAACCGACATCGCGTTCGTGGTGAATGATTTGCTGGTGGAACATTTTCCGAACATTGTGGATTACAACTTCACCGCGCAGATGGAAAAAGCGCTGGACAGCATTGAAGAAGACAAAACGGAATGGGTGCCGATGATTCGCGCATTTTACCATCCATTCAAAAAATTGTTGGACGAAAAAATGCAGGACATAAACAAAAAAGAAATCACGGAAGAAAAAACCGACGAAATCTGCGACAAATGCGGCAAGCCGATGGTGATTAAAATCGGACGGTATGGAAAATTTCTCGCGTGCACCGGATTCCCCGAATGCAAAAACACAAAAAATCTGAACGGCAACGGCGAAAAAGAAGAAACGCCGCCCGAACTCGCCAATGAAGTATGCGACAAATGCGGCAAGCCGATGGCGATAAAACACGGCAAATTCGGGCCATTCCTCGGCTGCACCGGCTATCCGGATTGCCGGAACATCAAACACGTTGAGCGAAAAACCGGCGTGAAATGCCCGGCATGCAACGAAGGAGAAATCGTGGAGAAGCGCTCAAAGCGCGGCAGAAATTTCTACAGTTGCAACCGCTATCCCGCGTGCACGTTTGCGCTATGGTCAAAACCAACGGGCGAACAGTGTCCCCTTTGTAAAAGTCTGCTTGTGTACGGCGCAAAAGACACGATAAAATGCAGCAGCAAAACCTGCGCCTTCAAAAAAGAATAGAGCCCACCTCAAAAATCCTTTTGGCGCAATTTCGGCCTCTTTTGGCTGCAAAACGTTCAGAGCTCGTCGGAATAATACCATTATTCCTCCTCGCCCTTCACGTTTTTCGCTCAAAAGATGCGCGGAATTGCCTTAAAATTATTTTTGAGGTGGGCTCTAACCAAAAATCCGCTCCAAGGCGGATTTTTGATGTGGTCCGGAATGGTAACCCCAATGCCAATGGTGATATTTGGGCCCTTCCGGAGCCACGCGTTACAGTATAGCAAAAATGGCGCCAGAAAGGAAAAAACCCCGCACGCGGGGTTTTTTCCTTTGGCTACTGGGCACGTCCGCCGATTGACGGACCCCCAAACATCACCACTGTTATAGTATCACGCCGTTCAGCCACTTGTCAAGTGATGCCTGTGTATGGTGTGATGGGTACATATGGCAACGGCGCCGCTGACACTGGAAGAACGGCTTAAAAAACTCCTCGCCACGATACACAAAAATAATCCGCAAGCGGACCTTGATTTGGTGCACCTCGCCTTTGATTACGCTGAAAAAGCCCACCGCGGACAGGCACGCAAATCCGGCGACCCCTACATCGTGCACCCGCTCGCCGCGGCGCAGCGCCTTGCGGAAATGAACATGGAAACCAACATCATCGTCGCGACGCTCCTCCACGACGTGCCCGAAGATGCCGGTGTTCCCATCGCTGAAATTGAAAAACATTTCGGCGCGGACGTTGCGTCTATGGTGGCGGGCATCACAAAATTGGGAAAACTGAAATACCGCGGCATTGAGCGCTACATTGAAAACTTGCGCAAGATGTTCGTGGCGATGGCGGAGGACGCGCGGGTCATCCTCATTAAATTCGCCGACCGCATCCATAACCTCCAAACGCTGGGCGCTCTTCCGCCAAAAAAACAGTACCGCATCGCGCTTGAAAGCCTTGAAATTTTCGCCCCCATCGCCAACCGACTCGGCATGCACGAAATCAAGGGTATGTTGGAAGACTACTCGTTCAAATACGTGTATCCCAAAGAATACAAGCGAATTAAATCCATGGTGCAGGAGCGGGTCAAAATCCAAGAAGAATACTTCACGCACATCGCCGAAAAAACGCGGCTGGCGCTCCGCGAGGCCGGCATCGAACCCCTTGAAACCGAGTGGCGCCGCAAACATCTCTATTCGCTGTACCGCAAAATGCTCCGCAAAGACAACGACATGGATAAAGTGTATGATTTGGTCGCCATGCGCATCGTCGTAAATGAAATTGCGGATTGCTACGCCGTGCTTGGCGTGATTCACAAACTGTGGAAGCCGCTCAAGGGACGCATCAAGGATTACATCGCGCAACAAAAACCAAACGGCTATCAATCGCTGCACACCACCGTTTTTTGCGACGGCGGCCAGATTGTGGAATTTCAAATCCGCACGCGCGCGATGCACGAAGAGGCGGAGTACGGTATCGCAGCGCACTGGCACTACGATGAACACGGCTCGCGCATTCCGGACAAGCAGCTGCGCTGGATTAAAGAACTCGCGAAGGTGCAGCAGGAGATGATGAAAAAGGTGCGCGACATTGAGTTCCTCAAAATTGATTATTTCAAAAACCGCATTTTCGTATTCACGCCCAAAGGCGACGTCATTGACCTTCCCGAAGACGCCACACCCGTGGATTTTGCGTACGCGATTCACACGGACCTGGGGAACACTTGCACCGGCGCCACCGTGAATGACCAGATGGTCAGTTTAGACACGCCGCTCAAAAATGGCGACGTGGTTGAGATTATCAACGACAAAAACCGCAAAGGGCCGAGCGCGGACTGGCTCAAATTCGCCAAAACCACGCACGCGCGCACACAAATCCGCAGTCACACGCGGAGCACCATCAAAGACTGGTTAAAATCCGTCATTCCGCACTAAGAGGTGACATCCTCCTAATCGCGGAGCGACAACAGACGTTCAACCGTCTTGAAGAATTCTTCATCGGAGAAAAATTTAAATTGGATGGTTGACCTGCCATTATAATGCGTGAGATGCACTCTTGTGCCGAACACGTCCTCCAGTTCGCGTTCTTTCTCTATAACAATCGGATTTTGTCGCGGTTTGTTTCTCCCGTGTTTCTCAATGAGTTTTTTGGATTTCCGCCGCGCCGCATACCGTTCCAGCTCATTATCGTTCCATTTATTCTCCACGGCCTCGCGCCAAATCGCCATCAGCTTCTCGGGTTCCTCACGCAAAATGGAAAGCGCGCGGGCGCGATTATAGGTAATCTTACCTGACAGAAACGCCTCCTTCACCTCTTTCGGCAACCCAAGGAGGTGCAGTCGTCCGTGTATCTCCGGCCGCGATTTCCCAACGCGCTGCGCAATTTCCTCAACGGAGAGTCCGAATTCATCTTTCAGGCGCTGATATGCCATGCCCTCCTCTAGCTGATTCAAATCCTCGCGCTGAATGTTTTCAACCAACGCCAGTTCCAATTTGTCCTGGTCCTCGGTGGTGCGAATAATCACCGGAATTGTTTCCAGTCCCGCCATTTTTGCGGCGCGCAATCGCCGTTCTCCCACCACCAACCAATACCGTCCCCTGTCTGACGGACTAACAACAATCGGCTGCAACACGCCGTACTGCGCAATGGAATCCGCGAGGCCTTTCAACGTTGCTTCGTCAAACTCCCGCCGCGGCTGCAATGGATTGGGGTCAATAAAATTAACCGCAATTTCATGGCTCGCCTGCCGCGCCGCTACTGGCGCAGATAATCCCACCATCATCGGCGCCATGGTTTTTTTGTCCGGAATGAGCGACCCTAATCCTCGTCCAAGTGGCATATGAGCGAAAATAGCATGTGAAAAATAATTTACGCCATCGTTCCTGCGTGCAACGCCACAAGTTCGCGCGCCAATCGTTCATACGCCTTCGCGCCTTTCCCTTCCGGGTCATACGCCAAAATGCTCTGGCCGTAACTGGGCGCCTCGGCAAGCCGCACGGTGCGCGGAATGACGGAACGAAAAATGGTGTTTGGAAAAAATCGATACAGTTCCTGCCACACCTCTTCAGATAATTTATTGCGGCTGTCGTACATGGTGAGCAACGCGCCGGCGATTTTGAGTTCCGGCTTGATGTGCTCCTGAATGAGCCGAATCGTTTCCAGCAACTGTCCCATGCCTTCCAACGCATAATATTCGGCCTGCACGGGGATAAGCACCTCATCCGCCGCCACGAGACCGTTGATGGTGAGGAGGCCGAGCGACGGCGGCGAATCAATGATGATGTAATCGTAGGCGTGGCGCACCTCATCCAGCACGCGGAGCAGGCGGTACTCGCGCTCCGGCTCATTGACCAGTTCCACGTTCGCGCCGGCCAGATTGGGCGTCGCCGGCACCACGCGGAGGCCCTCGTGGAGCGTGTTCCGCACCACCTCGCGCACGCCTTTCTCGCCGACCAGCGCATCATACAGACTGTGTTCAATGTCCTCGCGCCGAAAACCGAGGCCGGCCGTGGCATTGCCCTGCGGGTCAAGGTCAACCAGCAACACAAACTGACCTTGCGCCGCGAGATACGCAGCCAGGTTCACCGCCGTAGTGGTTTTCCCCACGCCGCCCTTCTGGTTGACAACGGCAACGATTTTTGCCATAATAAGACGTGCACATTATAACATATCACGGGCGAGTGATGGAATGGCAGACATGCACGACTCAAAATCGTGTGCCGCAAGGCATGAGGGTTCGACTCCCTCCTCCGGC
>JBBTYK010000010.1:8490-11742 GCA_038061815.1 Patescibacteria group bacterium | reverse complement strand
TGGACGCCACAGGAAATTTCCGCGATGGTATTGCAAAAATTGAAAGCCGATGCCGAGGAACGTCTCGGGCAAAAAGTTGAAGAGGCCGTTATTACGGTGCCTGCGTATTTTAATGATGCGCAACGTCAGGCCACGAAAGACGCCGGTGAGATTGCCGGATTGAAAGTGCGCCGCATCATCAATGAACCGACCGCGGCCGCGTTTGCGTACGGATTTGATAAAACCGGCAACAAAAAAATCGCGGTGTATGATTTGGGCGGCGGCACGTTTGACATTTCCATTTTGGAAATCGGCCATGACGGCGACCAGTCAACGGTTGAAGTGCGCGCCACAAACGGCGACACGCATTTGGGCGGCGACGATTTTGACCAGCGTTTGATTGAGTGGATTTTGAGCGAATTCAAGAAACAGGAAGGCATTGACTTATCCAAAGACCCGCTCGCGTTGCAGCGCATTAAAGAAGCGGCGGAAAAGGCGAAGATTGAATTATCCAGCGCGGTTGAGTCGGAAATCAACCAGCCGTTTATTACGTCTGACGCGAACGGGCCGAAGCACCTGGTGATGAAGTTGACGCGCGCGAAGTTGGAAGAGTTGGTGGGCGATTTGGTGCAGAAAACGCTCGGGCCGTCTCGTCAGGCGCTTGCGGATTCCGGATTCAAGAAAGAAGAACTGGACGAGGTGATTATGGTGGGCGGCATGACGCGCATGCCGATGGTGCTTCGCGCGGTTGAGGAATTTTTCAGCAAGAAGCCGAACATCAGCGTGAATCCGGATGAAGTGGTGGCGGTGGGCGCGGCCATTCAGGCCGGACAGTTTGAAGGTTCGCTCGGCAAAGATATTCTGCTTTTGGACGTAACGCCGCTTTCGCTTGGCATTGAAACGCTCGGCGGCGTGATGACGAAATTGATTGAGAAGAATACTACCATTCCCACGTCAAAATCGCAGGTGTTTTCAACGGCGGCGGACAGCCAGCCGCAGGTTGAGATTCACGTAATGCAGGGCGAGCGCGAGATGGCGGGGGACAACAAAACGCTGGGGCGGTTTGTGCTGGACGGCATCCCGCCGTCTCCGCGCGGCGTGCCGCAGATTGAGGTCTCGTTTGATATTGACGCGAACGGCATTTTGAACGTGTCCGCGAAAGACAAAGGCACGGGGCGCGAGCAAAAAATTCGCATTGAAGCGTCAAGCGGACTTTCAAAGGACGAAATTGAAAAGATGAAAAAAGACGCGGAATTGAATGCCGCGGCGGATAAAAAGAAACGCGAACTGATTGAAGCGCGCAACATTGCGGACACGATGGTGTATACTACGGAAAAAATGCTGAAAGAAGCGGATGAGTCCGCCAAAGGCGGATCCGCCAGCGGCGGAAAAGTTGTGGTTTCTGATGATGAGAAGAAATCATTGCAGGAAAAGATTGACGCGCTCAAGGCCGTGAAGGACGGCGAGGATATTGACGCCATCAAGCGCGCGAGCGAGGCGTTGTCTTCCGAGGCGCAAAAAATCGGCGCAAGGATGTATCAGGCGCAAAGTGCGAAGGGTGAAGATTCCGCCAAAGGCGGATCCGCCTCCGGCGGAGACGGCCCGATTGAGGGCGAAGTGGTGAATTAACGTCATCCTGGAGGCCCCCCCCCACGCGGGGCCGATAGGATCCAGCAAACAAAAAAGTCAAAAAAAGTCAAAACTATTTGCTGTTTACATTTTGGCAAGCGCTCGAAATGGCACCATCTATATTGGTGTGACAAATAATCTGAAACGAAGAGTTTGGGAGCACAAAGAAAAATTGGTTGAAGGGTTCACCGCGCAATACGGCATTGACAAGTTGGTATATTATGAGGTCTGTGATAATCCCGAAGCAGCGATACGGCGAGAAAAACAGTTGAAAAATTTAGTGAGACGCAAGAAGATAAATCTTATAGAAGAACAGAATAAGAATTGGGCGGACCTTTATTACTCGTTATAGTTTCTGGGCACTATCGCTCGCTACGCTCGCTCGAGGATGACGGTTTGTGGATTCTATCGCGGCGCCATGGGCGCCGCTCCAGAATGACACATTTGCCGTCATGCTGGAGCAAGCCCTGTGGGCGAGCGATAGCATCCAGTTAATTTCTGGATCCTATCGCTCGGCTCCGCCGAGCTCTAGGATGACGGTTGGTGGATTCTATCGGGCCGACTTCGTAGGCCCTCCAGAATGACTACAGTACATGTCCAAAGACTACTACAACATACTCGGTATTGAACGAAACTCCTCGCCTGATGACATCAAGCGGGCGTTTCGTCGTTTGGCGCATGAGCATCATCCGGATAAATCCGGCGGCAATGAGGCGAAGTTCAAAGAAGTGAACGAGGCGTTTCAAGTGCTTGGCGATGCGGAAAAACGCCGGCAGTACGACCAGTTCGGCCAGACGTTTGAGGATGCGCAAAGGAACGGCGGCGGATTCCACGGTTTTTCCGGTGGACAGAACATCAATTTTGATTTTTCCGACCTCGGCGACCTGTTCGGCTCTGCGTTCGGCGGAGGCGCCACGTCGGCGGAAGAAACGCGCGGCCGCGATATTCGCGTTGACGTTGAACTTTCCATTCCGCAAGCGGTACTCGGATTGGAAAAAGAATTCCGGCTCATGAAATTGTGCTCGTGCGAGGCGTGCGGCGGTTCAGGCGCGGAAAAGGGGAGCGTGATGGCATCGTGCAAAAAATGCAACGGCCGCGGGCATGTGGAGCGCGTGCGGCGTGTTTTATTCGGCAACATGCGCGTGCAGGAAACGTGCGATGCCTGTCATGGACGCGGGAAGAAACCGGAAAAAGAGTGCGGCCGGTGCGACGGCACGGGCGTCACGCGCCGCGAAGACCAATTCACGGTGGCGATTCCTGCCGGCATCAATCACGGCCAGCAAATTCGCATTGCCGGCCGCGGCGAAGCCGCGCCGTTTGGCGGCGAATCCGGAGACCTGTATATCCGCGTGCATCTGGATATTCCCAATCGCGTCTCAAAAAAAGCGCGAAAATTGCTTGAGGAGTTGCGAGAGGAGTTGTAGTTGACAACCCTCTGACGCGTGATATACTTGAGTTATGGAAGAACAAAATAGTATATCTCAAAAGGTTGATACCCTATCAACAACGGTTGGTGTTCTCTCAACAAAGGTTGATACCCTTGCAACAACGGTTGGTACTCTCTCAACGAGGGTTGATACCCTTGCAACAAAGGTTGATACCCTATCAACAACGGTTGGTGTTCTCTCAACAAAGGTTGATACC
>JBBTYK010000010.1:0-8390 GCA_038061815.1 Patescibacteria group bacterium | reverse complement strand
CCCTATCAACAACGGTTGGTGTTCTCTCAACAAAGGTTGATACCCTTGCAACAACCGTGGATAAAATTTTGATTGCTGTTGTTGATTTGCAGGAACGACAGAAAAACGTGGAGGGACGTCTTACATTGGTGGAGGCGAAGGTGAACGAGATTTATATAAAAATTGACGGTTTCCTGGCGTTAGTTAATAGACACGAGGCAGAGATTGCCGCGTTGCGTGCCGGGCTCGCGCGTGCGGAAGAGCGCATTGCTCATTTGGAAGCGCGTTACGCATAACAAAACACTGCATGAAGAGTGCTTTTATCATCATCGGAGTTATTACACTCGTTTCATTACTTGGCCTGCTTGGTGGCCTTCTTTTGTTTTGGAAAGAAAAACTCGCGCGGCGGGTGTCGCATTTTTTAGTGTCGTTTGGCGCCGGCGCGCTTATTGGGATTGTCTTTTTTGATTTGCTGCCCGAGGCGCTGGAGGGAACCGCGGATGTCGGGCGCGTACTGCAGGTGACGTTCGCCGGATTTATCTTATTTTACATCATTGAAAAAGCCGTATCGTGGTATCACTGCCATCACCATGAGGCGGCGACGCGCGTGCCGCGGTATCTCATTGTACTCGGCGATTTTATTCACAACATGATTGACGGCATGCTGATAGCCGCAACGTTTTTAGTTGATATGCGACTCGGATTGATTGCGGCGGCTGGCGTGCTGTTGCACGAATTGCCGCAGGAGGTGGGAGATTTTGGCATTTTATTGCATTCCGGATTATCTCGCGCGCGCGTAATCGGATATAATTTGTTGTCGGCGGCCGGCGCATTGGTTGGCGGTGTGTTGGTGTTGCTGTTCGGCGGGCGGCTTGAGGCATTCGCGCCGGTGCTCATTGCGCTGGTTGCGGGAAATTTTTTGTATATTGCCGCGGTTGACCTCATTCCCTCAACGCATCATCACGAAAACACCTCGCGACATCGCGAGGCGCTTCATTTGGTTGTTTTTATACTCGGCGCTGTCCTTATTTTTATTGTTTCAAAAACACTTCCCGGCTAACGATGGCGGTCAAGCGTTTTATTGACGAACGCATCCGCTTCTTTATTTTTTTCGCGGCGCACGTGCGTGAACGTCGCTTTTTTAAATTGCGCGGCGGCGTTCCATGCCTGCACGAATAATTTTTGCAGATGCGGTTCGCGCACGTGCCATTTTCCGTTCAGCTGTTCAACCAACAGCAAACTGTCCAAATAACAATCCACCGCGGTGGCGCCGAGCGTTTTTGCTTTGGCAAGCGCGGATATTATCGCGCGATACTCCGCAACGTTATTGGTTGCCTCGCCAAGATATTCGCCGTAGCCGGCTAATTTTTTTCCGGTTTCATCTTTAATAACCACGCCGGTGGCCGCCGGTCCCGGATTGCCGCGCGCCCCTCCATCCGTGTAAATAGTGACTTTCATAGGATGGTGGTATCAGGAACCGTAACTGGAGCCGCAATCGGCATCGGCATGAGCGCGCGAGTGGTAGTCAGCCGAACGTCCGTCATCTTGAGCTGCAATTCGCGATTGCCATTCCATTCGTTGACGCCTACCTCAAATACCATATCAAGATGGTCGCCCGCCACAAGCGCGGGGCACCACTCCGCGCAGTTGAAGCCGATTGTTTTGCGAATCATACTCGTGCGATGGCGAACATGGAGCCGCCGGTGTTTGCCGTCAACGCCCACCGGTTCCACATGCACCACTTCGCAATCTCGCGCCACGAAACACGGTTCCGGATTGCCGATGCCGAATGGATGGAATCGTTCCAACAGGTCATACAAATCCCACGTGACCGCCTCCAAATCCACTTCCGCATCAACCGGCAACGTGGGAGTGTCATCCGTTTCCTGCATTTCAATGATGCGCGTGAGCGCGGTTTTGAGTTCGGCCGGAGACGCGGCAAGGGTAAAACCGCACGCCTGCGGATGACCGCCGAATTTCACAAAGAGTTCCGGAATTTGCTGGAGGCCCTGAATCATGTTAAATCCTGATGTGCTGCGGCCTGACCCCACGTGTACGCCGTCCTTTTCCGCGAGCACAATGACCGGTTTGTAGTACTCGTCTTTGATGCGGCTCGCAATCAGCCCGATAATCCCCGGCGACCAGCCATGTCCCACCACGACGATGAGTGGGTCATTCGTCTGATGCGTTTCGGCGATGATGGCGCGCGCACGTTCCGTGAGGTCGGCCGTCAATTCTTGCCGCGCCGTGTTGTTGCGGTTTATTTCCTCCGCCATGATACGCGCGTTTTCCTCATCTTCCTCCACGAGCAAATTAAACGCGGCCGTTGCGTGATGCATGCGTCCCGCGGCATTTATGCGCGGCGCGATTTTGAAACCAATATCCGCAGCGGAAATCGCGGTGCGGCGGAGCGTGCCGTCATGATTAAACAGTCCGGCTTCTTTCATGAGGCGCTGCAGCCCGACGCGACGCGTTTTTTCAAGCACGATGAGTCCGTATTTTACGAGCGTCCGCGTTTCGCCCAAGAGCGGCACCATATCGGCAACACAGGAAATTGCCACCATATCAAGGAGCCATTTTTCAAAAACCGAATGGGATTCGCCGTTCGGAAGCTGGTCAACGTGCTGGGCATGCGTTTTGAGGAGCGCTTGCGCCAATTTGAACGCCACGCCGCCGCCGGCGAGCGTTTTGCACGGATACGTTTCGCCTTCAATTTTTGGATGGATTATCGCGAGCGCGTCTACGGGAAGTTCTTTCGGTTCCTGGTGGTGGTCAGTGATAATGACGTCAATGCCGAGCGCTTTGGCGCGGGTGATTTCAGCGGCGTTGCTGATGCCGCAATCGCATGTGATGATGACGCGCGCGCCTCCCGCTGCGATTTTTTCCACGTTTTTCAGATTCAGTCCGTAGCCGTCCATCTCGCGGTGGGGGAGGAAAATATCAGTTACGGCGCCGAGCGCGCCGAGCGTGGCGCTCAAAATGACGGATGCCGAAACGCCGTCCGCGTCATAGTCGCCGTGTATGACGATTTTTTCCTGGTTCGCGATAGCCTGGAACAGGCGGTCAACCGCTTTCTGCATGTCGCGGAATAAAAATGGGTCGTGCGTGTCGCGTCCGTAGTCCGGGTTGAGGAAGGTGTCAATGTCGCGTTGGGTGCGCATTGCGCGATTCCAAAGAAGCTGCAGGACGATATCCGGCAGCTCGGGATGTTCCAAGCGGAATGTCGCGGGGCACAGCTCCGCCACGAGCCACTGCTTTTGCATGGGCATGGGTATAGTGTAGCACGGCACGCGCTTTTCGCGCCAACGGTGTAGCGGCCGCTATCTATACGTCCCAGCCAGAATCCCCGGCGACAGCGTGAAGACCATGCCAGCGATGGTGACCACCGAGACGATAATCCAAAAGAGGCGATGGCGTTTGCTCATAGAGATATATTACTCTTTTTTCTTCAATACCGCGAGATACGCCTCCGGCGGAATCTCAACCTCCCCGGCCGTCCGCATGCGCTTTTTGCCTTTTTTCTGTTTGTCAAGCAGTTTATTTTTGCGCGTCACGTCGCCGCCGTACAATTTCGCGGTTACATCTTTGCGGAATGACGCGATACGGTCCGCCGCAATAATTTTACCGCCAACCGCCGCTTGGATTTTAACCATGAACTGCTGGCGCGGCAGCGTATCTTTGAGCGTTTGCACAATGCGTTTGCCGGTGGCGTACGCGGCATCGCGCCACACGAGTGTCGCGAGTTCCTCAACCGGCCGGTCGGCGACCACAATATCCAATCGCACAATCTCGGTCGGTTCAAATCCTTTAAATTCATAATTGAGCGATGCGTAGCCGGCGGTGGCGCTTTTCAGCGCGTCGTAAAAATCCACAATGAGCGCGGCGAGCGGCATTTCGTAGTGCAAAATAGCGCGCTGGTCTTTGCCGGTGGCGAGATATTCGGTGGTGCGATAGCGTCCGCGGCGGTCGGCGGTCAACTGCATGACGGCGCCTACGTATGCCGCAGGCGTCACCATGTCAACGTTCATCCACGGTTCCTCGGTGAGTTTGATGCGCGACGGGTCCGGAAGTTCCTGCGGGCTTTTGATGATGACGGTTTCATTGCGCGCGTTCGTGACGCGGTACGCCACCGACGGCACCGTCACAATCACATCCATGTCGTATTCGCGGCGCAATCGTTCTTGCGTTATTTCAAGATGAAGCAGTCCGAGCAATCCGCAGCGGAATCCAAAACCCAGCGCTTGCGAATGTTCAGGCTCAAACTGGAGCGCGGCGTCGTTCAGTTTCAATTTTTCCATGGATTCCCGCAGTACGGTGTATTCGTTTCCTTCTTTGGGGAAAATGCCGGCGAACACCATCGGTTTCACTTCGCGATAACCGGGGAGCGGCGTAACGGCGGCCGCCTTCTCGGCGGTGATTGTGTCGCCCACGCGCACCCGTCCGATGTCTTTAATACCGGTGGCGATATAACCGATTGCGCCGCACGCCAGTGTCTCTTCTAATTTTAAAGTCGGTGTATAAATGCCAACTTCTTCTGCCTCCGCGCGCGCGCCTGTTTTCATCATGGTGATTTTATCACGCCGTTTGACGGCGCCGTCCACAATGCGCACTGATGCGATGACGCCTTTGTAATCGTCAAAACGCGAGTCAAAAATGAGAGCGCGAAGCGGCGCATCGGCATTGCCGCGCGGCGAGGGAATGCGGTCAATTACGGCCTGGAGCAGCGCGTCAACGCCTTCGCCGGTTTTGCCGGAGACCGTCAAAATACCTTGTTCGTCACAGCCTACAAGCTGTACAATTTCACGTTTGGCGCGCGCGACATCCGCCGCCGGCAGGTCAATTTTGTTCACCACGGGAATGATGGCGAGATTCTGCTCAATGGCGAGGTACAAATTGCCGAGCGTTTGCGCTTGCACGCCTTGCGTGGCGTCAACCAGTAAAATCGCGCCTTCCACAGCCGCGAGCGAGCGCGAGACTTCGTAATTAAAATCCACATGCCCGGGCGTATCAATCAGGTTTAACGTATACCCGTGATATTGCATGCGCACCGGCGCGAGTTTGATGGTGATGCCTTTTTCCTGTTCCAATTCCATCTGGTCCAGCATTTGCGCGCGCAATTTTCGTTTTTCCACCGTGCCAGTCAATTCCAAAAAACGGTCCGCCAATGTGGATTTTCCGTGGTCAACGTGCGCGATGATACAGAAGTTGCGAATGTTTTGCACGAAGGCAGTGTATCGGTTTTGAGGCGGTTCGTCAATGCGCATACCATCAAAAATCCCGCTGGGAGCGGGATTTTTGTAAGAAACGTACGTTTCTTTATTTTCTACTGGTCAAATCGTGTTTCAACGTTGCCAACATGCGTTCGGCGTGGTCGCGGCCGCCCAGCCCGAAGGCCAAGCCGCCGGCGAGCGCCAACATCGCCACCAAACCAGTGAAGAGCGTCTTAATCATTTCGGCCGCAATGCCCAACTGCACCAAGGCCGCCATGAAGGCGAAAATGATAATCGCCCACTTGGCGATTCCGCCCATGAACTCTCCCGAATGCAGATGGCTGGCGCGCACCGCGCGTTCAACCACTTCGCCCGCGAACGAACCAATCACCGCGCCCAAGAGCAGCACCACCGCGGCGATGACGACGTTCGGGATGTAGAGTACCACCTGATTCAGGAAGTCAGTGATTTGCGAGAGGCCGAGGATATCGGTCGCGGCGATGAAGAAAACCAAAATCAGGAACCACTTCACCAGCCACGCCAAGAGTCCGGAGAAACTGAACTTGACGCCCAAGTTTCCGAACGCTTCGGTGATATGGAGTTTGTGAATCGCTTTTTCAATCCACAACACTTCAATGACACGTTCTACAATCCGTCCCACGAGCGCGGCGATGGCCCATCCCACGACGAGCACGATAAATGCCGCGAGGAGTCCGGGGATGATATCCACGAAGCCCTCCCAAAGACTGCCGAAGGAATCAAATACTACTTCAAGCCATTTGTCCCACAACATATGCCCACCTCCTTTCTTGAAAAGATGACAGGTTGTTTGCCGTTTCTAGTATAGCACACGTCAAGGCAGGGTGTGGATAGTTACGGATATTCAACTCGAATCGTCACACTATCCGTTCCTACGCTCGGCGTGTGGTCGTCAATGGATACGGCGCCGTTGACGTCCGTATCCGTGAAGCGCAACGCGCGGCTGGTTGATGAAACGGCGATGCGCGTCACGGCGAGCCCCTGTTTTGAGAGTTCATTATAGTACCACTCGTCAATGAACTCCGGTTCGGCGCCCAGCCCCTCCCATGTGACCGCCGTGGTGTTGGTGTAGGTGGTGATGGGAGTGCTGATGGCCTCGCGGATGGCGCGCCACGTTGAGGTGCGCGTGTCGGTGTCTGCTCGTTTGAGCCATACGAACACGGGCGTGAGCACGATTTTCGGAATAATCGCCGCCGCTTCGGGCCCGCGTTTTTTTCGTTCGGCGCTCGTGTGCGTGATGCCGGTGATGGACTCCGGTTTATAGAGTGGAAATGATGCGGGGAATTCGTCCGGCAGCGCAGTCACTTTTTCCGGTTTTGGCGGCGCAAACAGCCACATGCCGCCGGCAAGTAACACAATCATCAGCGCCGCGCATCCGCAGCCTGACCCGCAGGCGCGTTTTGCGCACGAACGCGGTTTTTTAATCTCATTGATGGCTGGTTCCTGAATCTCTACCGTGCGGTCATCGTACTCCTCGCGAGACATAGGTGAGGTGTATTGTAGCACAAGACGGCGACAGAGAGAAGGGTGTGGTATACTATCGTTATGCGATTAACTTTTTTCGGCGCATCGCGCGGCGTGACCGGTTCCTGTTTTTTTGTTGAGACGAAAAAAACGCGCGCGCTCGTTGATTGCGGCATGTTTCAGGGTTCGCAGTTCAACGAGGCGCGTAATCACGATGCGTTTCCGGTTGACCCGAAATCCATTGACATTATTTTTGTGACGCATGCGCACATTGACCACAACGGGCGCATTCCTAAACTGATTCACGACGGATTCGGCGGCAAAGTGTACGGCACAAAAGGCACCATTGAGCTTATGCAACTCGTATGGGCGGACGCGGAGAAGGTGATGTCGTATGACCACAAAAAATTCCGCGCGCCGATGCTGTTTCACGAAGAGGATTTAATGATTGGCGCCACGCGATGCCGCGGAGTGGATTACGGCGAGCGCGTGGATTTTTCAAAGGGCCGCGCCGGCAAACCGTTGGACATCCGCGTGACGTTCCACGATGCCGGCCATGTGCTCGGCGCCAGTTTTATTGCGCTGGAGGCCGAGAATAAGCGGCTTATTTTTTCCGGCGACATCGGCAATGACAATGTCCCGATACTGCGCGACACGGAACCGATTGGCGAATCGGTTGACGTGTTGCTGATTGAATCCACTTACGGCGACCGTCAACACGAATCAACAACGGAACGGCAGAAGATTATCCGCGATGCAGTGGCGAACGCGCTTACGCGCGGCGGCACGCTGATGATTCCGGCGTTTTCCATTGAACGCACGCAGGAATTGCTGTATGAGTTCAATGAACTGATTGAACACAAACATGCCCTGCCACGCGTGCCCATTTTTCTGGACAGTCCGCTTGCCATCAGCGCGATGCAGGTGTATCGCCGCCATCCCGAGTATTATGACCGCGAAGCGAAACATTTGCGCGACGCGGGCGATGATTTTTTTCAGTTTCCCGGACTGACGGTGACGCGCACGCGCGACGAATCAAAGACGATTAATAACGTAAAAGGGCCGAAAATTATTATTGCGGGGAGCGGCATGATGAACGGCGGCCGCATTGTGCATCACGCGCTTCGCTATCTGCGCGACCCGAAGAGCACGTTGTTGATTATCGGCTATTGCGCCGAAGGAACGCTCGGGCGGCGGCTGTACGAAGGCGCCGAGCGCGTCAAGATTTTAGGTGAAGAGGTGCCTGTGCGGGCGCGAGTGAAGGCGATTGGCGCGTTATCTGCGCATGGCGACCAAGACAAACTCGTGCGCTGGGCCGCCACGGCGAAGGGCGCGCCGAAAAAGATTTACACGATTCACGGTGAACCGCACGCCGCGTCCGCGCTTGCGCACCGATTGCAGGAAAAATTTGGCGATAAAACGCAGGTGTGCGTGCCGGAGGAGGGGCAGGTGGTTGAAATATAGGAATGAAAATCAGTTTTAAAAAAATCATTTCAATAACAACAGCGGCGGTCCTGTTTTTTCTTTTGTCAATTATCCTCTCCGTCCGCTTTCCGTATCGCGACCGCATGTACGCGGAACAGTGGGATTTGAAGGCGCCGATTATTGTGCTCGGCAGTAAAGTGGAGGAAAATGGCGCGGCATCGGATTGGCTGGCACGCCGCGTGGAGGCGGGCGTGGCTATTTGGGAAAAACGCG
>JBBTYK010000009.1:43683-52662 GCA_038061815.1 Patescibacteria group bacterium | reverse complement strand
CTCCCGATATTGAAAAATGAAACGTCAGTAGCCAACCGGTCAATCCCGCCGGCAAAAAGCGGGCTCCAGTACGCAACGCCCCATGCTCCAAACCCATTCCACAACGCAACGAGCCGCGGAATAAACACGTCAAAATTGTCGCCAATGCGCAGATAGGAGTACGGGCCCAACACCACATATTCCAAACACAGCCATACCGCTACGGCCACGAACACGATGAGTGGATGACGAACAAACGCAGACAATCGTTTCAACATACATTTCATTTCCGCCCTATGGCGAATACGCTGACGCCGGCGCGAGAAGTCCATCCGCGCATCAGGAGCTTATTCTCCCACACAAGCAACGCCGTAAGCGCCGCATTCAGCCACGCGGGAATTGCCGTGAGGTCGCCTGATGTTGCGCGCGAACGAAATCGCGCCGGCATCATCTTCTGAAACAACCGAACGCAGGCGATGGGCGCGACCAGCACGCTGTTCCAAAAACCGCTCCGCAGAATCGCCAACTGATTGCGGTGCAGACAGCCAACCAATTCGCGATAACTATATCGCTTCACGTGGTTGTTCATTTCATCGTGGCGGCTCCACAGCCACTGATACGCGGGAACAAACACGATAAGCTGTCCGCCCGGTTTCAACACGCGGCGCCATTCCGCCACCGCGCTGTCCGCATCAGGCAGATGCTCCAGTATATCACTGGCGACGACAATATCGAACGTCTCATCGGGAAACGGAAGCGCGCGGGCATCGGCTTGCTGCACGCCGTCCAATCCGCGCGTCCGGCAACACTGCACCGCCTGCGGCGAAATATCAATGCCGACAAGCTGTGTGAATCCCCGCGCGCGCAAATCATGGAGCAATACTCCTCCTGAACATCCAACCTCCAGCACGGCGGCATCCGGCGAAACGGCGCGCATGAGACGCATGATGAAATCGCGTCTGCCGCGAAACCACCAATACCGCTCTTCCATCTCATGATACGTCTGCTCGTACTGTGTTTTCATACCCGGGCATGCCGCTCATGAGAGAGTAATTCGCGCTCCGCCACATCCCAATGCTCCCGATACCACGCCACCGTCTGCGCAAGCGCCGCATCAAAATCCGCCGCGGCGCGCCAGCCCAGCAACCGCTCCGCTTTTGAAACATCCATATAAAATACTTTGGTGTCCAGCGGCCGATACGAAATCGCGCCGAACTGAATCGTAATCGGATTCCCCATAAGTTCGTTAATCCGCGTCATAACCGCTTTCATCGTCTGCATCGTTCCCGTGCCGATGTTGATGATTTCCCCGTCGGCCGCCGGCGAAGCGCCAACCGCCAACAGGCCGCTTACCGCGTCCTCAACAAACATGAGGTCGCGCATTTGTTCGCCCGGATTCGTCGGAAAATCCCTGCGCTCCATGCACGCGCAAATCACATTCGGCGTCAGCATCACAAACCCCTGTGCCGGCCCGAACGTCGCCGCCATACGCACCGCCGCCACGCGCATCGCGGTCAATTTATCGGTCATGAGCGCGAGATGCGTTGCCATGAGCTTCCCCAGTGAATACGGCGAAATGGGTTCCTCGCGCGCCGTCTCCACGAACGGCACCATCGCATGGCCGTATTCCTCAACCGTCCCCACCTGCACGCATTTGCGCACGCCGGCGGCAGCCGCCGCATGAAACACATTTTTAGCGACCAAAAAATTCCCTTCCCAAACCGCATCAAGCGCGTCAAGCGACTGTTGCGTGCGCACAAGCGAACCGAGATTGAAAATAAGTTCCGGCACCCACGATTGACAGAGCCGCTCGCACGACGACGGATTCGCCAAATCAATTTCAAGAACGCGCACCCGGTCTATCACGGACGCCAGCCGCCACGGATTGCTGCCCGGCCGAATCGTCACGGCGACATCCGCGCCCTCCGCCACCAATCGCTGCGCCAAAAACGACCCGATAAATCCGGCGCCGCCGGTCACCAGAACGCGTGTGCCGTGATATGACATATTATTCGCGGACTCTTTTTAACACTAATCGCGAGACAAATAAAAATACGCGGTCAGGAACGAGAGACGACAACCGCAACAGCCACGTTGAAACAAACGGAAAAAAATACGAACCGGCGGGCCGCTCCAACAGCCGGAGCGCGGCCGCCGCCGCATCCGCCGCCGATGCCACGAGAAACATACGCCGCCCCTGCCACATGTCCGTATCAATCGGGCCGAAGTGCATAGTAGAAAAGGTAACACCATTGTCGGCGAAACTCAAACGCAGTTGTCTAAACGCCATGGACAACGCCGCTTTGCTGGCCGAATAGTACGCGCTCCCGCTCGGCCGAAGCGCGGCGGTTGATGAAATGGCGATGAACGCGCCGGCGCGGCGGCGCAAAAAATCCGGAAGCCATTCCGCCACCCAAAAAAGCGCGCCGTCCACATTGACGCCGAACGTACTCCGATGCGCATCAAAACGGAAACCCTCGCCGCCATCGGCAAAATAAACCCCGGCATTCAAGATGACCGCATCGGGCTCCCATCCGGCCTCCCGCATCGCGGCGGCAACCGCGCGCATCGCCGCGACGTCGTCAACATCGCACTGACTCGTGATGAAATGCGGCGCAGTGAACTCCCGCTTCAATTCATCAAGCAATTCGGCGCGCCGCGCAATGCCCCATACCTCATGGCCGGCCGCAACCGTCTGACGCGCCAACGCCCGCCCGATGCCCGACGAAATACCAGTAATGAATATACGCATAGCGAAAGCATAGCGCGACGGCGGCTTAAAATCAACCCTTGCCCCACTCCCGCGCTTGTGCTAGAGTACACGAGCTATCCCTATGCTGACCGACAAAAAAATTTCCGTCATCATCATCTGCTACAACGACGGCGGTAGCGTGCGCGAAATGTACCGTCGCGTCACCGCCGCGATGGATGCCGTTACGCCGCACTACGAAATTATTTACGTCAATGAGAACAGTCCGGACAACGCCGAGGAAATTCTGCGCGAACTGGCGGCGGTAGACCGGCGCCTCATGGTTATTAATCACACCCGCAACTTCGGCGGACAGCAGGCATTCACCACCGGCCTTCAGTACGCCACCGGAGACGCCGCGCTCATGCTTGACGGCGACCTGCAAGACCCGCCCGAGATGTTCACCTCGTTCGTTGAGCAGTGGCTCGCCGGATACGCCGTCGTGTACGGCGTTCGCGAACATCGCCGCGGCAATCCCATACGCGCCGTCTGTTACAAACTGTTCTATCGCTTGCTGGACGCGCTCTCCGACATCCGCATGCCGCTTGATGCCAGCGAATTCGGACTCATTGACCGCCGCGTCATCAACGCCATCAACGCCATGCCGGAATCCAACCGATTCATCCGCGGCCTCCGCGCGTGGACCGGATTCAAAAGCATCGGCATCCCCTACACGCGCGACACGCGTTTTTCCGGAGAAACCAATTACACGTTCCTGAACTACATCACGTACGCGAAACGTCTCATCTTCGCATTTTCATTCAAACCGCTTGAATGGATTAGTTATCTGGCGAGCGCAGTGACGGCGCTCGCGGGAATCGGCCTCATCGTGTATCTCGTACTCGCGCTGACCACGGACGTCCCGCGCGGCTGGGCGACTCTCATCATCGCGACGCTTTTCCTCGGCGCCATTCAGCTTTTTTGTTTGTCCATCATCGGCGAATACCTCGGCCGCGTGTATCAGGAAGTGAAGCGGCGTCCGCACGCCATTATCCGCGACATTATTAACGGCCCCGTGAGTCCGCCAGCCGACGGAACGCACCATCACCATCACCTATGAACCCTCCGTTTGTCCCCGGCCGCGACCGCGTTTTTTATACGAGAGCGGTCTACGATGAAGAAGAAATCGCGGCGGTCGTGCAATGCCTCCGCGACGGCTGGCTCGGCCCGGGCGCGCTCACCGAATCGTTTGAAAACCAAATAGCCGCGCTGTTCGGCAAGCGCTACGGGCTCATGGTGAATTCCGGTTCTTCGGCGAATCTCATCGCTATGGAAATCGCGCACCTGCCGCCCGGCAGCGAGGTCATCGCGCAAGCATGCACCTTCCCCACCACGCTGAATCCCATCATCATGAAGGGGTGCATACCGGTTTTCGTGGATTCCAAAGTCGGCACGTACAACCTTGACGTTGACCAACTGGAGGCAGCCATCTCGCCGCAAACGAAGGCCATTTTTATCTCCCATGCAGTCGGCAGTATCAATGATATGGAGCGCATCCGCGCAATCTGCGACCGCTACCGGCTGTTGTTCCTTGAGGATTCCTGCGATACGCACGGGAGCCTCTTTGACGGCAAACCGACCGGTTGCTGGTCCGACATCACCACCACGAGTTTTTACGCCTCGCACAATATCACAGCCGGCGGCGGAGGCGGCATGGTAATGGTGAACGACAACGCGCTCATCCGCGAAGCAAAAATCTATCGCGACTGGGGCCGCGCGCTTCCTGAAAATAATGATGAGGACATTGAACAGCGATTCGGCTTCCGTCTGAACGACACGGATTACGACGGCAAATTCTACTATCTGCGGATGGGATACAATTTCAAACCGGTGGAAATGCAGGCGGCGTTCGGCCTCGCGCAACTCAAAAAACTGCCCTACTTCAATACCATCCGCGCGCGGAATTTCAACCGGCTCTACCAATTTCTCTCGCGCTATCCGGAACATTTCATCCTGCCCGAGAGCCATCCAAAAGCGACGGGTTACTGGCTCGCATTTCCGGTAACGCTCTGCGAGACATCGCCCATCGTCCGCCGCGATTTCCTCACCTACCTTGAACGCAACAAAATCCAAACGCGCCTGCTGTTTGCGGGCAACGTGCGCTACCACGAACCATATCAGCACATTCCCTGCCGCGTGCACGGAACGCTCACCGGCGCGGACACCATCATGCGCCGGACGTTCCTCATCGGCTGCCATCACGGGCTGACGGAAGAGATGCTGACCTACATGGAGCACATCATCGCGCAGTATATTGAGCGGTTGTAGGTTTCTGCGCAATGCAATACAGATTCCCGAGCGGCAAACGGAGCGGAACCTGCTCAAGGCGCATGCGTTTGAGAAAACGAATGATTGCGTCTTTTACGGCAACCCGCCGAATCGGCAACAATGAAACGAGATACCCAAGCGAGAGTGTGTTCCACGCCGCGCCCGCTTCACGCACAACAAATCCTTCAGCCTCGCACACCGCGCGAATCGTGTTCGTATCGTACAGATAGGTGTGCTCAACATCAATAATCGGAGAGCGTTCGCCCATGAGCCGCGCGCTTATGGCCCGCACGTTGTGATTCAACAGCAACAGCACGCCGCCCGGTTTGAGCAGCGAAAAACAATCACCCAGAACGGCGCGCGGGTTGGAAAGATGGTCAAGTGTTTGAAAGAGCGTGATAACGTCAAACGACGCCGCGGGAAACAACTGCGCAGTAAACATGGCCACCTGAATCTTCGCGCGATGTGCTGGCGCTGCCTGCGCCGCCGCTTCTTCACTGGGTTCAACTCCGCACACATCGCGGTATCCCTGTCGCGTCGCTTCCGTCATCATGAACCCATTACCGCACCCAATATCCAGAAAACGCTCGGCGTCCGCATGATACCGCTGTACCCGCGCGAGATAGCGCCCGTAGGTACGTGCGAGGTGGGACAACTCGCCTTCATACGTGAAATGACTCGCTCGGTACAATGTTGCCAACGCTGCCGGCGGGAGCACCGGGTCCGACCGCAACAAGCCACAGCGCACGCACCGCACCATGCGAAAATGAATTTTTCGGTCGTAAAAACGCCGCGCAGAAAACGCCGCCGCGTCAATCGCCTCCTCATTGAGTCGCGCTGGATAACGCAGGAGCGCATCACCGTACGTCCGACAAATAGCGCACGGCGCCGGCACAAATGCATCCATAGATAGAGACCGTTAGTTAGATAGAGGTCATTCTACCAACCGACCACGAGCGAGTCAATCGCCTTCTTGCTTCACGAATCACCACATGCTACGATACCGTTCCCTATGGAACCGCTCCCCATGCAAGAACTGACGCGCGTGGCGAACCAGATACGCCGCGACACGCTCATCATCGGACATCGCGTGAAACACGGCCATCTTGGGTCGTCGCTGTCGCCCGTTGATATCCTGGCCGCTCTCTATTTTTGGTTTCTCCGCACTGACCCGCAGGACCCACATGACCAGACACGCGACAGGTTCGTGTTGAGCAAAGGCCACGCGTGCCTTTCGCTGTACGTAACGCTCTCACTGCGCGGCTATTTTTCTCATGCCGACCTTGATACCTTTCTGCAGGACGGTTCGCTGTTCGCTGGCCATGCGCATCATCATCTGCCCGGCATTGAAGCGTCAACCGGCTCGCTCGGACACGGCCTTTCGCTCGCTGCGGGCATGGCGCACACCGGGAAACATGACGGCCTACCCTATCGCGTCGTCGCGCTCTTGAGCGACGGCGAATGCGACGAGGGTTCAACGTGGGAAGCCGCGCTGTCCGCCGGACATCATCATTTGGAAAACCTTATCGCGATTGTTGATTACAACAAACTGCAGGCGTACGGATTCACCAAAGACGTGCTTGACTTGGAACCGTTTGCGCGCAAGTGGGAAGCGTTTGGCTGGACAGCACGCGAAACTGACGGTCATAATCTTGCCGCAATCACCGAAACGCTCGCGGCCATTCCGTTTACGCCCGGGAAACCGAGCGTGATTATCGCCCACACCGTTAAAGGCCGCGGCTTGCCGCTTTTGGAAAACACTGTTGATTGCCACTACGTTCCGCCGACAGACGAACAGCTCGCCGCCGCGCTGGCGGCACTTGACGCCGCCTCCGGAACGGATGACAAACCATCCGTATGAGAATTGCGTTTGTTGAAACATTGAGCGAACTCGCGCGCGCGCACGACAACCTCATGTTGCTCACGGGCGACCTTGGCTTCGGCGTCTTTGAAAACTTCCGCAAAGAATTTCCTGACCGCTTTCTTAATGCCGGCGTGCAGGAATCCAACATGATGGGCATGGCCGCCGGCATGGCGCTTGCCGGCAAAACCGTCTTCGTCTACTCCATCATTCCTTTTGCCACCATGCGCTGTTTTGAATTCATCCGCAACGACGTGTGCGCTCACAACGCCAACGTCAAGATTGTCGGCGTGGGACAGGGATACTCATACAGCATCTACGGCCACACTCATCACGCGATAGAAGACGTCGGCGCGCTCCGTTCGCTTCCCAATCTTAAAATTATCGCGCCGGGCGACCCGTTGGAGGCGCGCGCCGCAACGCAGGCGATTGCGGAGACCGATGGGCCGTTCTATCTGCGACTCGGAAAGAGAGGCGAACCGAACATCCACGAAAAACCGCCGCTGTTTGAAATCGGAAAAGGCATCGTCGTTCACGATGGCGCCGACGTCGCACTCTTCGTATCGGGCGGAATGCTGGAACACGCGGCGCAGGCACGGCAGATGCTTGCCGAACGCGGCGTGTCAGCCGCGCTCATCAGCATGCCGACCATTAAACCCATTGACGCGAATCTCATTCGCGAGTACGCATCGCGTGTGCGCGTAATATTGGCGATTGAAGAACACAATGTCATCGGCGGATTGGGCAGCGCGGTCGCCGAAGTGCTCGCCGAATCGCCCCATCATCCGCAATTCAAACGGATGGGAGTGCCTGACGTGTTCGGCGTGCGCATCGGAAGCCAGGAGTATATGCGCAATCAGATGGGGATTTCAAAAGAGCACATCGTGGAAACGGCGCTCGCCCTGCTTGGCGATAACAAACCAAAAACGCAATCGCCCGCAACGAATGAACACAATTTGTACTCAACCAACCCCCCTCTCCCCTTGGGGGAGAGGGTCGGGGTGAGGGGGCCAACGGATAAAAAAATATCCGTGGTCGTTGTCTGCTACTTTGACGAGTTGAACATTCGCGCGCTCTATCATCGGCTCACCAATGTCCTGCGTGCCACAGCGCCGGATTATGAAATTATCTATGTGAACGATGCGAGTCCGGACAACGCCGAGTCCGTGCTCCGCGAACTGGCGGCGCAGGACCCGCGGCTCACGGTGATTAACCATGCGCGCAATTTCGGCGGACAGATTGCGTTCACGAGCGGCATGCGGCAGGCAACCGGCGACGCCGTTATTTTGATGGATGGCGACCTGCAGGACCCGCCGGAGCTCATTCCGGAATTCATACAGCAATGGCAGGCGGGGCACCAGGTGGTGTACGGCGTCCGCCGCCAGCGCGAGGCGAGCATGGGCGCGTTCAAACAATGGCTCTATCACATGTTTTACGTCACGTTCAGCAAGCTGGCGTACGTGCGGGTGCCGCTTGATGCCGGCGAGTTTTCACTTATGGCTCGCGTAGTGGTTGACCATGTGAACGCCATGCCTGAACGCGACCGGTTTATCCGCGGCCTCCGCGCATGGGTGGGATATAAAAGCGTCGGCATCCCCTACGTGCGGCCGGAACGCTATGACGGCCGCGCATCCGTCTCAACGCGCGGTCTCATCTCCGCCTTTCGCTGGGCGCGAAAAGCCATTTTTTCATTCTCCTACAAACCGCTTGAATGGATTACGCATCTTGCGTTCGCCGCCATGGGCGTTGCCGTGCTCGGCATAATCTATTATACGATTTCCTTCTTTGTGGCAGACGCGCCGCGCGGATTCTCAACGTTGATTGTGGTGGTGCTCTTCTTCGCCGCCGTACAGCTTCTCTCGGTGAGTTTCATCGGCGAGTACGTCGGCCGCATCTTTGAAGAAACCAAACAACGGCCGCAATACATCATCCGCGACATCATAAACGACCACCGAAATCCTCCGGCCGAATCAGCCTAAGTCAATGTGTCCCAAATCGCGGAGCGTGCCGTAGCGCTGCCAAAATTGGGCATCGTATTCTTCTACGGAAAACGCGCGCAGTTCGCGTGCGCTGTTGCGCTCAAATATTTTAATCATTCCGCGCCACTCATCGTGACGGTCGC
>JBBTYK010000009.1:40396-43673 GCA_038061815.1 Patescibacteria group bacterium | reverse complement strand
GAAATGCGAACACTTTTTTGTTTTCCGCTTCAACCATCGCGTCCGGCGCCTGCGCTCGCGCCGCATCGGTTAACAAGAGGATAAGCTTCGGATTTTCCAAATCCTCAATACGATACGCAATCCGCCGTCCGATGGTTACGCTCGGCCCTTGGCCGTACTCGGTGTAGAAAAAAATTTCTTTCGGACGCACCGCAAAATTTTCACGAATGGAAACAAACGGAATCGGCTGGATGTCCAAATAGTCGCGCATCACAAACGCCGCGGTCGTCATGCCGAGATTCCGCGGTTTCGTAAAATGCCACGGACACCACAGCGCGCGGCACGGTTCGTTCGGCCGTAGAAATGTATACGAACGCGTGAGCCATGGTGGCGGTGGGCGTTCGGTTAGGTACATGAGCGTCTGGCCGTACGTCACGAACACCACGAGTGCGAAAACGGCGCCAGCCAAAAACCGCGGCCGTATCGCGGCGATGAACGCGGTGACGAGCACTGCACCGGGCAGATACAACACGTACACTGCGCCACCCGGGCCATGCGCAATGAGCAGCAGCACGACGGTAATGACAAAAAACCACGCGCTCGCTTGCACAAACGGAGCCGCATACCGCCTGCGCGCCATCCGGTAGAGCCACCATCCGCACGCAACCACCATGAGCGGAAACAGCACCCATCCGGTCAGGCCCATGCCCTGCACCAAAAAATGCGGGAGCACACCAAAACCATCTACACCGAGATACGCGCCCTTTTCAAAAAATCGCGCCATGACGCCCCACGGCGCATCAAATTTTATGCGACCGAGAAGCGTCACCGCAAGCGAGCCGACGCCAACCGAAAGCGGCGCAACAATCCACCAACTCCGAACAAGCCGCCATGCGCCACCGACAACCGCGCGCAACGAATCATGCGATTCGCGCAAAAGAACCAGCGCGTACAACGCAATCAAAAAGTAACTGAAAATAAACCCCGTATCGGTCAACAGCAGCGCGGCAATGGCACACCACAGCAACGCGCGGCCGGGCCGCCATCCTTCGCGCACCCACCGATGCATCCCAAAAAGCGCGAGAAGCGCCAACGGATACACAAACACATGCCACCAGCCGCCCTTTAATTGGGCCGCGTAAAACGGCATGACGGCGAGCAGTATAACCGCCCATCCTGCGATGCGGCGCGGAAGGAGCGTGCGAAGAAAATAATAATTCAGGATGGTGAGCGCGATGCCGACACTGACAAACAACGCGCCAACCGAGTGCGGCGTCAGCCGTACCCCGACCGCATCCATCGCCGCCATGAGCGGAAAAAACACGAGCTGCCGAATCATGCCGTGGAAATCAATGAGCAGAAGCACGAACGGATTTTGATACGCAAGATTCGGGTCGACGCTGATATTCCACGCGCCGTCAACGAGTCGCATCATGTGCATGACGAGGAGGCCAGTATCCGGGTCTAAATCAAACGCAAACGGCCGCGCGAAATACGGGAGTATAAGAGCGATGACGGCAAGGATGGAAAGCATACCGCGTATGCTACCAAGGGCCGCTCAAAAAAACAATGATTGACAGGACGACGCAGACGGGCTACAGTGAACCGTCCTGCATTTTGAGCAGGACAGGAAATGAAAACAACCAACACGGAGGGTGATGATGGAAAATCCCATCAGGGTATACTACGTCTTCATCGCCCTACTGTATTTTGGCAAGGGTGCCTACGTTACGGGATACGTCCCGTTCCTGCAGTCAATCGGGTTCAGTTTGGCGGAAGTTTCGCTGCTGAATCTCTGCTACTGGACCCTCGTCGCCGTGCTTGAACTCCCCACCGGCCTTTTGGCAGATGGGAAAGGCAGGGCGTGGTCAATCAAAATGGGGGCTGCGGCAACGGCTGGAGGCGCGATTCTCTACAGCCAAGCGTCCGGTTTCTTCAGCGCACTGGCTGGCGAGGTACTATGGGCCATCGGCACTGCGTTCCTCTCCGGCGCGCATCAGGCATGGATTGCAGACGCGGTACCGCGTGAAGAGAATCTCCGACGCATCTACGCAAAAGGAAAGGTAACGTACTATGCGGCATACCTCACGGGGAGCCTCATCGGTGCCGTTATCGCGGCGCGAAGTTACCAGTGGATGTGGGCGCAGACCATTCTGGCCCAAGCGTGCGCTCTCCTCATCGCGCATCATTACATGACGGGGAAGGGCGATCCGATAGTACGTGTGACGGAACGCGTGGCATTCCGCGCCGGCATGCGCGCACTGCGAAACGAACGCGCGCTCCAATGGCTTGCGACCGCCATGCTCATCTTCGGCATCACGGCGCTTACGAACCATTTCTGGTCACCCTACTTCAAATCCTTCGTGGGACAAGCGCGTTTAGGATTGGTGTGGGCAATCGTGCCGATGTTCGGCCTTCTCGGCGCTTCGCTCATCGCGCGCTCACGGGCTGCCGTGGGCGACGAGTGGCGCATGATAGCCCTGTCGTTGAGCATTGTGGGGGCGGGATTTCTCATCATGGGCGCACCCGCGGGTCTCTGGGTTGCGCTCGGCGGCTTCGCACTTTTGCAAATTGGGTTCGGCATGTTCGGACCTTCAGCCGAATCCTTCCTGCAACATCGCGTAGAAAGTTCTTACCGCGCAACCTTCAGCTCCATTCAGTCGCTCGTTGGCGCAACCGGCTTCGGTCTTGCATCGCTTGCGGCAGGACTGGCGCTGACGGGGAAAGCGAGCACGCCGGAGAGCATCGCCTGGGTGTGGCGGCTGGGCGGCGGAACGATGGTGGCAGGCGCCGCGCTGTTGCTTGCTGCCAAAAAATACGCATCCTCCAAGGAGGGTGGCCTTGCGCAGGGGGCCACTACCTGCTAGCATAACGCCTGACGGCTCGAACAAAAAGGAGGAAAGCCGTGGCCGAAGAACGCAGACGCGACGCAACGAACGTAGTCGTCCGGAACAAGGCGGGACAGGTGCTCCTCTTCCGCCGAGACAACAAGCCGAACATCCCGTATCCCGACTTCTACGACGCCCTCGGTGGTGTCGTGGACGACGGTGAGACGGCACAGGAGGGTGCGATCCGGGAAGCGCTGGAAGAAGGCGGCGTGGTGCTCGACCCTGCGAAGCTCAATCTGGTCGTGGTGTACCAGTGGCCCAACCAGACCGAACACAACTACGCCTACCCGGAACCCATCGAGGTGGACACCGAGGCGTGGGTGCCGACCGAAGGCCAAGGCATCGAGTGGCATACGCCGGAGGAGATCGCCGACTTCAGCGGGTTCGGTGCGCGCATCATGCCGCGCACG
>JBBTYK010000009.1:4334-40296 GCA_038061815.1 Patescibacteria group bacterium | reverse complement strand
TTATCCGGCATGCCGGCAAACGCTTCAAGAATCACATCCAGCCGTTTGTGCGCGTTGCCGGAACCGGCAATAAACAAAAAACTTTGCGCAGCCGCAAAATCTTTGGTTGCGAGGTCCATGCATTTTTCACCGCCGTATCCCGCATTGTTGATGCGGAATATCGCGGTGTCGCGCGGATACGTCTTCATGCCGCGTAAGTTACTCATCACAATCACGCCGTCCGCATGCGCAAGCGCGTAATCATCGCTTGCGCGAATGGTGCGCTCGGCGGCAAGCGTGACGCCGTAACGTTGCCGTATTTCCGCGAGACGCTGCTCCTCCTCCGTGTTCTGGAACTTCCAATACGCGTACATGGGATAAAAAACGGTCACGGTTTCCTTCAGCAACAATGGGGCAATATGTTCAAAATTGCTTCCGTAATGACCGATATAGAGGTCGTATTTTCGCTTTGGGATAAAGGTCGTATCATCATAATCAATGACATCCGTGCGATAGCCCATTTCAGATAAAACGCGGAGTACGTCGTGCACATCGCCAATGGCGCTCCACGTTGTGCGCGCCTGCGCCCAAACGCCAAACACCCGATACGCAAGAAGCGCGCGTTTTTTGTGCGGCACGCCATCGTAATAAAAAAAATCGTACAACGGTTTGCGCGTCGGTTTGAGACGAAGGAGTTTGCGAAGGTAGATTTTGAAAAAACTTTTTAGGTTCATCATACCACCAGTCATTGCGAGGAGTGCGGAGCACGACGAAGCAATCTAATTAGATTGCTTCGCTCCGCCAGGGGCGGAGCTCGCAATGACAAATTACTGCAAAATGACCTCATTGCGCGCCCATTCAATGTACTGCCGGATGCCCTCGCGGATATCCGTATGCGCGCGCCAGCCGAGTTCGCGCCACGCTTTTTCCGATGAGGCGGCGAATCCCTTGAAATCCCCCGGGCGCGCCTCAACGTACTGAATCTCCGTGCCCAGAATAAATGACTGCACAATCTCGGCGACTTCCTTAATGGAAACCGGCCGTATGCCATCCAGATTGTACGTCTGGTTTGCCGCCGCGGGATTCAGGGCCGCCACATTCCCCTCCGCCAAGTCCTTCACATAGACAAAATTGCGGGCCTGCGAACCGTCGCCCTGTATCACAATCGGCTTGCCGGCCAGCGCGTTGTTCACGAAATTATAAATGACGGTGCCCAGTCTCCCCTGTGGCCCATACGGAATACCGTAGCGCAGTATAGTGTAGTTCTGCCCATACAATTTCTGATACGCCACACAATACTGTTCGGCCGCCAGTTTGGTTGCCGTGTACACGTGATTCACGCGCGCCGGCTCCAGAGCCGTATCCTCCGTCACGGCGTCCGCATGTTGCGCGCCCACCATTTCATACAACCAAACCGTGCTTGAAAGCAAAACGCGTGGAATTTTATTTTTGCGCGCCGCCTCAAGCACGTTCACCACCGCGCGAATGTTCACGTCGCACGTCTCAACCGGATTATTGAATACGTCGTTCACGTTCGCGATGGCTGCCAGCATGTACACCGCGTCAAATCCGCCAGTCAACATCACATTGACGCTGGACTGATTCAGAATATCCAGCGTGATAAACCGCACATCGCTGCGGCGCGGCGGCATGAGGTCAAACACCGTCACTTTATGGCGGGCTTCCACCAAAGCGTCCACGATGTGCGAACCGATGAATCCGGAGCCGCCGACCACCGCCACCTTGAGCGGCGGCGTATTCACCTGGCGCGTTGGCGATACTGTCGG
The DNA here is from genome assembly GCA_038061815.1 of Patescibacteria group bacterium. GTDB lineage: Bacteria > Patescibacteriota > Patescibacteriia > Magasanikbacterales > JBBTXJ01 > JBBTXJ01. The sequence goes on along the minus strand of JBBTYK010000009.1, from coordinate 38,530 downwards.
CGTTACCGCCGCAACCGGCGCGCGACGCATCGTGCGGAGCGCCTCATCCAGCGAAGAAATCACCCTGTCGGTTTCCTCGCGCGTCTGCACCGCAGACATCGGCAGACAGATGTGATGCGCGGTGCGCCGCTCCGCCTCCGGCAGATGAACACCAATTGTGTACGGCGCGAACACCGGCTGTTTGTGAAGCGGCACCTCATACACTTCGCCGGCGAGGCCGACGCCGTACTGCTCTTTCATGGTTTTTTTGAGCAGCGCGCGGTCAATGCCTTCGTCCAGAAACACGATGTACTTATAATAATTTGAAAACACGCCCGGCGCCTCGCGGAGCGGCGCGAGACCTTGCATATTCGCGAGTTGCGCGTCGTACTGCGCGGCCACCTGCCGCCGAGCGGCAATAAATTCATGGAGCCGCTTGAACTGAACGCGGCCGATAAACGCATGGATTTCACTCAAGCGCCAGTTTGCTCCGAGCTCCACATGGATGTTTGATGAAAAATCTTTCTTGCCCTGGTCGCGGAAGATGCGGCAACGTTCGGCGAGCGTGGCGTCGTTCGTCACAATCATTCCGCCTTCGCCCGAGGTCATCACTTTGGTCGGATAAAACGAAAACGTCGCCGCATGGCCGAACGCGCCGGCCGGACGGCCCGCGAACATGCTCCCCTGCGCGTGAGCCGCATCTTCAATGAGATACAGGTCGCGCTCGCGGCAGAATGAAACAAGCTCATGCATGCGCGGAGACACAAAACCGCCGATATGCACCGCGATAACCGCCTTGGTGTCCGGCCGAACGGCCGCGCGGACCGCCGCGATATCCAGCGAAAGCGTCTCGTCGCAATCAACGAAAATCGGTGTCGCGCCCGCGTGCACCACGGCCGCCGCGGTCGCAAAAAAGGTGTTCGTCGGCACAATCACCGAATCGCCGGCGCCGATGCGCAACGCGCGCAACGCCATTTCAATGGCTGACGTGCCGCTGGAAACCGCAATCGCATGGTCCGTTCCGGTGAGACGGGCGAAGTCATCTTCAAACGCCTTCGTGTGCTCGCCGAGCGTCAACCGTCCGCTTTCCAAAATCTTCGCAACCCCCTCTTGGATGGCGACAATGTCTTCTGGAGGGAAGAAAACTTTCGTGGGCGGGATGAATGGTGATAATTGGTTTGGCATATAAAATGTTACGACGGCCGATTCGCCAGAAACCACGAGTACGTCTTCTCAATGCCCTCGCGGAGCGGCACCCGATGCTTCCATCCAAGCGCATGAAGGCGACTCACGTCAAGTAGCTTGCGCGGCGTGCCGTCCGGTTTCGCAGTATCATTGACAATTTCGCCACGATACCCCACCACCTCGCAAATCAACCGCACGAGGTCTTTAATCGCGATATCCTCCCCCATTCCCACGTTAAAAATCTCGTTTTCCGCCGCGCTGTTCATCAAAAACACGCACGCGTCAGCCATATCATCAACATACAAAAACTCGCGCCGCGGCGTGCCGGTTCCCCACATAACCATCTGCCGGTCGCCGCGCTCTCTCGCCTCCACCGCTTTGCGCAACAGTCCGGGAAGGACGTGCGAGGTCTTCAAATCAAAATTGTCGCCCGGCCCGAACAAATTGCATGGCATAACGGCGACGAATTTGAAGCCGTACTGTTCGTGATACGCGCGGCACATCTGAATGCCGGCGATTTTTGCGACCGCGTAGGCGTCGTTCGTGGTTTCCAAATGGCCGGTCATCAGATACTCTTCCTTAATCGGCTGGGGCGCCAGTTTCGGATAAATGCAGCTTGACCCCAAGAACACCAGCTTCTTCACACCGTTCTTCCACGCGTGATGAATGACGTTCAATTCAATCGCCGTGTTGTCATAGAACATTTCCGCCTTCGCCTCTTGGTTCGCCACGATGCCGCCCACTTTCGCCGCCGCGAGAAAAACGTACTCCGGTTTTTCCTGCTCAAAAAACGCTGCGACGGCGCGTTCATCGCGGAGATTGAGCTCGTCGTGCGTGCGTTTTACGATGTTGGTGTAGCCCCTGCTTTCCAAATTCCGCACGATGGCGGAGCCCACCAATCCGCGATGGCCCGCCACGTAGATTTTGGCGTTTTTGGCCATGCCGCCCTGAACGGAAGCGGCGTCAGATTGCGCGGCGCCTAATTGAGAGGAAACCGGAAGCGGCGACAATGACAAACCGTACTTTTTAAGGTCGTGCGCCATCATTAGACGCGTCAGCTCCTCAAACGATGTTTTCGGTTCAAAACCAAGTACGCGTTTTGCTTTGCCGGCATCGCCCTGCAACGCATCCACTTCCGCCGGCCGATAATAGCGCGGCTCAATCCTGATGAGCGTGTTGCCCGTGGCGCGGTCAACGCCGCGCTCCTCGGTTCCCGTTCCCACCCACACAATATCGTATCCTATCATGCCGGCCGCGCGTTCCACAAATTCGCGGATGGTGTGATTTTCTCCGGTTGCGATGACGTAATCGTCCGGCTGTTCCTGCTGCAGCATGAGCCACATCGCCTCCACATATTCTTTGGCGTAGCCCCAGTCGCGTTTTGCGTCCAGATTGCCCAAAAACAGCGTTGACTCAAGTCCGGCTTTGATGCGCGCCAGTCCGCGCGTAATTTTACGGGTCACGAACGTCTCACCGCGGCGCGGCGACTCGTGATTAAACAAAATGCCGTTGCAAATAAACATGCCATAACTCTCGCGATAGTTGATGGCGGTGAAATGAGCGAACACTTTTGCGCAAGCGTACGGCGAGCGCGGGTAAAACGGCGTGGTCTCGCATTGCGGCGTCTCGCGCACCTTGCCGTACATTTCAGACGAACTCGCCTGATAGAATTTCGTTTTGAGTCCGGACAGGCGGATGGTGTCCAAGAGGCGCAGCGTTCCGAGGCCGGTGATGTCGCCGGTGTATTCCGGCATGTCAAAACTCACGCGCACGTGGCTCTGCGCTCCGAGATTGTAAATCTCGTCCGGCGCAACTTTTTCTATGAGACGACTCAAGTTGCTCGCGTCCGACAAATCGCCGTAATGCAAAAACAGCCGGCGATTCGCCTCGTGCGGGTCCTGATAAATGTGCTCAATGCGTTCGGTGTTGAAACTGGAAGAACGGCGCATCAAACCGTGCACCTCGTATCCTTTTGCCAGCAAAAATTCGGCGAGATAGGACCCGTCTTGGCCGGTGATACCCGTGATGAGCGCTTTTTTCATAAAGAATTTTTCAATCTCGCCACATCGGCTTCCACCATCATTCTCACCAAATCATCAAACGAGGTGCGCGGCTCCCAGCCCAGCTTCGCGCGCGCCTTACGGGAGTCGCCCGTGAGCTTTTCCGGTTCAACCGGACGGAAAAACTTCGGGTCAACGCGCACGAGCACGCGGCCGGTGCCGGCATCACTGCCGCGCTCTTCGGCGCCGTGTCCCTCCCACCGTATATCAAAATGCAACGCGCGGCCGGCCGCTTCAACAAAATCCCGTATGCGGTGCGCCACGCCGGTGGCCAGCAGATAATCGTCCGGCGCATCCTGCTGCAGCATGCGCCAAACGGCCTCCACATAATCCGGCGCGTATCCCCAATCGCGTTCCGCATCCAAGTTCCCCAGAGACAACGCCAGGTCTTCGCCGGCCGCAATGCGCGCCAGCGTTTTGGTGATTTTTCTCGTGACGAACATTTCCCCGCGCCGCGGCGATTCGTGGTTGTACAAAATGCCGTTGCAAATGAACATGCCGTAGCTTTCGCGATAATTCACCGCCGCAAAATGCGCGAGGGCCTTGGCATACGCGTAGGGCGAACGCGGATAAAACGGCGTTTCTTCCGTTTGCGGCGTGACGCGCGCCTTGCCAAACATCTCCGACGACCCCGCTTGATACACCCGCGTCGGGAGACCTGACTGGCGGACGGCCTCAAAAACCCGCACCGCCCCCAGTCCGGTAATATCGCAGGTATACTCGGGGATGTCAAAACTCACGCGAACCTGACTGTGCGCCGCAAAATTATACAGCTCGTCCGGTTTGATGCGTTCCAACAGCATACCGATACTGCCGGAATCGGACAAATCGGCGTAATGCAAATGCAATAAGCTGCTTGACCCGTGCGGCAACTCGGCGCGCAACTGTTCCATGCGGTCCGTGCCGGTGCTGGTCGCGTGTCTAATGATGCCGTGCACTTCATAACCTTTTTCCAACAGCAACTCGGCCATATAAAAGCCGTCCTGCCCGCCGATACCTGTTATGAGCGCTTTTTTAATGGGGTGTTCCATGTGAGATACGGACGTCATATCGTACCCGATAACCGCTTTTTTTGCAACCAGAAGCTGCTTTATTTCCTTTTCAAGCAACTGACGTAAATCATACTGCGCTACGACCTTTGCCCGCGCCGCGCTGCCCACACGACTGCGGAACTCCGCATCCCCCAGCGCACGCGCCAGACCAGTCGCGATGGACGGCGCGTCCGTTCCCGTGACATAGCCTGTCACGCCATCCTCAACAAGCACTCGATTGCCGTCGCAATCCGACACCACGCACGGACAACCGGCGCTCATCGCCTCAATGAGCGCTTTCGGCATGCCCTCAATCAGGGACACGAGCGTGAACACGCCGGCCTTTTGATAGTACGGCGGCAACGCCGCGTTATCAACGCGCGGAATAATTTCAAGAGACACGCCCAACTCACGCGCGCGCTGACGCAACGCGCCTTCCAAATTGCCGCGTCCTATCCACACCAAACGCAACGCTGCGCGTTCCGGCAATTGAGCGACGGCCTCAAGCAGCGCAAACAAATTTTTCTGTTCTTCCAAACGCCCGACGAACAACAGCGTGTGCGGGTCGCGGTCGCGGCCTTCCGAAAATTGCCGCGTATCAACGCCGTTGGGAATCAACAGCAATTTTTGCTCAATGCGCGGCCCGAATCGCTTGAGCAGATACGCGCGCAGCTCTTCAGTGGTGAAAATAATCGTGGTTGCCGTCCGCACTCCCAGCGCCTCAATCCATCGCATGATTTTAGAAAACGCCTGCCGGTTCTTTAACAGCGCGAACTCGGCATATTTATAGCCGAACGTCACGGCAAACGGCACGCCATACAACCAATGAGCAAGCACCGCCGGAATGCATCCGTCCATTTGCATGACGCGGAGTACGCCGCAAGCGCGCAGCGCTCGCCGATGCGCGAACGGCAGCAAAAACGTGTAGAGCCGTTTTGAACGGGCGCATGGAGGTACCAGCTTCACGTTGGCGGGGAGTCTTGCTTCTGTTTCATCTGCAAACGTAAATACCAACACACGGTCAAACGCCTGCGCATACCGCGTCAGATAGGTCAGATACCGCGATTTCTGCCCATGACGGTCAAGCACTGTCAACGAACCGCCCGGCGGCAAAATGACGCCGAGCGTTTGAAAAAGAACGCGGCGCGCCAATCGTTCATAGAGCCGTTCGTGGTCGGCAATGGGTTGAACACAAAATGTGTTCGTAAGTGATTCCCGCTTTTCCCGGATGCGTTCCCGATAGTGTGCTCCATTATTCACCACGTCAAGCACCGCCTCTGCAATGGAAAGCGCATCAGCCGGCACCAATCGCCCCGTTACCATATCCTCCACTATCTCCCGCGAACCGCCGCGGTCCGTAATCACCACCGGCGTGCCGGATTGAAGCGCCTCCAGCGCAAGCCGCGTGAGCGGCTCCTGCCACACTGATGGAATGCACACCACTGCAGCGCCTGCGATGCGCGCCATGAGTTCTTCGTGCGGCACATAGGGTAAAATCCGCACGCGTCCGGCGTACAGATGCGCATCCAATGCCGCGCGCACCGTTCGTTCAAGCACGCCGCCATTCGTATAAATCGTCCACACGAGCGTTGGATGCCCTTTAAGCGTTTGTCCAATAACCTCCGGAAGCAACCCAGCGCCCTTGCCGGGCGACAATTTGCCGATGTAGAGCGCCTCCGGCGCCTCCGCATCGCTCATCGGACGCGCCGGTTCAGAAAGCGGCTGCTGGATATTATAAATCGGCTGGGTCTGCCAAATGCCGTTCGCCTCGTAAATCCGCGCCACGGCGCGGCTCACGCACACCACGACATCCACTCGTTTGAGCGCGGCGTACAGCACGCGCGCCCACGCGCGGCCGCGCAGCGCGTACAGCGCATTCACGAACCACGCCTTCGCGCCGCCGTCCGTATACGCACGTACATACGCAGGAAACTCCCACCGCCAATACTCCCTAAATGTGCATCGCCGACTGGTCGGATGCTCACTGATACATCGTCCATAATTGCACAGCGCGCGATAATCCCGCGCCGTGAACAAGGTTGGCACGCCAAACATGCGTCCGGCAATCACGCCGGCAGGAATGCTGAATTTTCCATGAATATGAATGAGGTCCGGCGCGAGACGGCGCACGGCCATCACGGTACGCAACGAACTGTAACACCACCAAAAAAGAGAGGTGTGCCACCATCCGCCGATGGTTTTTCGCTCTTTGTTTCCGCGTTTGGGAAACGCGTAGCGCTCAATACGCACTCCGTCAATCATCTCCACCGGCGCGGCGCCGTAATTGGGAGTCAGGATGCTTACCGCGTGTCCTCGCGCTACGAGAACCCGCGCCAGCTGCATGGTTGATTCTTCAGCGCCGCCGGCCACAAATGGATGCGCGTATTCATTGAGAAACAGTATGTTCATGTGCGTGCGTTATTGTCCTCATGCGCCATGGCGCGCATATGCCGCAACTGCGCGGCCGCCGCCTCTTTCCAACTGAAACGTTCGCGCGCCCGCACACGCGCCTGCGCTCCCAGACGCTGCACCGGCGTTGGGTCGTCCATCCACGTCTGCAACGTCGCGCGCCACGCGTCAACATTCAGCGGCCGCACCGCGCCTGTGTAACCGTCCGCCACCACCTCGGGCAACGAATATACGTCCGATACGATGCCAGGCGTCCCGCACGCGGCGGCTTGCGCCACGCCCATGCCAAATCCTTCTTTGTGCGATGCCAACACGAAAACATCGGTGGCATGCATCCACAGCATCTTCTCCTCCTCCGATACTCTTCCCGCAAAACACACGCGGTCGGCGCATCCAACCTGCGCCGCCTGCCGTTCTAACCGGCTCCGCTCCGGCCCCTGGCCGGCAATCACCAGCACCGCGCGCGGAGGCAATGCCGCGATAACGTCAATGAGAAACGAGACATTTTTCCGCGCAATCAAACTGCCGAGGTGGAGTATCACAAATCTACCCGCAAGCCCGTGCGCCGTTTTAAACTCCTGCAAACGCTCGTGCGACATCGGCGCAAAATACGCTTCGTCCACGCCCGGATACGTCACCACAATCTTCGCCGCATCGGCGCCGTATAAAGAAACCAACTCATTTTTTGACGCCTCACTGATTGCGCCGATGGCATCCCATCGTTTGACGACCAGACGAGAAATCGCGCGCGACACCGTATCCTCTTCCGCGTGCAAATAACTGGCGAACGTTTTCACGGTTTTGTGCCGGCGCGCAAAAAACAAAACGGGGAGCGCCGTCAGGTACGGCGAATGGACGCGCACGATTGAAAAGGGGCGCGCGCGGTAGTTTGCGCACAGCGCCCGATAGATGCCTACGTAATAGCCGATGGCGTTCGTGATGGCCGGCATGACGCTCACACGCCACCGCGCGCCATTGTCGCTGAACGGTTTATTCCGCGGCAAAATAATCTCAACATCCGCTTGTCGGGCAATCTCTTTCAAAACAGACGCGTCATACACTTCTCCTCCCAGCGTTGAAGCGGGATTGATGCCCGACTGCGGCGCTGCAATACGCAAACCGCGGTGCGCGCCGCGCGGCGTTTGCTCGCTGAACCACGCGCGCATACAGACGCCTGCGAGCCATCGCCGTTGCAATAATGAAAGCGCCACGCTCTCCAGAAAAGAAAACGGAAAAGCGGTAAAAAGCGCCCACCGGCCGCGCCATTTGCGCACCAAAAAACATTTATGCCGCCAATAGCACTCGTATTTTTCTTCGCTGACGGCCACGCGCACCCCGCCCACGCTGCCGGGCCGATGGACGATGCCGTAAGAGCCGATATACCACAACCGCGCACCGGCCGCGCGGAGCGCGCAGGAGAATTCGGTGTCTTCAAGAATCGCGTTGCCGTCGTTCAACGCCTCGTCAAAACGCAATCGCGGATACTTATCAAACCGATATATTAAACAGCCGCCCGGGAGCTGGTCAACGCGCACCGGCCGCGGCGTCCACTCATAATACCCGCCGCGGATGATGCCAAGCGACAGCCATACCCGCCCGCGCAACGGCCGGAGCAGCCACGAAAGCGCGCGGTTATTGCGGGTGTTCACGATGCCGCTCTGTCCAATCGTTTCAATCCGAAACGTGAACGCATCAAACCGCTGCGCCGCGCGCGCAACCTCTTGAACAAAAAATGTGTTCACCTCGCAATCATCGTCTAAAAAGCACACAAACGTCGGCCCGGCCATCGGCGTTTCCGCAATCCAATCAAGAATGCGATTTCGCGCGCTCGGCAGGCCGCTCGGCGCCGCCGTTGAACGCGCCCGCAGCCGGTACCGGCGCGGCGCAAACATCTCAAGAAACCGCGCGCTCTCGGCATGGTTTCCGTCGTTCAGAACGTACGCCTCAAACGGAGGCGCGTCAGTCTGCGCATCCAATTGCGCAAGCAACGTCCCCAACGCAGCAGGACGATTATATGAGGGAATCGCAATAACAAAACGAGGCGTCATAGAACAAGGTGGACCGTATCACGGCGCCTTCCGAGCGTCAAGCTGGCGGCAGAGTGACTTTTAAACCGCCTTCAAATACCTGAAAATCAGCGTAATAAGACCGCGCGAGAGCATCGTAAAAACGGCTCTTTTCCAGGTCGCCCTTCTTCCGATAATACACCACGAGCATGCCAAACGCCTTGCGCGACGGACGGAACGTAGAAAGCATGTCAGGGTCGCCGTCTTCAACGCACGCGCGCCACGACACCTTTCGCGTTGCGCACGACATGACGGTGTCCAAAAACCACGCGCCGCGAAGCGGGTCGCCGTGTTCCATGTGCAAAATCCCGACCTCCTGCCATGCACGCAAATCCAAAAGCGCCGATTGCGGCGAAACGATGCTCATCCCCGCCTCGTAACTGGCAAGCGCGTCTGTAAACTGGCTGGCGCGCAAAAAGATGGCGGCGAGCGTCGTGTGAATCTCGGCAATGCTCGGCGACCACGAACGCGCCGCAAGTAATACCTGCCGCGCGCGCTGGAAATCTTCTACGGCCATAATGGCGCTCCCGAGGAGGATGGCCGCCTGTTGACGACGCGGCGACAATGAAAGCGCGCGTTCGTACGCCCGCACCGCCGTCGGCCCCGCATCGGGATGTTCCACGCGGAACGTCTCGTGCTGCACCGACAATATTTTTCCGTACGTCAACCAGCGCCCTATCCGATTTGGATGTTCATTAACGTCTTCCTCCGCATAGCGGACAATCGCCGTAATGACCGCGTCAACGGACCGTTTATCAAGCGGAAGAATCTCATTTTTACGCGCCAAAAATTCAGCGGTCATCTGATTCCTCATATCGCTCTTATGCGGCGTGCGGAGCGACAGCGCCTGCTCATAAAACCCGAACCAAAGCCCGACATCGCCGCGCATGAGCGCTCGCTGCGCCTCTATCTGCAAACGATTCGCCTTTGCAGGAATCACATTCGTATAATACGCGGCGCCAAGCGCAACTACCGCCGCCAGTCCCGCTACGGCCAGCGCGCGGCGCGGCGAAGACGCCGTCATGCGCACGAGCGAAGGCTCTTCAGCGCCGCCGTGCGCAGCAACCCACGCCGCAACCGTAAACAGCATGATGTACGATGTGGGCTGGTCAAAACTAAACAGGTTCTGCACGAAATGAAACACGAACAATCCGGACACCAGCAACCATTGCGTGTTGCTCACGCGTCCGCGCCGATGCGCGACCCAAAGAGCCCGCCACAACACCCCCCACCACGCCAGATATATCAGCAGCCCCACGATGCCGGTTGTCGTCAACGTATCAACCAGCACATTGTGCGCTTGGTCAATCCACGTTTCCTGCATGCCGTGCTTGAGTTGCGCCGGGTCATAGTGGCGGTCAAACGCCGGCGCGAAATTCATCCATCCCCATCCCGCAACCGGCCTGTCTTTCCACGCCGCAACCCCAACGCGCCAAATCCGGAGACGCGTGTCAACCGTATCGCCAAGCGAAAACTGCGCCACGCGACGCAACGCCGGCACGCGTTCCAACACGGAACCGCCCCATGTAAACACCGCAGCGCCAATGAGGATGAGCACCAACACGCCAAGCGCGCCCATCCGCACACGCCGGTTTTGATGAACCACCGCAAGCCACGCGGCAACCCACACGAATGCCGCGCCGACGCCCAGCAAGGCCGCGCGCGTTTCAGACCACACGAGCGCCAGCGCCATGCCAACCACCGTCACCACAATAAACAGCTGCGCCACGCGCATCCACCATCCGCGCGGGACTATGATGCCGGGTTCGCGCATCGTACCCAAAAGATACGCGCCGATTACCATCACATAACCCGCATGCACCGCAAGATAAATAGGGTTTCCGAGCGTACTCGCCGCGCGCGCGCCGCCTAACAAAAAATCCGGTTTAAACTGCTGAATGACGGCGCCCGCGGCGACAAAAAATCCAACACCGACCACTACCCACCACACGGCGCGCCATGAGCGCGCATCGCGAAACAGGGCGCTCATCATTACAAACAATGCGCCGTAGTGTAGGAGGGTAAACAATCCGCCCATCCGTTCATAATTTCCCCACCAAGAAAACGACGAATCAACGCCCAGTATCGCGCTCACGATAAGCCACGCAAACCATGCGCCCGTGACCAGCATGAGCGCGTTTCGGCGCGGCAGATAACGCTCCGGCGCCATTGCAATCAGCGCAACATAGCCGGCAAGCGCGAGCAGAATGACCGAACGAAAGAAAAACACGCGCGGCGTGACGAACGGAAAAACAAAACCCCATGAGTAAACCAGCGGAGTCGCCAGAGCGAGCAAGAGCAGCCCCTGCGTTATGCGGAGTATCGGTTGTTCATAACGGCCGAATGCCAGCATATTTAAAATGTTTTATCCGGATAATATTGTTTCGCGATTGCGCGGTACTCCGCAACACGCGCCGCATCCTTCTGCTCTTTCGCATATCCGACCAGCACCTGAAACATTTTATCGCTCGGCACATACGAACCAAGCTGATACGGCGGACAGGATGCATCCGTCGCGTGGCCCATGCAAGCCAAGAGCCCGCGGAGTCGTTCAACGCCCAACTGCGCGCTCACCCATCGTATGGCGTTGAAAGAAATTTCCTCATCGTTAAAAGGCGTAAACAGCTCCGGCGATAATCTAATCGCGAGCAACCGCGCCCATGCGGCATCGCGCTGATTGATATTCCCGTTCTGCAAATAATCCGCGTACATGCGCAACACAAACGCGGAATGCGGCGCAAAACTGCGCGCTTTCAACATCAACTGAAGGCCTTTAACCAGATTACCGCCTTGCGCGGCATGCTGCGCCCAAATGAAGTAGAGCTGCTGCCGCTCCGGCGATTGCCGGATTGATTCTTCAAACGCCTTATCGCCGAGCTCCAGCCCGTGCGGGAACTCATCCTTAAAAAACCCGTACGCGCCGTACCACACCTCGCCCAAAAGCATGTGATACACCGGGTCGCGCGGATGGCGGCGCGTTGCGTCCTCAAGGCGGGCAATCGTGTATTTAAAAATCTGAACCACATCATTGCGATATTTTTCATCCGGCACCCGAATCCGCAACAGCGTCCGCGCCAATTCCTCCGTGATGTTGTCCGAATACGGGCCGCCGAGGTCAATCGCCTGTCGTTCAGTCACAAACCAAATACTCGCGTCTTTCTGATACTCCAGCGCTTCAAGCCCCTTGAACATCAGCACGTTCGCGCGAAACGGAACGATGCTCCCGCGATACATCACCACCGCGCCGCCGGCCACCAGCAAAACCGACACCATCGCGATTGACCACCGCGAAAATGACCGCCCGTTTGCGGCCACCGCCGGTTGAGCGGTCAATACCGATACGTATCCCAGCACGACAAACAAGCTGACGTATGAACTAATCTGTTCAAACGCAAATATATTCTGCACTGCGTGCGTGACGAGCAATCCGGTGATGAGCACCATGTGCGGAAATCCGAGCGTGCCGCGCCACCACCCGCGCACCAGCAGCAAAATCGGCGTAACAAGCAGTAGCACATACGCAAGCAGTCCCGCGATTCCCTGCTCGGCGAGCGTATTCAGAAAAAAATTGTGCGCGTTGTCAAACCACGTTTCGCCAAACTGATTGTGCACCAGTTGCGTTCCCTGCAATTTTTCGTTAAACGCGTACACATAATTAAACGGCCCCCACCCAAAGAGCGGATGGTCCTGCCACGCCTGTATCGCCACCTTCCATGCAAACAAACGGTTTGCGTTCGTGCCGCCAAGCGTAAATCCGCCAAACCGCCGCACGATGGGAATGTTATTGAGCGCCGGATGCGTGTTAAACAACACCACCGCCGCAATACCGGCTGCAATGACAATCAATATCCCAAGCGCGCTCCAGCGCTGCCATCGCCGCGCTCCCGCCGCCGCAATCCACGCAAGCGCCCACACGAATGCCGCCGCCAATCCGAGCGCCACGCCGCGCGTTTCCGCGAAAATAAACGCGACCAAGGACAACGCAATGAGCAACGCAACGCCAACGGTACCCCATCGCTTCCATCGCGATGCAACCGTCGCGCGCGACTCCAGCCACACGAGCGCCGCAATCGCCGCCACATACACCGCATGCAATCCCATGTACAGCGGATTGCCCAGCGTGCTCGCGGCGCGCTCGCCGCCGTAGAGAAAATCAGGACGCCAGTGCTGAATAATCGCGCTTGCGATAATGAGCGCGCCGGCGGCCAAAAAATATTTCCATACACGTCGCCACGACTCTTTCGCGGCGAACACGCTCGTCGCCACAAAGTAGAGCGCTCCGAGATTCAACACAAAAAAGGAACCTATCATGCGTTCGTGGTTCGCCCAAAATGAACGATGCGCGTCAACGCCGGCAACCGTGCTGATGAGCGCCGCGAGCATAAACGCGAGCACAACGAAATGCAGCGGATGCCTACGCGGCCGATACGCGGCATCAACGAGCATCAGCAGGCCCCACGCTACGGCGGCAACAACCATCGTGCTCTGAAAAAACCACGCCTTTCCCGTCACAAAAGGAAAAATGGCCGAATCCGACAGCACGATGAGCGGCGTGGTAAGCGAAAAAATAACCGCGGTGCGCGCGAGCCACAGCAACGCGGATTTATAGTATGCGGCAAAGGGTGCCGAGGTAGGCATAGCAAAGTGTACGTATGGTACTGGTACCGACGCAGAAAATCAAGCACGGCCGGCAAGGCGGCGCCAATCCGCAATGCTCAATTCCTGCGGACGTGCAGTGGAGGCAATACCAAGTGAAGAAGATAACTGTTTGCGTTTTTGCGCGAACGCGCGCTTGGCAAGCGCGAGTACCGCCTTCGTTTCTTCAGGTGGCGGCCGCTTGATATCCGTAATCTGAATCACCGCGGAATCCACTTCCGGCGACGGCCAAAACGCGCCGCGCGGCACGCGAAATATTTTTTTGGGTTTGCCGTACCACTGCACCGAAAGCGAAAGCATGGTCATGTCGCCCGGCTTGGCGATAATTCTGTCCGCCACTTCGTTTTGCAGCATGAGCACCATTTGCTCCGGCGCTCGCGGCGTTTTTTCCAAAAAACCGCGAATAATCTGTGATGTAATGTGGTACGGAATGTTGGCAATGACGTGATACGGCTCCGTGGGCATCTGGTCCCAAAACCGCCGCACATCCCCGTGCCGGAGTTCTAAACGGTCATTCTGAGCGAAGCGAAGAATCCCGTCTGGTCGCTGCACCGACGCGGGATCCTTCGGGTCTGCGGCCCTCAGGATGACATCGTATAAATACGATGTCATCTTCTCCTCAATCTCAATCGCAATCACCTTCCCCGCGCGTTTTGCCAATTCCTCGGTCAAGATGCCCCATCCAGGCCCCACTTCAACCACCACATCATTGTTCGTAATACCTGAAGCGTCCGCCATCCGTTTCACATACTGGTCGTCAATCAAAAAATGCTGCCCGCGCGTTTTTTCCGGATACACGCGATAATCCTTACACAACTGCCTGACCTTTTCGGAGTATTTCATAACCCGTATCGGTGATACGCACGATGGTTGACGGCAAATCGCGCGGCAATGCGCCGGCGTCAATCGCCATGACATCCTCGGCGTTGCCAATCCATGACTTCACGGACGACACATCAAAACACGCCGGCGCGCCGCTCAAATTTGCGCTCGTTGAAATAATCGGCCCGACGGCATCAACCAGCGCGCGCGCCACCGGATGCGGCGAAATGCGCAGCGCAATCGTGCCGTCCGGCGCCAGGATACCCGGCGCAAGCCCTCTCCCAACCGCGGTTGCCGGCGCCACAATCGTGAGCGGCCCGGGCCAGTATTCCGTTGCCAGCTTCTCCGCAACCGGCGACCACACAATCAAACGCTTCGCTTCATCAACCGAACCAATAATCAACGGCAAAATTTTCTCAAACGGACGCTGTTTCAACGCAAACACCCGCGCCACCGCCGCCACATTGCTCGCCATGCATCCGATGCCGTAGGAACTTTCAGTAGGGTACACCACCACGCCGCCGTTTTGCAGGTGTGAAATGGCGCGTGGAATTTCTGTAGGCGAAACCAGAATCATAGGCACTATCAACAGTACCATAAACAAAAAACGGAGTCACGGTGCGTTTGTATCGCGTCATGACTCCGTACACTTTTACCCTCGTTGCGGGCTAGTCGTCACTGGGCTCGCGAACCAGCTCCCCGAGCACACGGGCGACTTCGGGCGGCAGACCGAGGCCGATCGCGGTCAGACGATGCCCCTTGGAATCCTCCCGATCCAGGAGGACCATGCCACCGAGCCGCTCCGCAAACTGCGCCGTCCGCTCACGCACGATCCGCTTGAAATCCTCCTCTGGCAGGGCATCCCACCGCTGCGCGAGATCCGCCCTGTCCAGCGGCAACTCGCCGGCCTGGTTGAGCAGACGCACGGCCTGATCCGTGGTCATCAACCCATCCTCCGTGACCTGCCAGCAGAAGGCAAACGCCTCCCCAAAGGTTGCCATCGGCTGGATCTTCTCCCCCTTCAGAAACCTGCCGTGCAAAACCGGAAGACGGCACCCTGAATCCTTGCACATCTCAAAACCCCAATCATCCATATCCACATGCGGTGGCAGGTCCGTCGCGAGCCGGGAAACCCGTTCCCGGATCACGGCGATGGACGCCGCCATACCGGCGCTACACGCCGCCGCCAGCACATCCTTGGCTTCGGCGTGGCTCCCGAGCGGCTCACTGTCCTCGTCCTTCTTCTCCATCGCCTTCCGAAGTTCGCTCTCGATCCAGTCCAACGTGTAGGCGACGAAGGCATGGCCATTCTCCAGAATGACCCGGCCACAGACGTAGCCCAAGCGCCCCAAGAGCTTGGGGGGCTTGAGCGGCTGGTAGATGGCGGGCATGTGCCCTCCCCTTCGTCCCTACCCGCGCCCCCTCTGGCAGTGACGAACTGTTGGTGAAGTAAGGGGGAGAAAACACGCTCGTTGACGCGCTTTCTTCCCCTTACTTCAATATAAAGAGCAAGGGGGTATTTATAGCACACCCTATTTTGGACGTCAAATCTACTCCCTTATCCTCTCCTCCACCGCAAATACGCCTCGGTAAATGCGTCTAAATCCCCGTCCAGCACGCCCGCGGTGTCCTGCGTTTCGTGCTCGGTGCGATGGTCTTTTACCATCTGGTACGGATGGAGCACGTAGGAACGAATCTGGCTTCCCCATTCCGCGCTCTGAAACTCGCCGCGCACATCCGCTTTTTCTTTTGCCTTTTTCTCCTGTTCCGCCGCGTATAATTTCGCGCGCAAAACTTTCATAGCGCTTTCACGGTTCTGCAACTGCGAACGCTGGGTCTGGCATGACACAACAATGCCGCTCGGCGCATGCGTAATGCGCACTGCGGTCTCCACTTTGTTTACATTCTGCCCGCCTTTGCCGCCGGAACGGAACGTATCAACCTGTAAATCCTTCTCGTCAATCTTCACCTCCGCCGCGTCATCCAATTCCGGCAAAACCTCCACCATCGCAAACGACGTATGCCGCATTTTTTCCGCGTCAAACGGCGAAATGCGCACCAGCCGATGTACACCGTTTTCGGATTTCAAATACCCGTACGCAGACGCGCCCTGCACCTCAAACACCACGGATTTATATCCCGCCTCCGCGCCCTCGTGCTCATCCACTACCGTGGTTTTCCATCCGCGGCGTTCGGCGTATCGCATCAGCATGCGATACAGCATACCCACCCAATCCTGCGCTTCCGTGCCGCCCGCGCCAGCGTGAATCGCGATAATGGCGTTCCGCTCATCGTGCGGGCCGTTCAAAAGCAGTGTTACGGACATGCGCTCAAAACGCGCGCGGAGTTCCGCGGTTTGTTTTTCAATATCTGATGCAAGCGCGGCATCATCGCCCGCTTCTATGGCGAGCGCCAAAAGGTCGCCCACTTCTTTCTCAAGCGTTTCCCAGAGCGACAGTTCCGCGCGAAGATGCGCATGACGCTGTGATACGCTCTGCGCCTGCTCATTATGTTTCCAAAAATCCGGTTTCTGCATCTCACGCTCCAGTTCCGCTATCTCGCGCTCCTTTTCATCCGGACGCACCAAAGCGCGGTTCTCGCGAACCGCTTTTTGCAACGCCTCAAGTTCGGTTGTCAGTTCTTTGGGAGTCATACAGGGGGCTGTCGCCGAATGCGCTTTCATAACGAAATCGCAGAATTTCGAGACAGAATTGCCGAATAAATTTTGAGGCTTATAGGCGATAAGCCGAAAAGTTTTGAGGCAATTATGGCCGAAATTATGCGATTGCAGTTGAAATGGCATTCGGCGACAGCCCCCTACTACACTACACGAACTCGCGTGATTTGTCATGTATCGGGACAAAAAACGCGCCATCCGAGAAATCTCGAATGGCGCATGATGAACTGTGGCGGTTGTTCGCCCCACTACTCGTTGTACTTGAAGACGGAAACCGCGGCCGCGTAGATGGATGTACACCCACCATCCTGCTCCTCCTGGTCTGCGACCAGTCGGACTGCGACACGTCGTCCGCGCGTCGAGTCGTCGAGCAGAAGATGGATGACCCGCCCGATCTCTGGATGAAAGCATTCGCGCTCTTCCTTTGTCAGTCGAAAGGCGCAGTACCCGAATCTTTCCAAGGACTCCACATGTCCACTATCAGCGAACTTCACGTCTGCCATGACTGGCTCTCCTTGTGTAGGTTGATAACGGTGCAAAGCACCATCCAAACCAGACTGGGCTTGGACTTACTATTAAAACAAAAGCCCGGTGTTTGTCAATAGCGCGGGAGAAAGGCGTGCCCCGAGCCGGTAAATCAATCCTCAAAAACAACAGGCCCCGGGTGGGGCCTGTTGCACGTTACACACATCTTACATCATCCCGCCCATGTCCGGCATGGCAGAATGAGATTCTTTCTTTGGTATTTCGGCGACCACCGCTTCGGTCGTCAAAATCAATCCGGCAATAGAAGCCGCATTCTGGAGCGCAGAACGCGTAACCTTGGCAGGATCAATAATGCCGCTCACCACGAGATCCTCATAGGTGTCTGTCGCGGCGTTGTATCCAAAGTTGCCAGAACCCTTTTTTACTTCCGCGACAACCACCGCGCCGTCTTTACCGGCATTCTCCGCAATCTGACGAACCGGCTCCTCAAGCGCGCGGCGCAAAATCTTCACGCCCACCAACTCCTCATCATCAACGCGAAGCGAATCAAGCGCAACGCTTGCGCGAAGAAGCGCCACGCCGCCACCAGCAACAATGCCTTCTTCAATGGCGGCCTTCGTCGCGGCTACCGCGTCTTCAATACGATGTTTCTTCTCTTTCATTTCCGTTTCCGTTGCCGCACCTACTTTAATCACAGCCACACCGCCGGCGAGTTTCGCCAAGCGCTCCTGCAATTTCTCGCGGTCAAAGTCAGAATCCGCAAGTTCAATCATGCGGCGGATTTCAGCAACGCGCGCGTCAATCGCGACTTTGTCGCCGCGGCCACCCACAATAGTAGTGTGTTCTTTGGTGGCAATCACTTTATCCGCATGACCCAAATCATCAAGCGTGGCACTGTCTAATTTCAAACCAACTTCTTCAGAAATCACTTTTCCGCCGGTCAACACCGCGATATCCTTCAACATATCCTTGCGGCGATCGCCAAAACCAGGCGCTTTCACGGCAAGCACGCTGAATGTACCACGAATTTTGTTCACGATAAACGTCGCGAGCGCCTCACCATCCACATCATCGGCAATCACGATAATTTCTTTACGGCCGCTCTGCGCCACCTTTTCCAACACCGGCAGAATGTCCTGCACTGAAGAAACCTTTTTGTCGGTAATCAAGAGGGCGACATCAGCGTATTCCGCTTCCATGCGCTCCGGATTCGTAATCATGTACGGAGAAACATAGCCCTTATCAAAACGCATACCTTTCACGGTTTCGATTTCAATGCCGAATGTCTGCCCTTCTTCAACCGTAATCACACCATCTTTTCCTACTTCACCGATAGCGCGCGCGATACTTTCACCGATTTCTTTGTCGTTTGCTGAAATCGCGGCGACTTGCGTAATCTCATCATTCTGTACTGGTTTTGCAATCTTAGCGCGAATTTCCTCAACAATCGCATCCGTTGCCTTATCAATACCGCGTTTGATGGCTATCGGATTGGCGCCAGCGGTGACATTTTTCAAGCCCTCGGTCACAATGGCCTGCGCCAAAAGCGTTGCGGTTGTGGTGCCATCGCCAACATCATCATTGGTTTTGGTTGCCACTTCTTTTACCAATTCAGCGCCGAGTTTTTCGTTCTTGTCCTCCAAATCAATTTCTTTCGCCACGGTCACACCGTCTTTCGTGACGGTTGGCGCGCCGTAGCCGCGATCCAACACAACGTTCCGCCCCTTCGGGCCGAGCGTTATCTTCACCACGTTTGCAAGCGCGTCAACACCGCGCTTAAGCGCCCCCCGTGCCTCCTCGGTAAATGTGATTTGTTTTGCCATAGGTATAAATATATAGTGAGCCCTGTCGAACTATTCAATAACCGCTAAAATTTTCAGAAAACTGACGATTTTGTGCTCTTTTTCATTCAGTTTCACTTCTTCCCCGCCCCATTTTTCAACAATGACGCGGTCGCCGACTTTTAAATTCAATTTCGCGAGTTTTTCGCCATCGCCGAGCGCGACAACCTCGGCCTCAATTTTCTTTTCGCGGTCAACCGTGTCCGGCATTACGATGCCTGATGCAGTCACTTTCTCCTCCTCAAGCGGACGCACAAGCGCCCTGTTTCCGAGTGGTCGGATGGTCATAGATATAGGTGATTAAATAGTTTTCAGCTGGTCATTTCGACTGAACGAACGCCTCGTGAGTGAATGGAGAAATCTCACGATTAGATTCCTCGGCTCGCTTCGCTCGCTCGGAATGACACGGGATTAGCACTCACCTAAAAAGAGTGCTAAACGGCTCGGAAACAAATGGTAACAAAACCGCCGAAGTGTGTCAAGAGACCAAAAAATCGCTTATTTATAGCGATTTTTTGCGCGGCTTCTTTTTTTCTATGAAAATTTACCCAAACAATTCTGAATGTGAACCTATCCGAAGCAAAAGAAGCAAATGCGCTTGACGGTCTATTTGATAAATCAACAGTAAATCAGGCCGTAAATGACACTCAAAGCATCCTTGAAACCGTCCCTTCAACACATGATTCCGATAACGTGGTTCCAACCGTTCTCCCCCAGCAAGTCGCGCAAGTATGCGCTCAACGTGTGAGCGATTAAACTGCGGCAATCCGCTGACTTTCTTTAAATCCTTCTTAAACGTGCCGCTGTACTTCAGTTGAAGCATACGTTAAGCGAGCGCGTCATCCAGCAGATGTTTGGCTGATTTAAATGTTTTGGCAGACGCCATGGCCTCATATTGCGCCAAACGCAACTCGGCCGCCTTTTGGGCCGTAAAACCATTGGCATCACGCAACTCAAGCGGTAGTGCGCCCGTGTGGACAATTTGTTTGCAGAGCATTTTGACCGCCGTCGTTAAATCAAGCCCCAAATCTTCCAATACTTTTTGGGCTTGCTTCTTCGTGCGCTCTTCAATACGCACTTGAATGTAACTTTGATAGCGAGACATAGACGTACAATAATACCTGTACTGTCAGTGTATTGTATTTATAATGACTTGTCAATACCTATTATCCCCGTCCCACCATCACCGCCATCTCCACCAGCCGGTGCGAGTAGCCGTACTCATTGTCGTACCACGCGAGAATTTTGACAAAATTGCCGTCAAGCACTTTCACCAATTCCAAATCCACAATGGCGCTTGCGGGATTGCCGATGATGTCGCTGGATACAATCGGGTCCTCCGTCACTTGCAGCACATCTTTGTACAACGGATTTTTTGCCGCCGCGCGAAACACTTTTTTCACTTCCTCCACGCTGGTTGCTCTTTTGATAAGAATGGAAAAATCCGACAGCGAACCAACCGCAACCGGAATCCGAAGCGCGATGCCGTCAAATTTCCCTTTCAGTTGCGGCAGAGTTTCCGTAGTGGCAATCGCGGCGCCGGTAGTGGTGGGTACGATATTCAACGCCGCCGCCCGCGCACGGCGCAAATCGCGATGCGGCCCGTCCTGCAGATTCTGGTCCGCGGTATAGCCGTGCGCCGTGGTCATAAACGCTTTTTCCACGCCGAACCGCGCGTCCATAATCGCCATCACGGGCGAAATGCAATTCGTGGTGCACGATGCGTTATTCACAATCTCCTGCCCCGCGTACGATGCGTCATTCACGCCGCGCACAAATGTTGGCACATTGCCGCCTTTTGCGGGCGCGGAAATAACCACCCGCCGCGCGCCGGCCTTCAAATGCTGCCGCGCGCCCTCCTCGGACGTAAATCGTCCGGTGGATTCAACCACCACATCAATCTGCAATTCCTTCCACGGCAGTTTTGCCGGCTCCGGGCTTGCATACACGGGAATCTTTTTACCATCAACTATCAGATGCTCCTCATCATACCCAACTTCCCTTCCGTAGATGCCGTACATCGTATCGTATTTCAACAAATGCGCGAGCGTGCGCGTATCCGTTAAATCGTTCAACGCAACTACAACAACATCCTTGCGTTCAAACGCAACCTTAAACGCATTGCGTCCAATGCGTCCGAATCCGTTGATAGCGAGACGAATGGTGTTCATGGGTCATTGCGAGCGGAGCGAAGCAATCTAATTAGATTGCTTCGTCGGGCCGATGGCTATCGGCCCTCCTCGCAATGACATATAGTATATCACACAATCATAAAACCACCCTAGGGTGGTTTTATGTTAGAGCCCGCAACCGCGGTTGCCGCCGGTCAGCCCAAACTTCACAAACCGTTTCACTGCAATTCGTTCGCCGAGCGATGCAATTTCCTGGTTAATGAGTTCGCCCACCGTGATTTCCTCGTTTTTCAGATACTTTTGATTCAAGAAGCACACTTCCTCGTACCATGCGTTGAGTTTGCCCTCAATGATTTTATCAATCATCGCGGCTGGCTTGCCTTCGTTCGCCAATTGCGTGCGCATGATGTCTTTCTCGCGCTCCAAATCCGCGGCCGGGATATCTTCCGCGCGAATATAGAGCGGGTCTGCCGCCGCCACTTGCATGGCCAGTTCACGCGCCAGCTGTTGAAACTTTTCGTTCCGCGCCACAAAATCCGTTTCGCAGGTGAGCATCAAAAGTACTCCCACTCTTCCACCCGGGTGAATGTAGGAAGTAATCACACCTTCATTGGTTTCCTTATCCGTGCGCTTGGACGCTTTGATGGCGCCGCGCTCGCGGAGCAATTTTTCCGCAGCAACAAGGTCGCCGTTCGTTTCTTCAAGCACGATTTTGCAATCCGCAACTCCTGCGCCCGTCTTGGCGCGGAGCGTTTGAATGATGGTTATGTCTATCGTCATAATAAGGTCTGGATCCTATCGGCCTCGCTTCGCAAGGCCTCCAGGATGACACATTGCTACTCCGATTGTTCCTTGGTGAATACGCGTCCCACTTTTTCGTCTTTTTTCACCGCCAGCGTCGCCTGCTTTTCTTTCCATTCCGCACGGCCCTCGGCGATGGCCTCGGCCATGAGCGATGCAACCATCGTGATGGAATTCACGGCATCATCGTTGGCCGGAATCACGTACGTGGCGCGTGCCGGATTGGCGTTGGTGTCGCAGAGGCCGAACACCGTCACATTTTTTCGCGTCGCTTCCGTGAGCGCGGTTTTCTCGCCGCGCATGTCAAGCACGAACAGCGCGTCCGGCAGCCGTTCAAGCGTAGCAATACCGCCCACCATGTGACTCAAACGTTCAATCTCGCGCTCAAACTCCAGTTGTTCTTTTTTTGTGTACTTTTCAAGTTCGCCGTTCACTTTTTGTTCTTTCAGCGTCAGATACTTTTTGATGAGCTTGTGGATTTCACCGAAATTCGTGATGAGCCCGCCGA
The DNA here is from genome assembly GCA_038061815.1 of Patescibacteria group bacterium. Classification (GTDB taxonomy): domain Bacteria; phylum Patescibacteriota; class Patescibacteriia; order Magasanikbacterales; family JBBTXJ01; genus JBBTXJ01. Next base: position 15,877 of record JBBTYK010000009.1, on the reverse strand, counting down.
TCCAGCGTTCGTTGGCGTACGGCATGCCGCATTGTTCCGCATACTGCCGCACGATGTCCTGCGCCTGTTTTTTCGTGCCTACGAAAACAATCGTTTTGCCTTCCGCCGCCATCCGGCGCGCGGCCTCAAGCGCTTCTTCCAGTTTCTTCCGCGTGAGCTCAAGATTGATAATGTGAACCCCGCTTCGCTCCGTAAAAATGTAGGGTTCCATGCTGGGATGCCAGTTGCTGACTTTGTGCCCAAAATGCACCCCAGCCTTGAGCATGTCCTCCAGTGTTGGAATGGTTACCATAGGTATTCTTTTAGCTTCACCGCGCGACCCCATTGGGGAGAATGAAAAGCGCGGCTGGTAAGATGGGTAGAGTATAGCGGAACAGCCGAAAGGCGTCAAGGGCTTGACGGGCAAACAGCCCACTGCTACACTATCCACATGAAAACTGACATCCACCCCACCTATTATAAAGAAGCGGCCGTGAAATGCGCCTGCGGACACACGTTCACCGTGGGTTCCACCCTTGAACAAATAGAGGTTGAATTGTGCAACAAGTGCCATCCGTTTTACACCGGCAAACAGAAGTTCGTGGACACCGCGCGGCGCGTGGAGAAATTCCAGGAGCGCACCGCGAAGCGCGAAGCGGCGGCCAAAGGCAAGCGCGGCAAGACCGTGAAACGCACAACGGCGCGGGCCACGCGGAAAGCAAAAACAGACAAAAAATAGTTGCTCAACAAAACAGACGTTCAGTCTGTTTTGTTATATACTACGTCTATGCCCACTAACTACCAAACCATCAAAACCCGCCTTGCAGAGATAGAAACGGAGCTCCAACACGCCGCGAGCGACCCAAAAAAACTCGCGAAACTGTCAAAGGAATACAGCGACCTCAAAAAGACCGCGGACCTTATCACGCGCCTTGAGGGTGTACAGGCGAAAATAAAAGAGACGGAACTGCTTGCGGGTACGGAAGAAAACCATGAAATGAAAGAGCTGGCGGATTTTGAATTGGCCGGACTGGCCAAAGAGCGCGGAGAGATTGAAGCGCAACTTGAGGAAGCGCTCTCGCCCAAGGACCAGCGCGACGCAAAAGACGTCATCGTTGAAATCCGCGCTGGAACCGGCGGCGATGAATCCGCGCTGTTTGCCGCGGATTTGTATCGCATGTATTCACGCTTTGCGGAACGCAAAGGCTGGCGCGTGCGCGTGCTGGATGAAAATCGCATCGGCATCGGCGGCTATAAAGAAATTACCGCGGAAATCACCGGAGACCATGTGTACCGCGCGCTCAAGTATGAACAGGGCGTGCACCGCGTTCAGCGCGTGCCGGAAACGGAGAAACAAGGGCGCATTCACACCTCAACCGCAACGGTGGCAGTATTGCCGAAGATTGAAGAAACCGAAATCCGCATTGACCCCAAAGATTTGAGACTGGACACCTATCGCTCCGGCGGCAAGGGCGGCCAGAATGTAAATAAAGTGGAAACCGCAGTGCGCATCACGCATATCCCGTCCGGCATCGTAGTGCAGTGCCAAAATGAACGCTACCAGAACCAAAATCGCGAACAGGCGATGGCCATTTTGCGCGCGCGGCTCATGGACATTGAAGAAGAAAGGCGCCATTCCACCGAAGTGTCCGAACGCCGAAAACAAATCGGCACTGGCGAGCGCAGCGAAAAAATCCGCACGTATAATTTCCCCCAAGACCGCATCACCGACCACCGCATTAAAGAAAGCTGGAGCAACATCGCGAGTATTTTAGACGGAGATTTGGACGGCATGATTGCGGAGTTGAGAAAAGCGGCACGAAGTTGATGTCATTGCGAGGAGCGAACGTAGCGAGCGACGAAGCAATCTAATTAGTATGTCACATTTCTCTCGTTGGCTATTTATCATAACCATCCTCGGCGCGATTCCGCGCGGCGTTTTTCTCATCACGCGCGGAAGTTTTTGGTTTGACGAACTGTTCACGCTGGAACTCGCGAAACTGCCGTTTCTTGAGATGCTGCGCCTTGCGAGCCAAGACACCAACCCGCCACTCTGGACCATCATCATGTGGCCATGGGCGCATCTGCTGCCGCACGCCGAATGGATTGTGCGGTTGCCGGCTCTTGCGCTTGGCGTTGCAGCCATTCCATTGGTTGGATTGATTGGAAAAAAACTCGCCAATCCTGCTGCTGGCCTCATCGCCGCCGCGCTCGTTGCGGTCTCGCCCACCCTTATCTATTTCTCCACCGAAGCGCGTATGTATGCGCTGTTTGTGTTTTTGACACTGCTCACCTGCTTTTTTCTCATCACGCATCGCCATCGCGCGTATTATGTAAGTTTGCCCTTGCTGCTCGCCAGCCATTTGTATGCCATCATCCCTGCGTTCGCCTATTATTTGTGGGGCGCGCTGACGCATGAAAAACAAAATAGGCGACGGTGGCACTGTACACATTTTGTACTCATCACCGTTTGGGGCCTCTGGTTTGCATGGTCATTTTTGCCGAAAGTGGGAGCCATTGCGTCAAACAGCTGGTTCGCGCACGCGGAAGCGCGCCGCGGCTGGCCGTTCAGTATGTTGAGTTCGCTCACGATGGTGGCTGGCACTGTGCCATGGTATGTCTATTGGCTCGTGTTTACTGCGATGCTCGGCTTTGTTGCATATGCCCTCTATCGCGGCATCCGCGCCAAACAAACCGCACTGCTCCTTCCTATAACCGTTCTCGGTCTCGGATTTATAGTGGCTCTGCTCGTCGGCCCGCCGAAAATCAAGTACTTTTTGTTTTTGCTTCCGGTCATCGCCATTATCATTGGCGCCGTAACCGCGCGCTGGCGCGCCGCGATGGCCGCATTTTTGATAGTTATAGCCATAGTGAGCACCGCACAACTCACGCGCACCTTCCGTTTCAGTTGGGACCGCGCTGCGGCATTTGCGGAAACGCAACAAGACGCCATTACACTCATACCGTGGACTGTCAATGCGCTACCATTTCGCCATTACTATCGCGACGCCGTACCAGCGCTCGTTATCCCTGCGCCCGGCACCGCCGATACGTCAATTCAAACGCTCCTCGCTCACAACTGGCGCTGGGAGCTGAAACCAGACTATCTCCGCGAACAACTCGCGGCGCTTGTCCCAAAAAACGGCGAACTTCTCGTTGTACAGAGCGACCCGTACGTGCTTGGCGTCCGCGAGTGGCTTGAGGAGCATGGGTGGAACTATGAGGAAACAAAAAACTTTGACGGCATGGGGTCGGTAATGATTGAGCGGTACGAGAAATAAAAACCAAACGCAGCGCGGTTGCGCTGCGTTATCGCCCCTTACTGCCTGCTAGCTCGCTCCCAATCCCTCGTAACGCCCATGCGCCTCCTGATGTGTCAACAGCGACAACCGAATCATCTGGTCACTCTGCCGGTCAATCCGTCGCGTTCTAAATCCATGCACGGTGAGCCAGCGTCCCATAGATGGTGATGTGCCGAGCCGTGTATCATATATCACCATAGGGCCTCTCCTCTCATTTATTTAACACGCTCGGAAGAAGGCGTCCCAGCGGCCAACGGTTCGATAGTACGCAAGCGGAAGATGCGGCCTTGCGGACACGCAGCGCTTCTCATCGTTCGCCAGCAGCCGGTTCTTGCGCAATTCGTGACTATCAGTCGCCGTTCTCGGTAGTTCCCAAATGGGTGGGTGCAGTAAGGGGGTAACGCACGCGCACACCGAGGGGACACCGCTCCGAATAATTGGAGGATAACGCACTCATAGGTATGTTATGAATTAAGCGGTGAGTGGTTATAACCTCCTTCTGGCTTTTTTGATACCCTGTGGACCGTTACGTCCGTTTAAGTATGGGATCAAAAAAGCCTCAAGGAAACTACGACCGTGCTTGTCAACGGGCGAAGCCCACTCGAGGCCTTTTTGCGCTCTCCTCTTTCTGAACAACTGCCCGTCCCTCTGCATGGCTCGGATGGGCCTTGTATCTCTATTAGTATCGTTTCACGAGGAACGAAACCTGTCAAGAGCGTATTTGTGTATCAACGGTGGAAATGGTGTGGATGGAATGTGTACGAAATCCAGCAAACAAAGCAACAAGCATGACACCGCTATACAGCGACCATGGATAATGGTCAAATTGCATGAGTGCGACGAGCGGCAAAAACCACAACAACGGGCGATACTCTCCCCCTTTTATGAGAGACCGGAGGAATAACAACGCCGTGAGTATGACGAGTGTTGCGCCCACCGCGCCATACTCAACGAGCAACGCAACACCGGTATGGTGCGGCGGCGCGAGCTGCCACCACGCGAAATCCGCCTCTGACGGAGGATGTTGAACAAAAAACGTGTTCACATATTGCGACGGCCCGACGCCGAACCATGGCGTGCGCTTCCATAACGCGATGCCATCGGCGACACTCGTTGTCCGCTCCTCAATGGCACGCGCTTCCAATCGCGCGGTCCGGTCAAACCGCGTGATAGTCACCGGCCACAGAGCACCGAGCACGACACCCATGGTGAGCACAGATAACGCCACCGATGAGAACGCGCGATTTTTTTGCACAAACAGCGCTGCCAACAGCACGGCAATCCACGCAATCCACGCGCCGCGCGAAAAGGTGAGGGCGAGCGCGACTGTAAAAAGAATGGTAAGTACCCGATGAGTCATTCTGAAACTCCGAAGCCCGGCGTAGGAGTTGAAGAATCCCGGTGGGTTACCATCATTCGTACGTGATCCTTCGGCCCCGATTTGTCGGGGCCTCAGGATGACAAATAAAAACGCCGCCACCAAATAACCGCCAAATATATTGGGATGCGGAAAAGGGCCATACGCGCGAAGAAATCGCGTGCTGCCATACTCAACAACCGAAGCGCCGCCTTGCGCGGGAATGTGCTCGGCAAGCCCCAGCCATTTTTGCGCAGGCGCGTATTGAAAAACAACCTGCCCTATTCCAAGCAACGCGGCTATCGTCATGCCTATTAAAAATCCATATACTGCCGCGCGCCACGGAAACCAGCCGCTTTGTAAAAAAACAATCGTCAAAACCGCCTCAAGAAGCCACCATGAATGCTGAAGACCGGCAGCCGGAGCATCGTTTAAAACGGAACGCAAAACACCGTACGCCAGAACTGCCAGCGCGCCGACAAGCCACCATCGTTCGCGTGTAAACGGCTGGCGTGCGAACCGTCCCGTGCGCCACAACCATATTGCATGCGCAATAGCCCACAGGAGCAACACGCCAAGGAGCATCTCGCTCGCATACCATGATAAACGCCCCCATTCCGCATCAGGGTGAATCGGAGATGTGCGATAAATCCACCGTGTCTGCCACGGGAGCGCCACAAAAAAAAGCGCGGTAAGCGCGAAACGCGCCCTATGCGCCCACGGCGCGAACGCGCTCTTCCCATTGTTCAGCGTACCATTGTCTCCGGTCATTTTCATGAAACTTCAGCATGGCATCTGAAATCACCACGGCCGTGCCGCGACCCGCCGCCGCGTTGCCCATGCGCCGCAACTGCACTGCGCGGCTCGCGCGCTCGCACACGTTGCCCACCCATCCGCCCAACAGCCACTCCGCCACAAAAACCGCAATCGGCGCACGGCGGCGCAACAGCGGCGCCGGCCGCGGCGCCTGATGCAACGCATGATGCGCCCATTCGTTCGCGCGCCAAAAATCTTCCAACGCTCCCGCGCGCGCAAAAAGCGGAATAATATGCGCGACCCAATATCGCAGATAGACATCATCGCAATCGCGAAGCGCAATCGTTTGCAAATCCGCGGCGCGCGGTGTCAGATAAAAACTCAAACACACGCGCCGCGCGATGCGGTTCCCGTGGCGCCGCAAACCGGCGAGATGAAGAAACGCCGTCACGAGCAATCGTCCGAACCACAGCCGCCCATCGCGAATCATAATCACCACGTCAATATCGCTCTCCTCGTGAGGATGCCCAACAGACAATCGGTTGCACACCGCCGCGAACTCCACGAACGGCACCCATTGAAGCAGCCGCGCCACGCCCATGGCGCGTTTCATGTTGCGTGCAATCACCGCCTGTCGCGCGCGACGCGCCTCAATCAACCGCTCCCGTCCCGCCAGCGCCGCCATTCCGTCAATCACGCGAATGCGGCCCTCGCATTCAAGGGCATCCACTGCGTCGCGAAATGCGCCCCATGAACGCCACGCATCGCGCAACGACCATGCGTACCACTCATACAACGAGAGCGGGTGGTCAAAAACGTCAAAAAAAGCGAGCGTGCGCAACATACCTCTCTACTCTACCATACGGTACGGTATAAAAAAACCGCGCCAGTACACATCGGCGCGGTTGTTCATGATGCGGCGGCGCCTAAAAGCGCCCGCTCGGTTTGCGAGTGACGCGCGCGCGACGGTTCTGCACCATCACGCCCACGATGACCGCCGAAAAGAGAAGCGTCACCACGTTCGCAACGATTACCGGAACATCGCGCCGCACGATGCCGTAGATAATCCAGAGCGTAATCCCGATGCAAAAGGAAATCCACATGCCCCACGACAGATGGTCGGTCTCGCGCGTCCGCATGGTTTTCACCATCTGCAAGAACGGCCCAGCCGAGGTAATCGCCGCGGCGAGCAAACCGAGATACGTAATCACGTGTCTCCTTTCTGTACGTTCCTCACACACTATCGAAAGGTATGTGTTTTGTCAATAATTAATCCGATTAGGGCGGAGGGATGCGAATTTTTCGCAGGCGAAGTGTTTGAGCCAGGCCGAGGCCGCCGACAGATGGTGTATTGCGGTCGCTGCGAGGCGGCCGAGGCCGGTTCCCCGATGCTCCGCATCGGGGAAGGCGAGTTTCTGAAGCCGAGAAAAATCCGCTCCCGAGCCCGAAATATATTCGCAAGCTAGGCGACCTTCCGAAACACCACCAACTGCTGCAACGCCGTGAGCACCGTGCTCGCAAGCCAATACAGCGTCAGTCCGCCCGGAAGCTGGAATCCCACGAGCACAGTGACAATCGGCATGAAGTACGTCATCTGTTTGTTCATGATTGCGGCAAAATCCTCATCCTTGCCCCCCGCAGCCGCCGCAGCGGCAGGCGGCCGCTTTGCGATGAGCATCTTTGACTGCCAAAACTGCGCCGCGCCCGCCAAAATCGCCAGAACAATATTCGGCTTCGCCAAATTCACAAATCCAAACATCACAGGGTCAAGCGCGCCCGGATTCGTGACAAATGAATACAAACGCGAGAAATCGGTTGTTGCCAGCCCGTCACGCAACACCCAATACAATGCAAGCAAAATGGGAATTTGAACGAGAATCGGCAAACATGAAGAAAGCGGATTCACTTTGTGCGTCTTGTACAATTCAAGCGTCCGCTTCGTCATCTCCTCTTTGTTGTTCCCGTAGCGCTGTTTCAATTCCTGCAATTTCGGCTGTAAATCCTGCAGTGATTTCTGCACCTTGATGGACGCGTTCATCAAGGGGTACAGCAACACCTTAATGAAAACGGTCAGCGCAATAATGGCGAGGCCGATGTCGGTGCCGGGGATGAGGTTGTATAATCCAACAAGCGCGTTAAAAAGCGGCTGGTAGAGAATCGTTTGAAAAAGTGATGACATATTATGGCGCTGTTTCGCCTTCGGCTTCAGGGTTCTCCTCGCTTGAATACTGTTGTTCCCCTTCGCCGCCTTCCTGCGCCACATTAATCTTCCAGCCCGTCAGTTGCGCCGCCAAGCGCACGTTCTGTCCGCCGCGGCCGATGGCAAGCGAGAATTGGTCAGCCGACACTGAAACCACCGCGGTCTTCCCGGCTTCGTTCAGCTCAACCTTCCCCACCTTTGCCGGCGAGAGCGCATGCGCGATGTACGTCTGCGGGTCCTCATCGTACGCGATGATGTCAATTTTTTCGCCGCCCAGTTCGTCAATCACCACTTGAATGCGGCTGCCGCGCTGGCCGATACACGAACCAATGGGGTCAATGCCCTCATCCTCCGTGGCAACCGCAACTTTGCTCCGCACGCCCGCATCGCGGGCAATGCCGCGAATAACCACGACCCCAGCCGCAATTTCCGGAATTTCTTTTTCAAAAATACGCTGAACCATGCCGGTGTGGCTGCGCGACAAAATGATTTCCGGCCCGCGGCTCCCCATCGCAACCGACACCACATACACCTTGATACGACGACCCGGAATGTACTGCTCGCCGCGCATTTGTTCTTCCGGCGGAATGATACCGGAAATTTTTCCGAAATCAACCAGCACTCCGCGCATCTCGCGCCGCTGCACCGTTCCCGTCAAAATGGCGCCTTCTTTATCTTTGAAATCGCCAAAAATAGTTTCGCGTTCCGCTTCGCGCAATTTCTGAATGATGACCTGTTTCGCGGTTTGCGCCGCCATGCGCCCAAACGCCGCCGGCACATCAAGCGGCGTCACCATAACGTCGCCAACCGCGGCATCCGCTTTCACGACAACCGCATCCTTCAGCATGATTTCATTCTTTGGATTAAACCGAAGCGGCTCTTCCTCAACAAGCTCTTCATGCTGCGACTCCGCCGCCGTTTTTCGTTCAATATACGCGGCAAACGCCGCCTCCTGCGCCTCAACGTCGGCATCCTCCACCACCACCTTCTCATCCCACACCTTCATATCGCCGGTTTCCGGGTCAAACTTCACCTTGATATTCTGCAATTTATTTCCAAAATCCTTGCGAAAGGCCGCCGCGAGCGCGACCTCAATCGTCTCTAACACGGCCTCGGGAGCGAGGCCTTTGTCTTCGCAGATATACTGGATTGCTTTGGTTATTTCCGATGACATAGCATTTTTATGAAAAAAGCCAGCGTTCTAGGCTGGTTTTACCTAGTATAGCAACGACGTACAGAGTTGTCAAATGTTGCGATAGTGCCGCACTGTGACGGCAGAATCACCCGCTCGGCCGAGCACCACGAGGCAATCAAACTGGCAGGGCGCTCCGGCGAGGCCGCGGCTCATGCAAAATCGCTGGGCCGCCCTCATCAGACGGGCGCGTTTGCCGCGCGTGACCGCCTCAACCGTACCGTACCGCTCGTTTGCGCGCGTCTTCACCTCCATAAAAAACAAAACTCCTCCCTTCACCGCCACCACATCCACCTCACCGTCGCGATACCACACATGCGTCGCCACAATCCGATACCCGTGAGCAAGCGCGTACTTCACCGCCACGCGTTCGCCCCATTGGCCGGTTTTATTTCTTTGATTTTGGTAAATATCGTTCACGATAGGCTGCGTCTCGAGCGGCCGCGGACAGCGCCGGCGCGCGCTCGCGGGCATGGCGCCGCACCAACAAAAACCAAATGACGGCGGGAATCAGCCAGACAATCCACCAGTAGCGCCGATTAAAAATGAGCACTCGCTCAAACCGTGCGAAAAATAACAGCCATCCGAGAATACCCATCGTCCACGCCCATGCCGCAAACCGGCGCCACACGCCGCGCGCAACGCCGTCGCGCGCCGTACGCAACCGTACGGAGGCGACCACGGCAAAAACAATAAACAACCCCCACACGACGCCCATAATCCAAAGCGCGCGCGGAGTCGGAGAAAGCGGTGATTGAAACCAATAGGATGCGGTCAAGATGTTGCCTAAAGACATACGTTACTTCTCAAACACCATTCCATAATGATGCTCACCAAACGGCTGCAACGCCGCGAGCCGCAGTGTGCCGAGTTCCGCCGCGGCATTCGCTATCACCTCCGGCGGCACCACGGCCGCCGGCGCGAGCGGATGGGCTTCACTTCCCCAATCCACCACGAGCATCGCTCCCTCCTCCGCAAGCAGCCGGTCGCACTCGCGGAGCGCCGCAAGAATGTCGCGCAGTTCCGATACTACATTAACGAGAAAGATACGGTCAAGTGAGCCGTGGGGAATGGCGGCGCCGCCATAATGTTCAATATCCGACCACACGGTTTCAATGGGCGCGGATGGAACGTCAAAAATATTCCCGCGCTCAACGATATTCAAAACGTGCGGCTGCACATCCACCGCGTACACGCGCCCGTCAGGCCCCACCGTGCGCGCCAGATGGTACACCAAACCGCCGTGCGCGCCGCAGCCGACATCCGCAACGCGCATGCCGAGCGCAAGATTCGCCGCCTCGCTCAACGTCCGCGGATGCAATGCCGTATGTATGTCGTACATATTACCGCACAAATATCTTTTTCAGCGCGCCGCCGGCAAGAGCGCCGAACTGTCCGGTGAGCGCCAGAAGCGCCATGAGGATAAAGACAACCCCGATGATTTTATATCCCGCCCGCGACCCGCCCGATGTCGCCAGATGTTCTTCAAACCAGTCAATCCGGCCGAAACTGCGGAGAAACACATCAGTTTTGAGCACCATCGCAATTCCCAACAACAAACCGAGTGTGCCTAAAATATACTGCTTCATAAAATCAACAGCTTCATTATACACCAAAACAGCCGGGGATGACACCCGGCTGTTTTTGGTTTTGTCGCGCTTGATGGCTACAGGCCGAACGCGCGCGCAGGAAGCGTAATCAGCGCGTAGAGAATGCTCCCGAGGCGGCGGAAGAAACCGCTTGCCGTTGGCGGCGCCGTGTAGCAACCGGTCGGACATGCATTGGCGCCCCACGTGCATCCGCTCGGACAGGTGGTGAAATTGCACTGCGTGGTGCCGGGCACGTTAAACGTATTGTCGCTGCAGAGATTCGGCTGACAGCCTGATGGGCATCCTGCACTATCCCAGGTGCATCCAGCCGGACAGGTGGTGTAGTTGCAACTGTAACTCCCCGTACCGCTATTATACCCATTGCTGGGACAGGTGGGAGTGGGAGTGGAGCAATCGGCGGGACAGGATGATGCTGTTTCGCTCCCATCACACACGCCGTTGCTGTTGCAAGAGGACGCCGGTGCCGTGTAGCAGCCATTCGGACATCCTTGACTGTCCCATGTGCATCCGCTTGGACAGGCGGTGTAACTGCAAGTGTAGGATGTGGTGTTGCCATTTGCCGTCGTTGATGGGCATGTCGTAGACACGCTACTGCAATCTGCCGGACACGAACTGGTGGTCTCGCCGCTGTCGCAAACATGGTTGCCGCATGATGCGGGCGATGAGCTCGTCTGACAACTGGTCGCGCAACTGCCGCTCCACATACATCCGCTCGTACAATACGTCCAGTCACAGGAGCCTGACACACTCGTGTTGGCGTTGTAGATGTTGGGAGTACAAGCGCCGCTCGTGCCACCGCCCGTGCCGCAATCTGAAGGGCACGAGGTAGAAGTCTCACCGCTCTCACAGACGTAGTTGCCGCAAGCTGCGGTTGTTGAGGCTGGCTTGCATGTGCTTGCACACCCGCTGGAATTAAAGTCACACCCATTCTTGCAGTACGTCCAGTCACACGACCATGTTGCTGTGGTGTTGCCGCTGTAAATGTTACCGGTACACGTGCCACCGGTACTCGTGCCGCAATCCGAAGGACACGAGGCAGCGGTTTCCGGTGTAACGCAGGTCTTGTCGCCGCAGTAACCGGTTGTGGTGCTAGTCTGACAACCCGTTGGACAGCCGTTGCTATCCCAGTTGCACCACGTGCTACCGC
>JBBTYK010000009.1:0-4234 GCA_038061815.1 Patescibacteria group bacterium | reverse complement strand
GTCTGACAACCCGTTGGACAGCCGTTGCTATCCCAGTTGCACCACGTGCTACCGCTGCTCGTGCCCATGGGGCACGCGGAACATGAGCTTGGGTTGCTGCACGTTATACCGTCTTTCACGCAGGTTTTGGTGGCGCTGTCATAATGCCAGCCGGTCATGCTCTTGCACTGTTCGCCGGCTGTCATGCACGTTGAGGGGCATCCATTGCTCCAGTTGCACCCGCTCGGACAATTCGTATAATTGCACGCCAGGCTTGACGTGTTGCCGTTTGCGGTTGTTGCGGGACAAATTGTTGTTGGCGTGGCGCAATCACCGGGACACGAACCGGAGCTTTCGCTGTAATCGCATATTTTATTGTTGTTGCATGCCGTAGTGCTGCTATAACAGCCGCTTGGACAACTTGAGCTGTCGTAATTACATCCATTCGGACATTTCGTGTAGTTGCAGCTTGTATACTTGGCGCCATCCTCGCCAACATATGAGCTGCCGTATCCGTTGTCCGGACACACCGGCGGCGTGTAGCAACTCGTTGGGCAGCCCTTGGTGTCAAAACTGCAGCCGCTCTTGCATTTGGTGTAATCGCAGGATGCCGTTCCTTTGGTGTTGTAGCCATTATCGGCACACGTGGATGGCTGCGGCGTATAGCACGCGCTCGGGCAGCCCTTATCATCATAATTACAGCCGCTCGGACACTTGGTGTTATTGCACGATGAGCTGCCGTTGCCGCTGTTGTATCCGTTATCCGTACAGGTGGTTGGCTGATAATACCCTACGCACTTCTTTTGAGACTGGTCATAGTATTGATTTTGCGGACAGGCCGGAGAACAACCGGTGGCACACCCCTTCTGGTCAAACATACACCAGCTCCCGCCAGTACACGAATCAGCGCAGCTTGATTTACAACTTGGGTCAGTGGCAGACACGCAACTGTAACTCGCATCGTCCCATTTCCAGCCGTTCGGACAGTATTGGTCGCGGCAGGTTTTGAAGTACGAATCCCAGTACTGGCCGCTCTTGCAGCCGTATGCGGCATCTCGCTCTTTCATCGTGGTGCACTTCTTAAGGTCCTGGTCATACCAGGAGGGCGAGGTACAGCTCGGCGAACATCCGCTGGCGCATCCTTGACTATCAAAAATACAGTAACTGTTGCTTCCGCATGGTGTTTCACAATACGTCTTACATGCGGTAATCCACTTGCATGTCTTAGTGACAGGATCCATTTCGTAACCCTTGGGGCATGTGGTAGGCGTTGTCGCGGCTGAACATCCTGTCGGGCATCCCTTGGAATCAAAATTGCATCCATCAGGACACACGGCGCGGTCACAGGAATATGTACCCTGGAAGTTGTACTTGTTTGACGGACAAACCATTGGAGGCGGTTCGGCAACAACACAGGCGCCTTTTGATTTCACCGCCACACCCGCCTGCTTCGCGAAACATTCATTGGAATACGTGGCGCCATCCGTGCCACACACCGGTGCGTACTCTTGCGTACAATACACAATTGGCTTATACGGCTCGCACTTTTTCGTCGCAGGATTCCACATTTCCTCAAACCGGCAGAATGAGCTGACGGGCGGCGCAATATCTGACCAGTCCGCAACGCATGCGCCCACGGAATCTTTGTGGAATCCAATGGGACACTCGCCGGATGGGGTCGGCGTAATGACGTTCTTTACGCACACATTGTTTGCCGGGTCCCAGTAAGAACCCGCCCCACAATCTTTCCATTCAGCTTTACAGCGCTTTTCGTAGAAATCGTAATATTGGCCAGATGGACATGATTGGAAGTCGCGCGGCACGCATTCTTTCCGCGTTGCGTCCCAACGGAAGTCAGAACCGCAATAGGTATTATCTCCCGGATAGTAATCCGGACGGCGTACGCCGGGCGGATAGACGCCGGGCTCGCCCGGAAGCGGCGTCGGCGGGATATAAATGAGTGTACTGTCAACCTCGCACGAGCCTGACGCGCCGTTCCAACGCGTGCCGTATGAGCAATTCTGAAACGCGGTCGGCGCGCGATAATACGGGTCATTCACACAAGTCTGGCGGCCGTAATCGTAGTATTGTCCCACCGCGCAGGTAACTGAGGTTGGAATAACAACCGATGTCTTCGCATTAGACGGCGTTATACATGCTTTGGTTCCCGAATCCCAGTAGGATGGATACTGACAAATCTGCACCACGGGACCGGTGATGAATGTTTTACAGAGCACAACCGCCGGATTCGCCTTACAGTACGCCTCGCAGGATTCAACGGAATCACAACCAACTCCAAACGCGCCGTCTCGGCCGGGCGCCCCCTTTGTCTTTGATTGTTCCACCTCAATCTTCCGTTGTTGCCGAGACAAATCATCAGAAAGGCGCTCCTTCTCATGGCGCACGGTCTGCTCAAGGAATTGCAACTGAATCTGCTGACACTGCTCATCGCACCACGGGTCAACCTTGGCGCGCTCCTCAAAAATTTTTCGTTGTTCGTTATACCGCTGCTCCGTTCGCGCGTACGAATCATTGATTTTACCCTCCCACAACGATTTGCGTTTATCAAAATTATCAAGCGAAACGCTGTCCAGCTCTTCAAAGAATTTATCGTCAGCCTTCCGTTCTTCGCGATTCGATTGAAAGAGCGTCTCGCGTTCTTTCAAATCAAGCTGCGCGCTGGCAAATTCGCGCTCTTTGGTCAGTTTGACTTCTTCCATTTTGCGCACCTTGAACTGCATGGCGGTCTGGAAACTATCGTCATTTTGTCTCACCTCTTCAACCACCGCTTTCGGCACTTCAAAGAACCGCTCATGGAAACGGTCAAAATCTTCCGGCTCATCCGTCACCTGCATGTATTCCTTAAACTTCGCCGCCGTTCGTTTTGCCACGTTATCAATAAACGCATCGTCAAACGCGAACTGCTGGTACACCGCGAGGTCATTCGGGTCAAGCGTCGCCACGCGCTCCATGAACTTATCGCCCTCACGACGGTATTGTCCTTCAAACTGCCGCTTCATGTCTTTTCCCAACTGGTCAACGAACGCCTGCTTGCTCGGGTCGGCGCGCACCTCTCCTTCCAACACCGTCATGAGCCGGAACGTCTTAGGCGTTGGGTTGGCGAGCATCTCGCGCGACAACTCGCGGAAACGCTCGGCTTGCGCTTGAGAATCAGTATCGGTGAACGCCTTCTTAAATTGTTCAATAGACCGTGCCTGCGTATCCTCAACTTTCTTGAACACATCTCCCTCTTGTTCCATGCGCGATTTGAATTCATCGAGCACCACCAGGCCGTCAACGTCATCAGAATCCAATTTATCCAAGAACTGCGTCTGTACGCGCGTGTCCTCAAAGGTCTTCAATTTCTTCTCAAATTTTTTCACCGTAATTTCCTTGGCCTCCTCAATCTTGCCCAAAATATCGGAAGGAATCCCCGGCGCCTGCTTAATCTGCTCCAAAAGCGACATGAGTCTAGTTTCATCAGAGGTTGCTTCTTTCACGTACAATTTGAACTTCTCCGCGCGCACCACCGGCGGCAACTCCTTTATCTGCGCCTCAAATTTTTGCATCGTATTCTGTTGCGCGGTCTCAATCGCCGCCCTTGCCTCTGCCGGCACTTTTTCCTTCACCGCCTCCAGCACCTCAAGATGTTTGAGCCCCTTGAATTCAGACCCTCCTTGGCGGTCCATCACATTCGTGATGCGCACGCCGACGCTCTGCGGCGAATCTTCCACTTCCACCAACACGTCCGTTAACGCGGAAATGGTTACATCCTTCGTGTCATCTACCTTGGCAAGCACCGAATCAACGCCGCGCGCCACCGATGCAGACACCGCTGTCCCGGCGACAGACGCTTCCTTCACTTGTGTGGCATCTCTCGCAATAGTATCCAACATGCGCTGCTGCTTGAGCTGCTTGTCGGCGACTTCATTCAAAAGCCGGTCAACCACTTCCGGCTGCGTTTCTTTCGCCGCCTTCAATCCCGCCGCCGTATCGCGCACTTCGTCAATTTTATCTTTGAAATTCTCAATGGCAGACACGATAATCTCCGGCCGCACATTCGCCATTCCTTTTTCATCAATCAACTGACGGCTTTCCGCCAGCTGCTGGCTTGCATGCCGCAATTTCAATTCAGCGTCGCGCACGGGGTCAAACGTGAACGCTTCTTGAAATCCACGGCCGAATCGTTTGAAGAAGTGGAACGGACTGTCCGGCAAAACCGTGGCCGGCGCAGTGCCCAAATCCTCGTGCGTGA
>JBBTYK010000008.1:1351-5770 GCA_038061815.1 Patescibacteria group bacterium | reverse complement strand
TCAGAGCATCTTTGTTGCCGGCTAAACATTCGGCGGCCAAGAGCGCTTCATACAAGAGCGGCCCGGTGGCTACGATGGTGACATCGGCGCCAGTTCGGAGCACTTGCGCTTTGCCAATTTGAAACGGTGTTTTTTCCGTGGTGATGACCGGCGTTTTCTCGCGCGCAAAACGGAGATACACCGGCCCCTTGTAGGCCGCCGCCGCAAGTGTTGCTTTTTTGGTTTCTTCGCGGTCGCACGGCGAGAGCACGAGCATGTTTGGGAGCGCCCGTATCATCGCAATATCTTCAAGCGCTTGATGCGTTGCGCCATCGGGTCCAACAGAAATTCCCGCATGCGCTGCCGCGATTTTCACATTCTGATTACCATAGGCAACAGATACGCGTATCTGGTCAAAATTCCGGCCCGGTGAAAATACGGCATAACTTGCCATAAACGGCACTTTGCCGTAGCCGGCCATGCCTGCCGCAACGCCGGCCATATTTTGTTCAGCCACGCCCATTTCAATAAAACGCTCCGGAAATGCTTTTGCAAATCCGAGCGAGCGCGTGGATTCCACGAGGTCACAGCACAATACCACCACGTTTTTGTTTTTGGTGCCTGCTTCAACAAGCCCTTCGCCATAGCCGTTGCGCGTGGGAATCATTTCGGGGTTTTTGAAGAGGTTTTGGTTGAGATGTTTTGCGAGCATAGGTATAGGTCATTGCGAGTGGAGCCCCGGGCGAAGCGAAGCAATCTAATTAGATTGCTTCGTCGCTCGTAGGACTCGCTCCTCGCAATGACTAGTGTTGCAACTCTTTGAGCGCCGCGGCCGCTTCTTCTTTTGTCGGCGGCTTGCCGTGCCATTCGTATTTAAATTCCATAAAACTCACGCCTTTGCCCGGCACCGTATGCGCGATAATAGCCACGGGCTTTTCATACACGGCGCGCGCCTGTTCGCACGCGTCCACAATCTGCTCCATATTGTGCCCGTCAATTTCCATCACATGCCAGCCGAACGCGCGAAGTTTGTCCGCAAACGGTTCAAGCGGCATAATATCCTCCGTGTTGCCGTCAATTTGGATGTTGTTGCGGTCAATGATTACCGTGATGTTATGCAGTTTGTATTTTGCGGCGAACAAATACGCCTCCCATGTTTGTCCCTCGTCTTGCTCGCCGTCACTGGACAAACAAAACACTTCAAATTTTTTACCGTCCATTTGAGCGGCAAGCGCGCATCCCACGGCCTGTGAAATACCTTGCCCAAGCGGGCCGCTCGGATTCAAAATGGGTGCGAGCGAACCGCGATGCGGATGCCCCTGCAGACGCGAACCGAGCTTCCGGAGCGTTCCGAGCATTTCCGCACGCGGCAAATATCCCGCATGCGCAAGCGTGGCGTACCACACCGGACAAATGTGGCCGTTAGACAAAAAAACGCGGTCATCGCGGTTCAACACATGGAAATACAGCGCCGTGAAAATGTCCGCCATGCCGAGCGGCCCGGCCGAGTGTCCGGAGCCGGCCTCAACAAGCATCCGGATAATATCCTGCCGAATCTCATTCGCCTTTTTTTCAAGCGTCGTGCGTTTTTTGTCGGTGAGGTGAGGCATAGAGATAGTATAGCAGAAATCGAACGGTATTAGATCCCTCGACTCAGTCTACCCTGAGCGAAGTCGAAGGGCTCGGGATGACAAAATGAGGCGCTGGCGCCCCATTTTGTCATTTTTTCTTGTTCAGATAATCAATCGCGGAGAGGCAGGCGGTGACGCCTTCGCCGCCCGCGATGGCAATTTGTTTATACGGGATATTCGTCACATCGCCGGCCGCAAAAATACCATCGCATGAAGTGCGCGCCAGTTTGTCCGTTATAATTTGACCCGCCTTATCTTTTTCCACGCAGTCAATAAATTGCGAATTCGGAATGAATCCGATATGCACCATCACGCCCTGCACCGCAATTTCTTTTGTTTTGCCCGCCTTATCCTTATATACCACGCCACTCACCGCCTTGTCTCCCTTAATTTCCTGTGTCGTCGCTTCATAGAACACTTCCACATTCGGCGCGGCGAGCACTTTGTCCACTAAAATAGCATCGCCTTTCGGAAATCCGCGGCCTTCGGATTTTGGTTTGTTGCTTAACACATACACCTTGCTTGCGATGCCTGCCATCATGATGGCGGACTCCAGCGCAGAGTTCCCGGCGCCGATAGTCGCCGTTACTTTTCCTTTGAACAGCGGCCCGTCGCACACGGTGCAGGACGTTACGCCTTTGAGATAGAATTCTTTTTCACCCGGCACGCCCAGACGGCGCGGATGAATGCCAGTTGCCACAATAACCGCTTTGGTTTTATATGTTTTTTCTTTGCCGCTTTCGTCTTTTGCGGCAATGACATGAGCGCCGTCTTTTTGGGAGACACTGGTTACTTCAACACCCTCTTCCGCCGGCATGTCGTAATATTTGAATTGCTCTCTGAACGATTCGGTCATTTTAACGCCGTCCGTTGCCGGAATGCCCGGATAATTATAAATTTCGCCGGACAGCAACACCTCGCCGCCGATGTCTTTGGAGATTAAAACAAAATTGAGTTTTCTGCGAACGGCGTAAATGGCGGCGGCAACGCCGGAAATGGAGCCGCCGATGATGACGAGGTCGTACATATGAGATTCTTCGCTTCGCTCAGAATGACGAGGATATTTTACCGTTCTGCGGTACGGATATCAAGAAGGGTCAGGAAGATGGCCGCGATAAGCGGGCCGTAGAGGATGCCGAGAAATCCAAACGCGCTGATGCCGCCCAAGAGCGAGAGAAAGATGATGAGCGGATGAACGCGGAGGCGGCGTTCAAGCAGGACGGGTTTGAGAAGGTTGTCAATGAGTGAGGCGAGAAGATAGGTAATGACGGCGAATGCGATGCCGGTGCCCCATCCGACCGTGAAGCCGAGATACGCCATCGTGGGCAGGATAATAAGAAGCGGTCCAACCGCCGGAATGAGCGCAAGGAGCGCAGAGGAAAGACCGATGAGCAATCCGTTGGACAATCCGAAGAGCGGATATGCAACGCCAAGGAGCACGCCTTGGAGGGCGGCAATCGTGAGGTTGCCGAACACAATCGCATCCGCCACTTCTTTGAATCGCGCAGTGAGGCGGTCAACCAAATGGTCGGCGATATACGGGCTGTTTCGGAAGTAGGCAATGAGTTTTTCCCCGTCGCGCAGGAAAAAGAAAAGCCCCAGGATAAAAATGATGAGACCCACCGCGAAATGCGCCACGCCGGCCGCGAACATGCCCGCGCTTTGGAGCAATCCGGTGCCGATTTGTTTCACCGCGCCTCCTACGGCCTGCAGAATTTTTTCAAGGTCAATGGATGTCGTGAATTCCAACGCCTGAATTTTTTCTTTGAGCGCAAGGAGCCCCTCGTTCGTACTCATTTCAAGCAGATTTTCCTCCGTGACATATTGCCGCGCCCAAATGACCACATCAATCACCTGTTTGGTCACGAGTCCGATGAAAACCGAGAGCGGAACCCCAATAATAATCACGATGCCGATGGCGGTAATCAAAGCGGAGAGCGTGTTTTTATTTTTGAGTTTTGCGTTGAGCCGGCGATATACCGGATACCCAAGCACCGCCACCACCGCCGCAAGCACGAGCGGCGTAAAGTACGGCCAGAGCATGACGGCAAAGAGGGCGCCGGCGGCCACGAGGAGGATGTTGAGCGCGATGTGTTTGTGCATAAATCGTATTGTCATCCCGAGCGAAGGCCCGCCTCGGGCCGGAGTCGAGGGATCTCATCGTACGAGATGCTTCGCTCCGCTCAGCATGACATTAAAGTAACGTTATTAATTTGTCATATGCCGCCTTTGGGTCCGCTGCGTTAAAAATCGCCGAAGCAACGCAGAGCACATCCGCGCCCGCTGTTTTCAACAGAGGAATGGTCTCCGCGTTCACCCCACCGTCCACCGCAATTTTTTTATCTGGGTGCGCCGCGCGGAATGCCTTTATTTTTTCAACCACCTCCGGTTTGAACGGCTGTCCGGACTGGCCCGGGTTCACGCCCAAAAAGAGCGCCGTGGTTATCTTATCCACGAATGGCTCAAGCGTGTCAATAGGCGTCTCCGGATTGATTGCGAGTCCCGTATCCCACCCGTAGAATGCGGCGGTTCCCAAAAGGTCGCCGGCATCATCGGCGCGTCCGATGAACGGCTCTACATGAAAGATAACGCGCGCCACGTTTGTTACCGGCGACCACAGATTGAGATATTTTTCCACATCGTCAACCATGAGATGCAGTTCAAAACGGAGCCGCGTATTGAACGTTTTTATAATGGCGGGGTCAGCCCACGAAGAAAACGGCACGAACGTATTGTCCAGAACGTCAATTTGCGCGATGTCCGCGAACGCTTCCGCGGCGCGCAGGCGCGTTTCAAATTCTTCTTGCGT
>JBBTYK010000008.1:0-1251 GCA_038061815.1 Patescibacteria group bacterium | reverse complement strand
TCCAGCCGCCGCACGTGCCGCTCTTCACCGGAAAACGGCGTTTCCAACCACTTGCGTACAATCGCTTTGGCGTAATCCTCGCCGAGCAGTCGGCCCGCAAGACAGAGCACGTTGGTATTTTCATCATTTTTCATCGCTTCGGCGGCCTGCAAATTAAAACCAAGCCCTGCGATGATGCCTTTATGCTTGTTCAGCACGGTGCAGATGCCGATGCCCGTTCCGCAGAGCGCGATGCCGGGCCAGCCGGTTTCCCGCACCCGTTTCGCGAGCGCGGCGCCGAAATCCGGATAGTCGTCGTCTTCTTTAAACTCCGTAGCCCCCACATCTTCCACCGCGTATCCCAATTCATTTTCCAGCATTTCTTTAATAATATTTTTGAACTTAAAACCCGCGTGGTCGGCGGCGACAAGAATGTGTTTTTGTTCTTCCTTCATATAAAGAAATATTACTGGATTCTATCGCGCCGACTTCGTCGGCGCTCCAGAATGACAGTACGGTATAAGTATAGCAGGCCGCTCGCCGCTAGACAAAAAGCCGTCCAGCCGTAATAATAGGGTGCATGGACATTCCGCAGAAAGAACGAGAAACGCTTGCGTTGTGGGACCGCATTGACGCGTTCCGCAAAAGCGTAGAACAGCGCCCCGCGCTGCATTCATTTGTATTTTACGATGGCCCGCCGTTTGCCACCGGCATGCCGCACTACGGTCACCTCGTGCCCGGCACCATGAAAGACATGATTCCGCGCTACAAGGCGATGTGCGGTTATCGCGTGGAACGGCGCTGGGGATGGGATTGCCACGGCTTGCCGGTGGAAAATCTCATTGAAAAAGAACTGGGCCTCAAAACAAAAAAAGATATTTTGTCATACGGCGTTGAGCGGTTTAATGAAGCGTGTCGCGCGTCCGTTTCGCGCTATGTGGAGGAATGGAAAGATATTATCCGCCGCACCGGCCGGTGGGTGGACATGGATAATGCCTATCGGACCATGGACACGGAATACATGGAGTCCATTTGGTGGGTATTCAGCGAGCTGTATAAAAAAGGACTGTTGTACGAAGGCCGCAAGCCGATGCACATCTGCCCGCGCTGCGAAACGCCGCTTTCCAACTTTGAGGTGACACTCGGATATAAAGAGGTGACGGACCCCGCTGTCACGGTGAAATTTCGCGCGCGCACCATGCCGCGCGACCTTGTTAAAGGAACGGGTGAAAAGCCGGTATATCTTTTGGCATGGACGACGACGCCGTGGAC
>JBBTYK010000007.1:0-37701 GCA_038061815.1 Patescibacteria group bacterium | reverse complement strand
AGGTGTATCAGGAATTTGTTGATGTATTGCCGAAGGACGGCGTGCTCATTCGTTCGTCAGATGATTACGGCTGCCAGCAGTTGAAATGGAAGGGGGAGACGCGGGTGTTTGGGAAGGAATCGGAAAAGATGGCAGTTGGCGTGCCGGGCGCGTTTAATGTGCGAAATGCCGTAGCGGCGGGCATGGCGGCCGCGCTTGTCGGCGTGCCGAAACCGGTGATTGAGCGCGTTGCCGCGGAGTTTCGCGGCATTTGGCGGCGGTTTGAAAAGGTGGGGGAGCGTGACGGCGCTGTTATCTATTCGGACTACGGCCATCATCCCACGGCCATCCGCGAGACCATGAAGATGGTGCGGGAATTGTATCCAAAACGGCGCGTGATTTTGGTGTTCCAGCCCCATCAGCACAATAGAACAAAAAATTTGTTCACAGAGTTTGTGGACGCGCTTTCGCGCGCGCCGGTGGATGTGTTGGTTTTGAATGAGATTTATGACGTGGCCGGACGTGAGGAGGATAAAGACCATGATGTGACGTCAAAAAAATTGGCGGATGCAGTCCTTCGACTCGTCCGCCCAGGCGGACTCGCTCAGGATGGAAGAAAAGTGGCATATACCGCTACGCTTGATGAAACTGAATCCTGGCTCCGCGCCAACATGAAAAAGGATGATGTGGTGGTCATCATGGGCGCGGGGGATATTGATATAGTAGCGAGAAAGTTGGTATGATGTCATCCAGAGCGAGGCCCGACAAGTCGGGCCGAGTCGAGGGATCTAATTTCTATGTCCAGCAATGACAAAATCTGGGAACAAATTGAAGCCGCATTCCCCAACGCGAAACAGAGCGCGCGGCTTGGCGCGTACACCACATTCAAAATTGGCGGGCCGGCGAAGTATCTCGTGCCGGTGAAAAGCGTGGACGAACTGAAACAAGCGCTTACGCTCGCGCACGAACACTCGTTGCCGTATTTTGTGTTCGGCGGCGGAAGCAACATGCTGGTTGCGGATGAAGGATTTGACGGCATGGCGATTAAAATAGAAATGAATGCGTACAGCGTTGCGGATGACCGCGTCATTGCCGATGGCGGCATTCTGACGGCGGCGCTGGCGCGCGCATCCATAGACGGCGGTCTCACGGGATTTGAGTGGGGGATTGGCGTGCCCGGCACTGCGGGAGGCGCCGTGCGCGGCAATGCGGGCGCGTTCGGCGGCGAGATGAAAGATGTAGTGGAATCCGTGGATGCGCTCGTGGACGGCGAGGCGCACACGTTTTCAAACGCGGAATGCGCTTTTCGTTATCGCCACAGCATTTTCAAAGAAAACGGCGGGATTGTGCTTGGCGTCACGTTGAAATTGAAACTGGATGCTGAACGCAACGGGTTAAAAAAGATGATGGAATATCTGGATAAACGCAACAAAACACAGCCGAAGGGCGCCGCGAGCACCGGATGCGTCTTCAAAAATTATGAGTTTTCAGAGCCGGACGCGCGATGGGGAAATGTGCCGGAAGAGTTTTTGGCGAAAAAACGCATTTCCGCCGGTTGGCTTATTGAGCAGGCGGGTTTGAAAGGCGAGCGCATCGGCGATGCGATGGTGTCCGATGTGCACGGCAATTTTATTTTGAACATGGGTCACACCACCGCCGCGGACGTTCGCGCGCTGGTGTTGAAAGTGAAGGAGCGCGTTGCGGAAAAATTCGGCATTGATTTGGAGGAGGAGATACAATATATCGGGTTTTAATTTGTCGTTCTGGAGGGCCGACGGACGTCGGCCCGATAGAATCCATAATTTATGAACATCCGCATCCAAACCATGGGAATAGAATTGACCGCCGCCATCGCCGCGCAGGTGGAGAAAAAAATGCAGGCGCTGGAAAAGTATCTGCATACGGATACGGCGAATGTTGATGTTGAGGTTGGCAAAACCACGGGGCATCACAACAAGGGGCAGATATTTTTCTGTGAAGCGCACGTGCGCGCTCCCGGCGTTGCGGTTGTTCGCACACGTGAAGAAGGCGAAGATTTATACGCCGCGATTGACGAAGTGCACGATGAACTGCAACGGCAATTGGTTGATTTGAAAGAAAGACGTCTCGCAAAACGACGAGGTGGTTTTTATGCCGGCTGATGTGCGTGTTCGAGAATCGTGAGCTTTCGTTCCAGCTCATCTACGCGTTGCCGTAGTTCCAAAATGTCCTGCGCTGCCACATTAGCATCTTCCAGTGTGCGCTTTTCCAGCGCTGTCAGCCGTTGTTTGATGTCCGATATATCCGTGCGTATTGCACTTAATTCACTTTTCACCTCATCAAACCGCGCGTCCATGTCGCTTCTCAATTCATCAAACCTCGCGTCCATGTCGCTCTGCATGGCCGCGTTATCTTTGATGAACGTCACAATTTCCAAAATGTCGTCTAGTTTTTTGTTTGTTTCCTCCATATAGAGGTATTATCGCAAGTGATGATGGTGTGTGTCAAGGGTTGACCGCGTTAAAGCTCGGCCCTTCCCAAACGCGGCTGTCTGTGGTAGGATAGCCGTGGTTTTATTATGTCTCTATTGACGAAAATCTTTGGGGATCCCAACGCCAAAGTTGTGCGGCAGATGGACCCTCTTGTCGCGAAAATCAACGCTTTTGAGCCGGATTTTGTGCGCTTGACGGATGATGAATTGAAGGCGAAAACGGAGGAGTTCCGGAAGCGGCTCGAAAAAGAACCTCTTGATAATTTGCTTCCTGAAGCGTTCGCCGCTGTGCGCGAAGCGGCGAAACGCACGCTCGGTCAGCGTCATTATGATGTGCAGTTGAAAGGCGGCATCGCGCTCCATCGCGGACAGATTGCGGAAATGCGCACGGGTGAAGGAAAAACGCTCACCGCAACGCTCGCGCTCTATCTCAACGCGCTCGCGGGAACGGGCGCGCATCTCGTGACGGTGAACGATTATTTGGCCCGCCGCGACACCGTGTGGATGGGGCAGATTTACCATGCGCTCGGTCTTTCGGTCGGTGTCATTCAACATCAGGGCGCGACATTTATGTATGACCCGTCGTATCGCAGTAAATCGGAAGAACACGATGAGGGTAGTACGCAGGACACGGAACGCGACACTACCGGTTCGTTCAAAGTGAAATATGAATACCTGCGTCCATGCGCGCGGCAGGAAGCGTACCAGTGCGATATCACCTACGGCACCAACAACGAATTCGGTTTTGATTATCTCCGCGACAACATGGTGGGGCGGCTCGCGGAAATGTCGCAGCGCGGCCACGGGTATGCCATTGTTGATGAAGTGGACTCCATTTTAATTGACGAAGCGCGCACGCCGCTTATCATTTCCGCGCCTGCGGAAGAAGCAACGGAACTGTATTACAAATTTGCCGAACTCGCGCGGCGTTTGGTGAAAGAAGATGATTATAAAGTTGACGAAAAACTTCGTTCAACGTACCTCACCGATGCAGGCATCAAAAAAATGGAACAGTGGCTCGGCGTGGAAAACATTTACACGGCCGGCGGCATGCGGATGGCCAATCACGTGGAACAGGCGCTTCGCGCGCAGACGCTGTTTCAGCGCGACCGCCATTATGTGGTGGAAAACGACGAAGTGGTTATCGTTGACGAATTCACGGGCCGCAAATTGCCTGGTCGGCGCTATTCGGAAGGATTGCATCAGGCGATTGAGGCTAAAGAGGGCGTGAAAATCCAGCGCGAGAGTCAGACTATGGCCACGATTACGTTCCAGAATTATTTCCGCATGTACAAAAAATTGGCTGGCATGACGGGCACGGCCGTGACCGAGGCGGAGGAATTCGCGAACATTTACAAGTTGGAAGTGGTGGTGATTTCCACGAACAAATCGGACCGGCGCGCCGACCAGCCGGATAGGATTTATCGCACCGAGGCGGCAAAGTTTGCCGCAGTAGTGAAACATGTCAAAGAGTTGCATGAACGCGGACAGCCGGTGTTGCTCGGCACCATCTCCATTGAGAAAAACGAAGAGTTGGGGTTGTTGCTGGAACGCGAGGGCATTCCGTACCAGATGCTGAACGCGAAAAACCACGAACGTGAAGGTGAGGTTATCGCGCAGGCGGGACGCGCCGGCGCCGTGACGCTTGCCACGAACATGGCTGGCCGCGGTGTTGACATTGTGCTCGGCGGCAATCCGCCGGATTCGGATGAGTCAGCGCGCGTGCGTGAAGCGAGCGGATTGTTCGTGCTCGGTACGGAGCGTCACGAATCGCGCCGCATAGATAATCAGCTCCGCGGTCGTTCAGGTCGGCAGGGTGATCCGGGCTTCACACAGTTTTACGTATCGGTGGAAGACGATTTGATGCGTATTTTTGGCGGTGAGCGCATCGGTTCCATGATGTCGCGGCTCAAAGTGCCGGAAGATGTGCCGATTGAGGCGGGCATGGTGAGCAAAGCCATTGAAACCGCGCAGAAGAAAGTGGAAGGCCACAACTTTGACATCCGCAAGCACTTGCTTGAATACGATGACGTGTTGAACAAACATCGCGAGGCGATTTATCGCCGCCGTCGCGAGATTTTGGAATTGGCGGAAGGCGTGCTGGAAGTAACGAGCGAAGGATATCGCGCGCTTCGAGACGTAATTCTTACAATGGTTGATGAAGAGGTGCGCGGCGTCATTGAAACGCATGCGGGCGCGGACGGCTGGGAAACGGATGCGATTGTTGAGGCGCTCTCAAAAATAATTCCGCTGGCGCCGGTGACGGTTGATGAACTGAAAAAGATTGCGGCGGAGCATGGCGCGGAGGATGCGGTGAATCGCGCGGTGGCGGTGTGCACGGATGCGGCGCGGCGCACGTATGATGCGATGGAACAGGCGGTTGACAATCCGGACATCATGCGCGAATTGGAAAAAATGCTGTTGATTCGCACCATTGACACGCTGTGGGTTGACCATTTGGTTGCCATTGACCATCTGCGCGGCGGCATCGGCTTGCGCGGATATGCCCAGCGCGACCCGCTGGTTGAGTACAAGAAAGAGACGTATTATATGTATCAGGAATTGCTCGGCGCCATACAGCATGATGTGGCGAACACCATCTTCAAAATGGGCGCGGCCGCGGTGATGGCGCCGTCATTGCTTGAAAAACAGGGGATTCAGATGCGCGGCGCGGTAAAAGGGGAGAACGGGGATGGGGGAGCGCAAAAGAGCGCTGAACCGATGCCGAAAACTGGCCGCAACGAACCCTGCCCGTGCGGTTCAGGGAAAAAATATAAAAAGTGTCACGCAGCGTAACGGTGTGCGTAACTCGCATTGCGTTTTTGAGGCCGTTCAGATAGACTATTCTCCAACATGCAAAAGCAGGAATCAAAACAAATGAGCCGAATGAACGTCAAGTGGGCGCTGTTCGGTATTCTTGTGCTGATGTTCGGAGCGCTCGTTTTTGATTTTCCGGCGCCGTATGAGCGTCTTGTCGGCGCAATAAAGGCGCGTTCGGGCCTTTCGCTCCCGCAGCCGAACATTCCAGATTACCGTTTGGGTCTTGATTTGCAGGGCGGCGCGCATCTCACCTATGAAGTGGACACGAAAGGCGTGCCTTCATCGGAGCGCGATGACGCGGTTGCCGGCGCGCGCGATGTTATTGAACGCCGCGTGAATGCCATGGGCGTTTCCGAACCGCTTGTGCAGACCAACGTATCGGGCGAAACGTATCGCGTCATCGTGGATTTACCTGGCGTCATTGATTTGAAACAGGCAATCAAGGAAATCGGCGAAACGCCGTTGCTTGAATTTAAGGAACAAAATCCTAATCCGCAGCCGGAGTTGACGGATGCGCAGAAAAAACAGCTCGGCGACGCGAATGACGCGGAGCGCAAAAAAGCGAAAGAAGTTTTGAATATCGTACTGTCAGGTGCGAAAAATTTTGCCGATTACGCGAAGGAATTTTCACAGGATGTAAAAACGAAAGAGAGCGGCGGATATATTGGGTTCGTCAGTTCTGCCGGAGAAACGCTGCAAAAGCAGCTCTATCAGTTTGCGCAGCAAAAAGGAAGGGTGGGCGCGGTGGCGCGCGATATATTGGAGAGCGACATCGGGTATCACATCATCAAAGTGGAAAGCGAACGGGTGGCGGTCAGTTCCGTTTCTGCGCGCCATATCCTTGTGTGTTTTCAAGGCGCGGAACGATGTCAATCGGATAGAACGCGCGACGAAGCGCTGGAAAAGGCGCAATCTCTTCGCGCGCAGGCGACCATCGCCAACTTTTCGGAACTCGCTCAAAAAAATTCCGATGATTCCGGTAGCGCGCAGCTTGGCGGCGACCTCGGCGAATTCGGACGCGGCGCGATGACGCCCAATTTTGAAGAGGCTGCCTTTGCGTTGCCGGAAGGCGCCATTTCCGACCCTGTGGAAACGCCGTTTGGTTTTCACCTCGTTTATAAATACGCGCAGCTCAAGGAAAAGCAGTATGAGGCGCGCCATATCATGATTGACCGCACCACGGCGGAGGAAATCGCGCCGGAACTTGACCCATGGCTGCGGACAGCATTGTCAGGAAGACAGCTTGACCGCGCGACCGTGCAGTTTGACCAGCAAACCGGCGAGGTGCAGGTTGGACTTCAATTTGATAATGAAGGCGGCGATTTGTTTGAAGAAATCACCGGCCGCAATATCGGCAAACCAGTGGCAATTTTTCTTGACGGTTCAATCATCAGCGCTCCAACCGTACAGCAGAAAATCAGCGGCGGTCAGGCCGTGATTACCGGCAGTTTTTCCATTGACGAAGCGAAGACGCTTGCGCAGCGCCTGAACGCTGGCGCGCTGCCGCTGCCGGTACAGCTTGTGAGCCAATCAACCGTGGGGCCGGTTTTGGGACACGCATCGCTCATAAAAAGTCTGCGCGCCGGCATCGTTGGACTTTTGCTCGTGCTGTTGTTTATGATTTTGTATTACCGATTGTCGGGTGTGATGGCCGGCTTGGCGCTTATCGTGTATGGATTGGTACTGCTTGCGCTGTTCAAATTACTTTCGGTGACGCTAACGCTCGCCGGCATCGCGGGTCTCATTTTGTCGTTCGGCATGGCGGTTGACGCGAACATTCTCATTTTTGAACGAATGAAAGAGGAACTGCGCGACGGCAGGACGTATGCGCGCGCAGTGACCGAAGGATTTGCGCGTGCATGGCTGGCTATTCGCGATGGCAACGTCACCACGTTGATTGCCTGCGCCATTTTGTATTGGTTCGGCACGAGCGTGGTGCGCGGATTCGCGGTGACGCTCGCCATCGGCGTGCTCGTGAGCATGTTTTCCGCCATTACCGTTACGCGCGTATTCATGCGTTTTCTTGAGCCGTACATCAAAGAAGGAACGTGGCTCGTGCTCGGCGCGCGTAAAAAAGTTGAATAATATGGTGAATGTAGTGACCACGCGACGATATTGGTTTCTCCTTTCCAGCGGATTGGCGCTCGTTTCGCTTGTTGCGATTGCTGTGTTTGGGTTGCGTTTTGGCATTGATTTCACCGGCGGCACGCTCACGGAATTGCAATTCACGGGCGCGCGGCCGGATAAGGCGCGCGTTGAACAGCTCGTGACGGATGCGGGCGTGGAGCGCGCGACGGTCCAGCCGCTGGGAACGGCGGGGTATCTCGTGCGTGCGGCGTTTATTGACGAGAAGAAACACGAGGCGCTGACGGAAACGCTGAATCAAGCATTCGCGAACGAGTGGCACGAGGAGCGGTTTGACACTATCGGCCCCACCATCAGCAAAGAATTGCGCGAAAATACGCTCTACGCCATCGTGCTCGTTATGCTTGCGATTATTGTGTATATCGCATGGACGTTTCGCCGCGTATCGGAGCCGGTGAGTTCGTGGAAATACGGCTTGTGCGCGATTATCGCGCTGCTTCATGACATCACGATTCCCGCTGGCGTGTTTGCGGTGCTTGGACGGTTTGCCGGTATTGAGGTGGACGCGCTGTTTGTTACGGCGCTGCTCACCATTTTTGGATTTTCGGTAAATGACACCATCGTCACCTTTGACCGTATTCGCGAAAATTTGCTCAAGCGGCGCCATGACCCGTTTGAAACGGTGGTTGCGGAAAGCGTGGAGCAAACGGTCACTCGTTCGTTCAATACCACGCTCACCACGCTGCTGTCGCTCATCGCGGTGTATTTCTTCGGCGGCGCCAGCACCCAGCCGTTTGCGCTGGCGCTTATTATCGGATTTATTTCCGGCGTCTACTCATCCATCTTCCTCGCGAGCCCGCTCCTCGTTTCGTGGTATCGGGTTGGCAGCCGCTAGTTTTCCACAGCCTCGTTGTTGTGGTATACTGTCGTTATAAGGTGTGCTCGTGCAGCAGCACGAGCACGATAATGCCCGTCTCATCGCACTCGGACTAAAGCAGTTTAGTCCTCGTGTCTATTCGACTATGGAGGACCGAGTTTGGCGCGCAATTTATTCAACCCTCGCCACCCTGCTGTTTTTTGTGGTGTTTGTCGGCTCATACTACGCGGGCCAGCAAGGATGGTGGTGGATGGCGCTCATTTTTTTGCCGGTGGTATTTATTACCATTTTTAGTTTTCTTATTCCGGATTAGCGCATGTCATACGCTGACGCGTGGCTGCAATTTCTCGACATGGCAGCGACGGCGAGCACGTGGGATGTGCTCGTATTCGGCACACGCATCGGCGGATGGATTTTCTTGTTTCCTATCGTTTTTTGGATGGGGTTTTATGTGTTTTACAACACGCGCGTTGGAAAATATCAGTCCGGATTTCAGTGGGTATTGCTTGCCGTTGACGTTCCATCAGATAACGTGCAGTCGCCGCTCGCCGTAGAAAATATCTTTGCGCACCTTGCCGGCGGCCATGCCACGCGAGACCTCATGGAAAAATATTGGCAAGGACAGTACCAGCGATGGTTTAGTTTTGAGATTGTCAGCATTGAAGGATACACCCAGTTTCTCATTCGCACGGAGAAGAAATATCGCGACCTCGTGGAATCCGCCATTTATGCGCAGTATCCCGACGCGGAAATTACCGAAGTGGAGGATTATGTAAAAGGTATTCCCACTGAATATCCCAATGATACTCATAGCTGTTGGGGCGTAGAATGGGTCTTGACGGAAAATCACTACTACCCCATTAAAACGTACAAAGCGTTCGCCGACCCGAACGACAAAGAATACTTTAAGGACCCGATGGCGGCGTTGCTGGAATCCTTCAGCCGCATCGGGAAAGGGGAGCAGATGTGGTTGCAGATTTTAGTGAAACCTATCGGGCAGTCATGGAAAGCGAAAGGGTTTGAAATGGCAAAAAAATTGATGGGGAAAGAAGTGAAGAAAAAGGAAACGTGGATTCAAAAATTGAGCGACCTTCCGTTTGCGCTCGTGCGCGAGATTGCGAGCGGGTTCGGGCTGGAATTGTTCGCCGAGTCGGCCAAGGAAGAGAAGCTGACCTTTGGCATGTTTGCGCTGACGCCCGGCGAGCGGAAAACTATTGAAGATGTTGAAATTAAGGTGTCAAAAATTGGATTCAACTGCAAAATGCGCGCGGTGTATGTGGCGGAGAAAGAGCGTTTTGACAAGAGCCGCGTGATGTATGGATTGGTGGGCGCAATCAAACAGTTCTCCGATGAATCGTCAAATAGTTTGAAACCGGATTACAAAATGACCGGTGTTGCCGCGCATTATGTTTTTACCGAGGCGCGTAAAAATATCCGCGCCACCAAAATCATGCGAGCGTATCAAAAACGGAGCACGTGGGCCGGACGGTACGAATTTATTTTGAACACGGAAGAACTGGCTACGTTGTGGCACTTCCCGGTGATGACGGTGAAGACGCCGCTGTTGAAACGTCTTGAGGCGAAGCGCGCCCAGCCGCCGTCATATTTGCCGACGGAGATTCCGTTTGAGGATGCGCCGCACGGTATTCCCATTAAATCGGCAACCGCGGAAGCGCCGCCGCCGTTCAGTTCTGATATCGGATTGATTCATAAGAAACGACATCCGCACGAAGGGGAGAGCGCCTCTGCCCCCGCCGCCGCGCCTCACGAGGCGCCCGCAGAAGCAACCGGCGCTCCGCCGCCCAACTTGCCTGTTGTTTAATATGCAAACGTTGCATACACCCGTTGTGACAAAAGACATCGCTCTGTTTGCGCAGACGAACTTCCGGAATGAGAACCGGCGTTTTGGCATTAAACTGGATGACCGGCGGCGGCACATGTATGTGCTCGGAAAAACCGGCATGGGAAAGACCACGATGCTGGAAAATATGGTGTTGTCGGATATGTATGCCGGCCACGGATTTGCGCTCGTTGACCCGCACGGCGATTTCGCGGAAAAAATGATTGATTTCGTTCCGCCTCACCGCATTAACGACGTGGTGTATTTCAATCCAGCCGATTTAGAATATCCAATCGGGTTCAACATTTTGGAAACCATCAATCCTGACCACAAACATTTGGTGGTCGGTGGCCTCATGGGCGTGTTCAAAAAAATCTGGGTTGACCAGTGGAGCGCGCGTATGGAGTATTTGCTGAACAACGCCATTCTGGCGCTCATGGATTGTCCGGGAAGCACGTTGCTCGGCGTCAACCGGATTTTCGCCGATGCCGTGTATCGTAAAAAGGTGGTTGCGCAAATCAAAGACCCGGTGGTAAAAGCGTTCTGGGTTGATGAATACGCAAAGTACACAGATAAGTTTGCATCGGAAGCCACCGCAGCCATTCAGAACAAAATCGGACAGTTTTTGTCCGCGTCCGTCATCCGCAATATCGTCGCGCAGGTGAAGTCAACCATCAATATCCGCGAAATTATGGATAGCGGCAAGATTTTGATTGTGAACCTGTCAAAGGGACGCATCGGTGAGGATAATTCGCGATTGTTGGGCGGCATGATTGTCACGAAAATTCAGTTGTCCGCGATGGAACGCGTGGATATGCCGGAAGCGGAGCGGCCGGATTTTTTCCTGTACGTTGACGAGTTTCAAAATTTCGCCACCGAGTCGTTCGCGAACATTTTGTCAGAAGCGCGCAAGTATCATTTGAGTCTCATCATGGCGCACCAGTATATTGAGCAGCTGACGGAAGAAGTGCGCTATGCGGTGTTCGGCAACGTGGGAACGCTGATTACCTTCCGCATCGGCGCGGAGGACGCCGAGGCGCTGGAAAAAGAATTTGACCCGCAATTTTTGATTGTTGAC
Source organism: Patescibacteria group bacterium (assembly GCA_038061815.1). Taxonomy (GTDB): domain Bacteria; phylum Patescibacteriota; class Patescibacteriia; order Magasanikbacterales; family JBBTXJ01; genus JBBTXJ01. The sequence continues at coordinate 26,552 of JBBTYK010000007.1, read as the reverse complement.
CTCGTGAATCTGCCGAAGTATCAGATTTATTTGCGGCTTATGATTGACGGCGTGGCGTCGCAGCCGTTCTCGGCCTTGACGCTGCCGCCCATTGCGCAGCGCACGGGGAGCACGGAGAGGGTGATTGCGGTTTCGCGCGAACGGTATGGCCGCAGCCGGCAGGTCATTGAAGAAAAAGTTGCGCGATGGAGCGGATTTGGTGAACTGGCGCCCGGACAGCCGGTAACGCCGCGTCGTGATGAGAACGATGAGGAAGCGGGGATTGAGATTATCAAGGTGCTGCCGCCTCCGCCGCGGCCGGTCGTTGTTGTCCCTGGCGTTCCATCGTATACTGCGGCGTCTCCTGACGGCGCGCGCCATAAGCGCAAGCGTCATCATAAAAAGAAAGACGGCGGTCAACCGCAGAGCGGTGGTCAGCCGCGTCAGTTGCAGCCTTCGCGGCAGATTGAGAATGTCATCATCGTTGACCCAAACGCGCCGGGCATCTCATTGCAAGATTTGAAGAAATAGGTACACTACCGGTATGAGCACCCTCACCGTCATTACCGGTCCGATGTTCAGCGGCAAGTCCACGGAATTGATTCGGCAGATTAGGAGGGAACAGATTGCAGAAAAAGAAATGCAATTGTTTAATTTTGGCGAGGATGCGCGTTATGCGCAGCGCGGCAAACTGGCATCGTACGACGGCAGCGACATGCAGGCGATACCGGTTTGTCGGACCCGCGACCTCATCGCGCTGGTACAGCCGGAAACGCAGTTTATCGTTATTGACGAGGTTCAATTCTTTGACGACGTCATCATTGACTACATCAGCCATCTCGTTGACCAGGGGAAGCGCGTGATGGCCGCCGGACTCAATTTGGATTTTCGCGGCGAGCCGTTTCCGTTTGGGTTTGGTTCCACCCGCACTATGGCGGATCTGTTGGTGCGCGCGGATTTTATTGTGAAATTGTCCGCGGTGTGCACGTATCGCAGTGATGCGGGTGAACGCTGCGGCCGCGAAGCAACGCGCACGCAACGGCTCGTCGGCGGCGAACCTGCGCAGTATTCCGACCCCATCAAAATGATCGGTTCGCAAGAATCATACGAAGCGCGCTGTGTTCGGCATCACATGGTGCCTGGAAAAGTATGCCCGCTGCCGACGGTCGCCTTACGCCAACCCGTCATTCTGGAGAATCCATATGGGAAAAGCAGTCCTGTTTATTAGTATTTTGTTATTGCTTGGTTTCGGCTGCGCTAAATCACCACTTACTATGGAAAAAATTTCATTTCAAACGAGCGATGGAATCACGATTGTCGGGAATTGGTATGCGGCGCCAGAGTCCAAACGTTTTGTGCTCCTCTTGCACATGATGCCGGCCTCCAAAGAAAGTTGGCATCCGCTTGCGGAAGCGTTACAGACGGCGGGTGTGGCATCGCTCGCAATAGATTTTCGCGGACATGGAGAGAGTATCGCATCGCAGGGCGGCGCGCTTGATTACAAAAAATTTTCCGATACGGAACAACAGGCAAAGATGCGCGATGTTGAAGCCGCAGTCGCATGGCTGAAAGAAAAAGGCGCTCGTGAAGAAACGATTGCGCTCGTCGGCGCGAGCATCGGCGCAAATCTCGCGATGGTGTACGGCTCTGAACATACCAAGATACCGGCTATCGTAGCGCTGTCGCCGGGTCTTGAATATCGCGGCGTGAACGCTGAACGCGCCGGTGTGCACATCGCGCCCTTTCAAAAGGTGTTGCTCGCGGCGGCAGAAGGAGATACGTACTCATTTGATACCGTCAATACGCTCGCTGGCCGCATGGTAGCGGTTGAGCCGGAGGTTTTGCGCTATCGCGGTTCGGCGCATGGGACGGATTTGTTCAAAACCGACCCGGCTTTGATACAAAAGATTATTTCGTTGCTTCAGTAATGTCATTTATCCACCGTTGGCGGTTTATGCTATACTACCTCCGTTAGTATTAAAGGAGGTTCGTTATGAAAAAGAAGACCCCACTTTTTAGTATCGGCGAAAAGATAGGTTTCGCGGCGTTGCTTGTACTTGGCGTGAGTTTAATAACCACCAACCTTGTATCAGTTTCCTTACAGCCGCGCGTATCCAAAGCCCAGGGAGTCGCGAGAGTTCCGGCGTTGCTATACAGCGAAACGCTTTTGCCCATTAGCGATGGCGTCAAAAATGAATGGGCGCCGTCTGTTGAGGGGACTGATGTTCATGCGACGATGGTGAACGAAGAAGCGTGTGATGGAACGGCGACACATCTTTCCACATTGACTGCCCGCAAAAAGGAATTATTTACCGTTGACATTGGGCGCGTTCCAGATTTTGCTCAAGTAACCGCTATTGAGATGCGATTGTGCGCGTCAAACGCAAGCGAGGGCAATACGCGAAGTGAAATAACCACACTCGCTCGTATCAATAACGGCCGCGTTGTCAGCGGAAGAAAGGTGCGAGCATCAGGAGTTGAGCCGGTGGAATTATCTGCTGTTTTTCTTACGGGCAGAGCGGTTTTTACCAAGGTGGCCACAAGTACGTTACAGGTTGGTTTTGAATATGCCGGAGGGGCATTGGGCGCTCGCGTGAGCCGCGTTGCGGTGCGTTTGAAATATCGGCCATTGTTGCTGCCGGCTGCGCCGACAGAGTTGCGCGCGACGAATCAGAATGCTGCCAATATGTTGCGTTGGCGTGACAACGCGAATAATGAAGATGGTTTTGTCGTAGAATCAAGCGTAACCGGTCCAGACGGCCCATGGGCAGAACTCGCGCGTCCGGCGGCAAATGCGACATCATATCAACACAATGCAATTCCGCGCGACCAAACGATACAGTATCGTGTTCGCGCGTTTAATTTGGTCGGTTTTTCAGCGTCTTCGGGGGTAGTTGCGGCAGTAAATGCCGTGAATCCGCCGGCAGCGCCCACGAACGCCGCCGCGTCATCTACTAATGAGGGTGTTGTGATTCAGTGGATTGACCATTCAACAAATGAACAGGAATTCCGCATTGAACGTTTCGATGACCGCGGTTCGGTGCGCGATGTATCGTTCGCGCTGGCGAATACCACATCGTATGTTGACCGCCGCGCACCATCGGATGACGGATTATCTTATCGTATCTATGCCTCAAATGCGCGCGGCCGCTCCGCCACGTACGCCGCCAGTAATCGTTTGGTTCGTTATACGCGCGCGCCCGGCGCTCCTGCGAATCTCCGCGTAACCGCGAGTACCACCATTCTCGTTTCAACATGGACGAGGAGCACGACGAACACGGAAGGATTTTTGCTGGAGCGCGGCGTTGACGAGCAGAGTTTCATTCAGGTTGCCTCTCTTGATGGTGCTTTAACCGCCTCATACGCGGATGCCGGTTTGCCGGCAGGCGTGTATTACTATCGCGTGCGTGCATACAATCGCATCGGCAATTCTCCGTATTCCGGCACGGCATCCGCCCGAGTGCCGTGAGAACGTCGTGGCGCTTGACTCTCACTCTACGGTTTTGTGTATGCGGGCGAAGAAAGTGCGGAATAAAATTATTGTTGCCATGTCAGGCGGCGTTGATTCATCGGTGACTGCGGCGCTTCTGGTGCGCGCAGGGCATCAGGTGGTTGGCGCCTTCATGAAAAACTGGACGGATACGAAAGACGTGCAGGGTGTTTGTGATTGGAAGAATGATGTGCGTGATGCGGAGCGCGTGGCGGCGCGCCTCGGCATTCCGCTTGTGGTGTTGGATTTTCAAAAAGAATATCGCAAAGGCGTGGTGGATTATTTGTTCCGCGAATATCGCGCCGGCCGCACGCCAAATCCGGATGTTGTCTGCAACACAACGGTAAAATTCGGGTCGTTTTTAAAGGCCGCAAAAAAACTGGGCGCGGACAAAATTGCGACAGGGCATTATGCAAAATTAGTCCCTGAGCGAGCCGGAGGCGAGTCGAAGGGTATACGATACCATCTCCTCCAATCCAAAGACCGCAATAAAGACCAAACCTACTTCCTTCACCAACTCACTCAAGCGCAGCTTGCCAACACATTGTTTCCCATTGGGGACTACACCAAGCCGCAGGTTCGCGCCCTTGCGCGGAAATTTGGTTTGCCAACCGCGGAACGCGCGGAGTCAATGGGCGTGTGTTTTATCGGCGAAATCAACATGAAGGATTTTTTGAAACAGAAAATCAAGCCGAAGCCGGGAAAAATTGTTACGACGGCCGGCGCGGTGATTGGAGAGCACGATGGTTTGGCATATTACACCATCGGCCAGCGGCACGGACTGGCGCAAAAAAGTAACGGGAAGCCGCAGTATGTTGTTGCAAAAGATAGTAAGAAAAACGAACTCATCGTTGGACCGGAAAATGATTCACGCTTATTTACACGTGAAATTACTGTAGGGGATGTACACTGGATTGTTGAGGCGCCTGTTTTGCCGTTTACCTGCGCTGTTTGCTTCCGCCACCGCCAGGAATTACAGCGGTGCACCATCCAGAAACAAGGAAAAAATATCCTCGTTATTTGTTCAAAATCCCAGCGCGCCATCACGCCCGGCCAGTTTGCGGTGTTTTACAAAAACGACGAATGTTTGGGTGGGGGAGTCATTCAATAAAAAAACGCCGAGGCAATTCCTGCTTTCGCAAGAATCACACTCGGCGCGTTCGTCTCTAGCGGGTGATTTCCACTTCCACGCCGATGCCGCCGTTGTCTGGACGGAACTTCGTGGTCAGCTTGGGCTGTCCCCGTTCCGCGGTGCCACGAAGGGACATCGCGATTCCCGGATAGGGATGACCCATCCCGTTCGGTACGCGCTCCACTTGCGCGTCCAGACGGTAGAGCTCCGCACCGTAGAGCATCTCGGCAACGACCTTGAGGACCTTGGAGAAAAAGTGCACCTCGCCTTCGTTGTCCAGCACCGTCACGCTCTCCCCGCCAGGAGCGGTGATGCAGACGGCCCAGTGCGGGCCGCTACGCTCCTTCAGGTCCTTGAAATCGTGCGGCACCAGCGCTCGAAACCGGAACACCTCCTTGTGCGCTTCGCGCGTGCTCGGCCCTACGATCTCCACCTCTTTCCACTCGCTACCGCTCGCCATAGTGTTCCTCCTTCCAGGAAGGTTGTGTAAAAAATATAGCATCAAAGAACGTCATTGTCAAGCCCTAGGAATTCCGCTATCATACTCTCATGCTTTCCGCCGCAGAACTCCGCAAAAAATATCTTGATTTCTTCAAAGAGAAGGGCCACGCCATTATCCCGTCCGCTTCGCTTATTCCGGAAAATGACCCTACCGTGCTTTTCACCACCGCCGGCATGCATCCGCTGGTGCCGTATCTTTTGGGTGAAAAACACCCGGAAGGCACCCTGCTTGCGAACGTGCAAAAGTGCATCCGCACCGGCGATATTGAAGAAGTGGGCGATGACACGCACCTCACGTTTTTTGAGATGCTCGGCAACTGGTCGCTCGGCGATTATTTCAAAAAAGAAGCCATTGCGTGGAGTTTTGAATTTTTGACGAGCAGAAAATGGCTCGGCATTCCGCTTGAAAAATTAGCGGTTTCCGTGTTTGCGGGCGATAAAGACGCGCCTCGCGATGAAGAGTCCGCAAAATTGTGGCAGACACTTGACATACCGAAAGAACGCATCGCGTATTTGCCGAAAGAAAATAACTGGTGGGGTCCGGCGGGACAAACGGGGCCGTGTGGGCCGGATACGGAAATGTTTTATTGGTCAGGCGGTGGCGTTGCGCCAAAAAAGTTTGATACCGATAACAAACAGTGGGTTGAAATCTGGAATGACGTTTTCATGGAGTACGATAAGCAAGCAAACGGTTCATTCAAACCACTCAAACAGAAAAACGTGGACACTGGCATGGGACTTGACCGCGTGGTGGCGGTGTTGAACGGCGAAAAGTCGCCGTTTGAAACCGATTTGTTTTTACCCATCCTGCATAAGATTGAAGAACTGTCCGGCAAAAATTATACGGATGACCCGAAAACACGCTGGTCTATGCGCGTGATTGCCGACCATCTTCGCACCGCCGCATTTATTTTGGGCGACCAGCGCGGTGTAACGCCGTCAAATGTTGACCAAGGATATGTGTTGCGACGTCTCATTCGCCGCTCCATCATGCACGGTAAAAAATTGGGCATTACGCAATCGTTTGCGCGTGACATCGGCGAGATCGTGGCGCAGGAATACACCGCTGCGTATCCGGAATTGGGACACAACAAGAAGCGCATTGCGGAGGAACTGCAGCGCGAAGAGGAAAAATTCAATAGAACGCTTGAAAAAGGTTTGCGCGAGTTTGAACGGATTGTCGCGAAGGAAAAAACGGTGAGCGGCAAAGCTGCGTTTGATTTATTCACCTCGCACGGATTTCCGTTTGAGGTAACGCAGGAAATGGCGAAAGAACGCGGTATTACGGTTGACGCCGCAGGTTTTCAAGCGGAATTCAAAAAACATCAGGAACTCTCGCGTAAAGGCGCGGAACAAAAATTTGCGGGCGGACTTGCAAACCATAGTCTTGAAGTGGTGCAGCTTCACACCGCAACGCATCTGCTCCATCGTGCGCTCAAAAACGTGCTCGGTGAATCCATAGAACAAAAGGGGAGTAACATTACCGCGGAGCGCCTGCGTTTTGATTTCAACTACGGGGAGAAAATTCCGGCCGAGAAATTGAAAGAAATAGAAGACATCGTGAACGAGCAAATTAAAAAGGACTTGCCGGTTCATTTTGAAGAACTCACGGAAAAAGAAGCGCGCGCGTGCGGCGCCATCGGTTATTTTGACGACAAATACGCCACGTTTGGCAATAAACTGAAAGTGTATTTTGTAGGAGATGAAAAGCGCGGATTTTTTTCAAAAGAAATCTGCGGCGGTCCGCACGTGGAACATACGGGCGAACTGGGCGGTTTTAAGATTTTGAAAGAGGAAGCGGTGTCCGCCGGCGTGCGGCGTATTAAAGCAATCGTGACGGCAAATCAAAAGAAATGAACATCTCAAACATCATCGCGTGGATTCACGCAAAGAAAGCAACCTTTGCGCGTTATTTTTTCACGGGCATTACCGGCCTCGTTATGGACGTTGGGCTGTTGTATGTCGCAAAAGAATACTTCGGTATTCGGCCGGTCATCGCGCTTTTTGGAACGCAGATACTGGTGATAGCGTACGTATTTTTCATGAACCGCCACTGGTCGTTCAAAAGCACCGCGACATCAACGCATCGCCAGCTCGCAAAATTCCTTGTCGTTCTTGCGGGAAATTATGTGGTCAGCATCGTCTTCATGTACCTCGGACACGATATGCTCGGCATTCATTACCAAATTGTCCGCATCACCACTGTCGCGCTTTCTGTCAGTTGGAATTTTTTGCTGTATAATTACTGGGTGTACCGCGATTAGCCATTTTTGGCCTATTTCAGTCAAAAATATCAAAGAGTTATCCACAAGGGTTTTCCGAGTTGACAGCTTTAACCGGCTCTGCTAGACTGTACCTGTCTCGTAGGAAACTGTAAATTTCGCATATTCATGGGAAAAGACGTCGTTGAGATGCAGGGAACGGTAGAGGAGCTCTTGCCGGGAGGCATGTTTCGGGTGGTTCTCGAAAACAAGCATCAAATTATCGCGCATTTGGCCGGTAAGATGCGTCGCCACAGCATTCGTCTCATTGTGGGTGACCGCGTTCGGCTTGAGATGACGCCGTATGATTTGACGAAGGGCCGCATCACCTACCGATTATAAACTTATAAACGAAGGACGCCAGTCCTTTTTCGTTCACATCACGGCATCAGCTGACAGGTATGAAAGTCCGCGCATCCGTTAAAAAGATTTGCAAAGATTGCAAGGTGGTACGCCGGAAACAGCGGGTTGTTGTAATTTGTAAGAACCCCAAGCATAAACAGCGTCAGGGATAATGCCTATGTTGCGCATCGCCGGTGTCATTATTCCAGAACAGAAACGCATTGAGGCGGCCTTGCCGTACATTTATGGGATTGGGCCATCCTTGGCGAAAAAAATTCTTGCGGCAGCGAACGTGGACCCGAACATCCGCACAAAGGATTTGAGCGCCGAGGCCACGAATGCCATTCGTCAGATTATTGAAAAGGAACATAAGGTGGAAGGCGATTTGCGGCGCGAGGTGCGTTCCAACATCAAACGATTGGTTGATATTAAATCCTATCGCGGCTCCCGCCACGCGAAGCGGTTGCCGGTGCGCGGCCAACGCACGCGGACGAACACGCGTACGGTGCGCGGCAATGTGCGCCGCACGATGGGGTCGGGCCGCAAGCCGACGGCGCAAAAAACCTAACGTATGGCAGAAGTGAAATCAGAAAAAACAGCCAAGAAGAAAACTGCTCGCCAGATTCCTGAAGGCAAGGCGTATATTCAGGCATCGTATAATAACACCATCATTACGATGACCGATCCGGCCGGCAACGCGTTGGGCTGGTCATCGGCAGGCAAGGTTGGATTTAAGGGCCCAAAAAAGGCGACGCCGTACGCCTCATCTCTGGTTGTGAAAGATGTCGCGGAAAAAGTGGCCCAGTATGGCGTGCGAGAGTTGCAGGTTTTCGTGCGCGGAATCGGCGGCGGACGGGAAGGTGCCATTCGCGCATTGAACGCCAACGGATTTTTTGTGAAATCAATCAAGGATATTACGCCGCTGCCGCACAACGGATGTCGGCCGCCTAAACCGCGCCGCGTTTAATATGGCACGAATCACCAATCGAACTTGCAAAGTCTGTCGGCGCCTCGGGATGTCCGTGTGCGGCCGCGAGCGCTGCGCATTGCGCCGGCGCAATGCGCCGCCCGGTGTACATGGCGCCACCATGCGGCGCAGAGACACTGCGTCCGGTTACAAGTTTCAGTTGCAAGAAAAACAAAAGGCGCGTCATTTGTATGGTTTGCTTGAGCGGCAGTTCCGCAACTATGTAGAACGCGCTGCGGCGCGCGCCGGAGATACGGGATTGGCGCTGCAGGATTTGCTGGAGCGCCGGTTGGATAACACCGTATATCGTCTCGGATTCGTTAAAACGCGCGCGGCGGCGCGCCAACTTGTGCGTCATGGCCACATTGAGGTGAACGGTAAAAAGCTCGATATACCGTCGTTTCAAGTAAAAGAGGGCGATGTTGTGGGAGTGATTGAAAAAAAACGCGACACGAAACTGTTTGACGGCGTTCGCCAGACGTTGGAACAAAAGGAAACGCCGAGCTGGCTCAAGTTGGACCCGGGTAACTGGACCGGCACGGTAGTCGGTCAACCGGCGGCGGAGGAGCTTAAGTCGTTGTTTGACCCGCGTCCAATCATTGAATTTTATTCACGATAATTATCGTATGGAAAAACTACTCCTTCCATCAACCGTACAAATCCTCGATGGGGAGAGCCCGAATCGGGGGCGGGTTGTGATTACGCCGTGTTATCACGGTTACGGCACAACCATCGGGAACGCGCTGCGCCGCGTGCTGTTGTCGTCGCTGCCGGGTGCGGCCGTGACGGCAGTCAAAATTAAAGGCGCACAGCACGAGTTCTCCGCGCTTGCGGGCGTGAAAGAGGATGTGCTTGACATCATTTTGAATTTGAAACGTCTGCGCGTGCGCGTGTTTTCGGGGGAACCGGTGAAAGTGCGTTTGCGCGCAAAAGGCGAAGGGCCGGTAACGGCGGAAAAAATTGAAACAACCTCGGATGTTGAAATGGTCAGCAAGGATTTGGTGGTTGCCACCATCACGGAGCCGAAAGGCGAGCTTGATATGGAGTTGACGCTTGAACAGGGCCGTGGGTACGTGCCCGTTGAGGAGCGCAAGAGTCGGGAAATGGACATCGGCACCATCGGCATTGACGCGTTGTTTTCTCCTATTGTTGACGTAGGTTATTCGGTGGAATTCACGCGTGTGGGAGACGTGACCAACTACGAAAAACTAATCCTTGATATTGAAACGGACGGTACGATGTCGCCGAAAGAAGCGCTCCATCAGGCGGTTGATACCATCATGGACCATCTCCGCATTGTACAGGGTGGTTTGGACAGCGAAGGTTTAATGGCGGAGGCCGGGCCGACAAGCGAAGAACTTGAAAAAGAAGCCGCGCCGGTCAAAGAAGAAGTAGAAGAAACGCCAACGGCGAGCGATGATGATGCAGGTGAAGCCAGCGCGGATGTTATCGTGCCTGAAGAGGCCGAGATTATTGCCGCGGAAGATACCGGCAATGACGAACACGATGAAGCTTAAACCGTATGCGTCACTTGAAACACAAAGTAACGCTTGACCGTAAAGTTGGGCCGCGCAAGGCCCTGCTTCGGCATCTTGCCGAGAGCGTTATTTTGTACGAAAAAGTGAAGACGACGCACGCAAAGGCAAAAGCAGCGCAGCCGCTCGTGGAGCGCGCGATTACGGCTTCCAAGCGCGGTACGCTGACCGCGCGGCGGACGCTTATTCAGAATCTTTATACCGAAAATGCAGTGCGCAAATGCATGGAAGTACTGGGGCCGCGCTATCGCGACCGCCGCGGCGGCTATACGCGCATTGTGAAGTTGGGCGAACGCAAGGGCGACAACGCGCCCGCGGTGCAGATTGAGTTAGTTTAATTTTTCCTCTCCCCTTGAGGGAGAGGATGAAGGTGAGGGGAACCGAGTATGACAACCGCACAATCAAAATCCAAAAAATTTGAAGTTGATGCCGCCGGCCGCGCGCCGGGACGAATCGCAACCGAGGTTGCGTTGTTATTGCGCGGAAAAAATGATCCTTCGTTTGCGCCGCATATTGCGTCAACGAATCGCGTTCGGGTCATTAACGCGGATAAAATGAAATTTACGGGTAAAAAATTAGAACAAAAAATGGTCATCCACCATTCTGGATATCCGGGCGGCTTAAAAATGAAGCCGCTCAAAAAGTTGTTCGCCGAAGACAGCAGGATCGTGGTACGCAAGACCGTATGGAATATGCTGCCTAAAAACAAATTGCGCAAAGAATTGATGAAACATTTGTCTGTTGACGCATAATATGACCACGCTTGGAAATACCGCAGAGTACATCCGTTCAGTCGGCAGACGCAAAACCGCGGCTGCGCGCGTTCGATTGATACCGAACGGCACGGGCATGATTACGGTAAACGGCCGCTCCTATGACGCCTATTTTCCGGTATATGCCCTGCGGGAAATGGTCAAAGCACCGTTTCGCACGGCCGGCAAAGAGGGCGCCTTTGATGTCACGGCGAAAGTGGCGGGCGGCGGATTGCACGGGCAGGCGGAAGCCGTGCGTCACGGCATTGCCCGCGCGCTCGTAAAATTGGATGCCGATTTGCGCAAATCTCTCAAAGCGGAAGGATTTCTTCGCCGCGACCCCCGCGCCAAAGAACGCAAGAAACCCGGTTTGAAGCGCGCCCGCCGCGCTCCACAGTGGAGCAAGCGGTAATCACCGCCATGGCCTCGGTTGCCAAAAATACCGCCTACATGACGTTCGCGTCTGTCGGACAGAAAGTCCTGTCCTTTTTGTATTTTACGTTCATCGCGCGCATGGTGGGCGCCGAGGATACCGGCAAATACTTTCTCGCGCTCTCGTTTACCACCATTTTTGCGGTCATTACGGATTTTGGCCTCTCGCCCAGTTTGAATAGGGAAGTGGCGCGGAAACCGGAAGAGGCGGCGCGGCATTTGAGTTCCGTGCTCGGCGTCAAAATGCTGTTTATGGCCGCTACGTATGTCATCATGATGGCCGTAGCAATCTTGCTGGATTACTCAAGCGAAATGCAGCTTTTGATTGCGCTTTCCGGCATCACCATGATACTGGACTCCATTCATCTTTCTTTCTATGCGGTGCTGCGCGGCATGCATAAATTGAAATATGAAGCGCTTGCGATTGTTTTGAGTCAGTTGAGCACGCTCATTATTGGTTCCATTGCGCTCCTGCTCGGACGGCCGCTCGTGTGGCTCATCATCGCATTTATCGTTTCAAGCTTCTTAAATGTATGCTACGCCGCATACATGCTGCGGTATCGCGCGGGAGTGCCGCTGCGCGTGCGGTGGGAATCTGCGCTCATCAAATCCATGCTTGTCGTGGCGTTTCCCTTTGCGCTTGCCGGTATTTTTGCGCGCGTGTATTCATACAGCGATTCGGTGTTTCTTTCAAAATTCGCCAGCACGACGGCGGTGGGATGGTACAGTATTCCGAACAAAATCACGTTTGCGTTTCAATTCATTCCGCTTGCTCTTTCGGCCGCGCTATATCCGCGCATGAGTGAGGCGTTTATTTGTGACCGTCCGCACCTCACGTATTTGTTTGAACGCGCGATGAAATATCTCATTTTGGTGGCGATGCCAATCGCGGTGTTCCTCGGTGTGTTTTCAGAAGAAATCATCCTCACCATTTACACCGCCGAGTACGCGCCGGCGATTATTCCGATGCAAATTTTACTCGCGAGCGTGATTTTTGCGTTCATAGATTTTCCGGTTGGCGCGTTGCTCAACGGATGCAACCGTCAGGCGATGCAAACGACGGCCATGGGTGTCGCCATGGTAGTGAACGTGGTCGCCAATATCCTGCTCATTCCGCCATACGGCGTCATCGGCGCAGCAATCGCGGCGCTGCTCGGCAACATCGTGCTTTTTGCGGCAGGATATTTCTTCGTCCCACGCATTGCGCTCGTGCATCACGGACGCATAATCGGATGGGCCGTCGGAGCAGGATTGCTTGCCGGCGTTGTAGGTCTCCTCATGTGGATTGGCGCGGTCATCATGCCGTGGTATCTTACGTTGGCGCTCGGGAGCGTGTTATACTGTGGAGGATTAGTGCTAACTCGTCTTGTCAAAATTGACGAAATTCGTTATTTGGTACATCGCGTGAGAGCTTAGTATGCGACATCTTTTATTGACGGTTGAGTATCCGCCGACCAAAGGCGGCATCGCCACATATATTACGAATGAGGTGCATGAGTTCCGGAAGGCTGGCGAGGAAGTGTGGGTGGCGGCCGAGCCGCTCGGCGAGGATGACGTGGAAACCGAGGAAAATAAAAAAGACCAGCAGCTCCGGCGGGTGCCGTTCTTTTTTCGGTATATTTTTCCGCGATGGATGCGGCTCGCGTGGTATTTGTATCGCGATTTGAAACCGAAATCATACGATGACATTATCGTGCATCACGTGTTGCCCATGGGTCAGGTGGCGTGGGTAATTAAAAAATTACGCAAGATTCCGTATGTGGTGCACATTCACGGGCTTGATGTGTCGCTCGCAAAACAAAAACGCGTCAAGCGATGGTGGGTGCGGAAGATTTTGGACGGTGCGCAACTGGTGGTTGCCAACAGCGATTTCGCGCGCAAACAACTGGAAGGGTTTCCGGTGCGCCGCGTCATCGTGGCGTACCCGTGTCCGAATGCCAATTTGATTGGCGTAACGGTGCATGAGGACACGCTGTATAACATGCGGAATCGGTATGTGCTGGGGAATAGAAAGGTGCTGTTGTCCGTGGCGCGGCTCGTGAAGCGCAAGGGGTTGCAAACGGTGATTGAAGCGCTACCGGAGATTTTGAAAGCGGACCCAGGTATTGTGTGGTGCGTGATTGGGCTGGGGGATTATGCGGAGGAACTCGGAAAACTCATCAACAAATATGACCTTCATTACGCCACGCGTTTTCTTGGCAAAGTAAAGGACGACGACCTCGCCGCATGGTTCGCCATGTGCGATGTGTTCGTTATGCCGTCCATTCAGATTGGCGCGGATGTTGAGGGGTGGGGGATTGTGTATCTGGAAGCCGCCTTGTTTGCCAAGCCGGTCATTGCTGGCAAATCAGGGGGTTGCCCGGAAGCGGTGTTAGATGATAAAACGGGATTACTGGTGGATGGCGAGAAACCCGAGGAGGTGCGCGATGCCGTGTTGAAATTGATGAAGGATGAGGCGCTACGGAAACGGCTCGGCGAGGCCGCGAAAGCGCGCGTTGAGAAGGAGTTCACGTGGGGGGCGCAAATGAAGCGGATTTTGGATGCACTCCGCCGGCCGTCGTCTCGAGCATAGCGTTATGTTAGACGTAATAATTCCAGTCTACAATCATGCGGAGGCACTGGGGAGGTGCCTTTTTTCGTTGTATGGGCAAACGGCGCGGCCGAATCGGATTGTAATTGTGGATGATGGCAGTGCGGATGCTCCGGAATCTGTGGCCGATGCGTGGAAGGACAGACTGCCCATTACGTTTGTTCACCAAGAAAACCGCGGCGCCGCGGCGGCACGGAATAGAGGATTTTCTTATTGTCATCCCGAGCGAAGGACGGCGAAGCCGGCCGAAGTCGAGGGATCTAATGCCACTGATACCGTCGACTACGTCATCTTCTGCGATGCCGACGTCAAAATGCATCCCGATTGTTTGGAGAAAATGAAACGCGCGCTGGAAGAACATCCGGAAGCGTCGTATGCGTATTCCTCTTTCAAATTCGGGTTCAAAACATTTATATGCGGCCCATTTGACGCGGAGCATTTGCGGAAAATGCCATACATCACCACAACCAGTTTAATGCGGGCAAAAGATTTCCCCGGCTTTGACGAATCATTGAAAAAATTTCAGGATTGGGATTTGTGGCTTACGATGTTGGAACAAAATAAAACCGGCGTATGGGTGCCGGAAGTATTGTTTACGATAAAACCGCGCAAAAGCGGCATGAGTTTATGGCTACCGTCGTTTGTGCACAAAATTCCGTGGCCCATCTTCGGCTGGATGCCGCGCGAAGTGCAGCGCTATCGCGAGGCAAAGCGGATTATTATGGAGAAACACAATCTTTCTGCCTGAGCGAGCCCGAAGGGCGAGTCGAAGGCGGGGAGGGGATTCAGAAATAAAAAAATCCCCTCCGCAAGCCGAGCTTGAGAAGGGGAGCCAATTTCGGGATCACCAGATCCCTTCGAGCGGTATCATCCCTCTGCCGTTGAGAGTTGCATTCTCATCTGGTAGAGGGTGACGAGGCCGTCACTGCCTAGGCGGCATGACGAGCCTAGAGAAAGAAAGGAATCCCTCGCCCACCAGTCCCACAAGAGGGAACCAGTGACGCCGTTGCCCAACGGCGAGGTGCTGCAGCACCAACGAGGGGGAAATTCCCACTCTACCCCGATGGCCATCGGGGAGCCCATCGTCTTTACGGCGCGGGATTTGCATGCGACCCGCGGGGCTCCGAGGCTGTTTTCACCTCTTATGGAGCCCCGCGGGTTTTACTTCCGGCTTAATCCCACCTACCTTCTAGCGGATAAGCGTTCCGTGGCCTTTGGAGCACAGACGCCCTGTCTTTCCCATCTGGATTGACGAGAACGTCCTTGTCCATCCGCTTTCATCAGCAAGTGACACCCGTTCGCCGCCTTCCGCAACGGGGTTTCTTCGAAAGAAGAATATCATACTTGTTGAACTTTGTCAAGTTTTAGTAAGTTGGTTGCCAATAAAACCGCTAAAATAAGCGTAATTCCGTACACATGAAACAAAGCGGGGGTGGTGAGTGCCGTCACGGCAAGGAAAACCAGAATACTGGCGGCAAGAGGATTCCGAAAACCGTGATAAAACAGCCAAACGAGAAGTCCAAGGAAGAACAAGGCAACAAACAGGCCGAATTCCACGGCAAGTTCCAGATACCCCCAATCAAGATGCCGCGTGGTTGACTCTTTTTCCAGAAACGCATTGTAATACGTGACTGATGCGCCAAGTCCTTCGCCCAAGAGCGGGCGGTTTTTTATTTTCCCGAGCAAATGGGGGAGTATGGCCGCGCGCGCGGAGGCCGACGCTTCTGATTCCGGGTCAATAATGCCACGGGATTGTTGTGTCAAAAATTCAAAACCGAGCGATGTCCCGCGCGAGGCCGCAAGATTGACGACAGCATATTCTGCAAGCGAAACGGCGCCAATGATGATAAGCGTTAGCGCCACTTTTTTCCACGGCAATTTTAATGCCATGATGAGTGTCGCTGGAATAATGGCGAGAAAATAGATGCGGGAGAAGTTGATGACGGGGACGAGGAGGATGATGATAAGAAGCCATAATTTGTCATTGCGAGCGAAGCCGCGGGCGAAGCGAAGCAATCTAATAATTAGATTGCTTCGTCGTTCGTCGGACTCACTCCTCGCAATGACGGGAAGAGTTCCTTCAGTTCGGATTTTAAGGATGACATATACAACAAACGGCACCAGCGCGGTCAAAAATAAATGCAACGGCGTTACGATACGATAAAACCCAAATCCCGTGCTCGTTGCTTTACCGGCTACCCAATCGCGCCACCATGTGTAAAACGGCCCGTGGATTTCTTGCAAACCGGATGAAAAAAGAAATAGCGCAATGAGAGAAAGAATGGCGGCGCCGAGAAAGGAGCCGAGGAGGAGTGGTACCAATACATTGTGCGCTGAGCTTGTCGAAGCGTTGCCCTTCGACTCCGCTTCGCTTCGCTCAGGGAATAATGCGCGTAACGGATACCACAACGCCAAATACAAAAACGGAATTGCGTCGGCGATAACTGCGCGTACCGCATGTCCATTGAGATAGCCGTTATATGCCGCAAGCGCCACGATAACGAGTATCGCGCCGTAGATGGCGGTAAATGGCGTGTGCAATTGTTTCAATAGTGCTTTGCGCCGTATGGCGTGAAATGTCCATACGGCCATTGTCACGATGAACACCAGTAATCGCAACGACAATCCGCGCCATTCAAACAAATGGCCGCTTGAATCAAGGAGTAGTTCAAGAATAATAGGCACCGCAGCGTACGCCGGTTTCCAAAACGCGAGAACTGCCGCCGCTCCAAGCAAGACAAAAAATAACACCGGCCGAAGCGGCTCAACAAAAAACGAGAGGAGCGAGAGCCCGTGCAAAGTCAGAAACGCGGCTGTAAAAAACAGGGTGTAGCGCGTGAATTGGGACATGGTGGTAGTGTACACGGTTAGTCCAGTTTTGTGTCAACAAATGCCGGATACCCGCGAAGGAAGGCGGCGGCGTCAAGTTCTTTTTTACCCTCCAGTTGCAAGCGTTCTACGATAAGCGCACCAGTGCCGCAGGCGATGGCGAGTTGTTTCTCTGGAGTGAGGAATGGAGTGCCGGGTCGATTTTCATTAGATTGCTTCGCCGGGTCTACCCTGAGCCCTGTCGAAGGGCTCGCAATGACAATTTTCAACCGCTTTTCACCCCACATCGTAAAAATCCCGGGCCACGGGAGATATGCGCGCCACATGCGGTGAATGTATTCGGCGGATTGCGTCCAACCGATGCGGCCGGATTCGCGCGTGAGTTTTTTGCAAAACGTCGCCTGTGCATGATTTTGCTCGCGCGGTTGCATTTTTCTCGCAACCCATTCCGGCAGTGTTTTAATCAAAAGCGCGGCGCCAAGCCGCCCCAGTTTTGCTTCAAGCGTCGGCGCGGTGTCGTGTTCATCAATCGCACAGCGTTCTTGCGCAAGAATCGGCCCGTGATCCATTTCCGCATCAAGCAGCATAATTGAAACGCCGGTTTCAGTGTCTCCGTTTAACAGCGCAGAGGAAATGGGCGAGGCCCCGCGATAGCGCGGCAGGAGCGAAGGATGCACATTCAGCACACCATGCGGCGAAATATCCAGCACCGCAGACGGTATCAGAAGGCCATACTCCGCCACCACGAACGCATCGGCGTTGAGTTTTCGTAATTGTTCTATCGCAGTGTCTTTTAATTTCAAAAATTGCAGCACCGGCACGCTGTGCTGTTCGGCAAATTTTTTAATCAGCGGCGGCTCCACCTTGTTTCCGCGTCCGGCCGGTTTGTCAGGCCGGGTGATTACGGAAAGAATCTGTATATCAGGCACGCTGACGAGTTCATTCAATATAGTGGTTGCGAACGTATCGGTGCCGAAGAAAACAATACGAATCATATCATGGGATAATCCGGTTTTTGCTGCATGTCGTGCGTCTCTCGCGCGCGGTCAACAAAAAGCACCCCGTTCAAATGGTCAGTTTCATGCTGGAACACGCGCGCCAAAAAGTCGGTGACGATGCATTTATAATGCTCGCCTTCCGGCGTCATAAACCGCACCATGATTTTCGTGTGACGCGGCGTCGCGCCCCAGACGCCGGGAACGGAGAGGCAGCCCTCCTCCTCTTCAGCCTTGTCCGCGTTGAGCGGCGTGTACGCGGGATTCACGATGACCAAATCTTTTTTTGTCGGAAAAGGCATTACTCCTTCGGTTTGTTTGAGGGCGTGTTTTGCGATAATGGCAAGCCGGATGTTTTTTCCAACTTGCGGCGCGGCGATTCCAACGCCGTCGTCTCGATACATCGTATGAATCATGTTGCGAATGAGCTCCTTGATTTCCGATGTTTCAAGTTCTGTCGGCGTAATATCACGACACCGCTCGTGGAGCGATGTATGATTGGGATGCGTGACGATAGAAAGTTGTTTTTTCATAGGAGCGTCAATGGGTCAACATCCACTTTCCACACATCCGGGAGCGCCAATTGTTCCAACAGAGCCGGGAACTGCTCGCGCGCCTGTTCATGCGGCATACGAAGCAGCACAATCAGTCCATACAAACCTTTTCGTATCGGCGGGTGCGTGGGGTATGGATGAGTCAGTATAGCGTTTTTTGCGCCGGCGGTCAATCGGGTGAGCGCTGCAACAATGAACGCCGCCGCCGCGCGCGATTCTTCAGGAGATGCGCCCCAGTGCGTGAGTTTGAGGATAGACCAAAACGGGGGATAGTGCAGCTGTTCGCGAAGATGGAGCTCTTCACGATACCACGGTTCCAGCATTCCGCTTCCGAGCGCGTCAAGCACCGGCCGATGCGGTTCGCGCGTTTGCAAAAGCATGGTTGCACGCGCGGGCATCAGGTATTGCACATCACGAATGAGTCCGACAAATTCCGCAGTCGCGCGATATTCAGGAAGC
Organism: Patescibacteria group bacterium; assembly: GCA_038061815.1. Taxonomy (GTDB): domain Bacteria; phylum Patescibacteriota; class Patescibacteriia; order Magasanikbacterales; family JBBTXJ01; genus JBBTXJ01. The sequence goes on along the minus strand of JBBTYK010000007.1, from coordinate 7,734 downwards.
GCAAGAAATCCGTCAATGTCATTTGCGCATACAAGTCCCACGCGCCCCCAACGCACATGGGACAGCGCGCGCGAGGTTCCGACAACCGCCGCAGGCCGTTCCACGTTAAAATGCGGCACGTCGGTGTCGCCGTCAATGCGGTGAATCGTATAGGGCGTATCGCAAAGCGCCTCGCGGAGCGCGGTTTCCACCGCTTGCGTTCCGGCGCCGCGGAACGCAACGTGCGGTCCTTTGCAAAAAGCGCACAACTCACGCAACGGCTGCGTGCGATGGCATGGATGGCAATGAAGTTGTTGGTCGCGTTCGTGGTAAATCAACGGAAGGGTGCAATTCGCGCACCGTTCCACGCGTCCGCATTCTCGACACGCGACGGTAGTGTACGCGCCACGGCGATGCACGAGCGCAACGATGTCTTTGCGCTCCTCGGCGGCGCGATGCAGGGCTTCCTGCGCGGCATCGCTGAAAATACCGAAGTTTTTCTTTTTATATTCTTCGGCGAGGTCAACAATGGTGAGTGCGCGCGTAGCATGCGCAGCGCGCATGGACGCGTGCGCGGCAAGATGCATTGCACTTTCCACCGATGGCGTGTGGCTCATGACGGTCACCGGGCACTGCCATAATTCCGCCAGACGGATTGCCGCATCGCGCGCATGATAACGCGGCGCTTGGTCCCAATTTTTGTGATGAGGGCTGTGTTCAAAATCCACGATGACATGTCGCAGATTATGAAATGGCGCAAAGAGCGCGCTTTTTGTACCGAGCACCACCGCTGTTTCGCCGTTGCGAATCGCGAAATACTGTTTGAAGTATTCTTTCGGCGATAGGTCGCTCGTGATTGTGGTGTGACTTCCCACGATATCCTCCCATTCGCGGAGATGCCATTTTTCAGGCACGATGATAAGTGTTTGTTCATTTTCACGAGGCCAGTGTTCACCGAACCAGCGTTTTTTTTCCTCGCTGTTGCGATACCACACATAGCGCCGTTCAAAACCGTGTTTTGGCGGCGTGACAAACGGCACCAGCGTCGCCGCGGCAAGTTTCCGCGGTTGGAGCGGAGGACAGCACGCTACAATCGTTAGTGTGAGCGGCGTTGCGTATCGGCGCGCAATGTCTTCGGCAAGCGCGAGTTGTTGCGCTGAAAGCAAATGGGGGAATGTTACGGATTCTATATCATGTATACCCTTCGTCACCCGTGTCTGTTCTGTCATTGCATGAACGATGCCAAAATCTGTTCGTTTCCGCAACGGTATACGAACCAACGCTCCGGGATACACCGTCATTCCGCGCGGGATACCATAATCAAGCACGGATAACGCCCGTGGCATCCGTCGCAATGGCACCACCTGCGCGTACATATAAAGTCATTCTGGAGTCCGCCAAAGGCGGACGATAGAATCCATCAATTAACAACATTCAATTCAATCCTTGGACCAGTCGGATGTATGAGCAAACTCAACCGGTCAACCGTCTGCACATTTCCCCATTTCCACCCCATGCCGAGAAAGGTTGCTTCGGATAGGACGGGCCGTTTCATTCCATCGGAAATGACGTACACCGTTTTGTCGTCCGCGCCTTTGACGAGCGTCCCCTCGCGGAATTTAACCGCGGCGACCAATTTGAACGATGTGAGCTGGTCCGCTGCGATATTCACCGTTTTCTGTTTGCGAAAACGATTTTTGACAATCGCATCACTCACGACTGGCGCTTTTTCTCCATTATGCACGTAAAACAATTCGCCGGAAAGCGGGCTTTTCACCACGGCGCCGAGCGGAAAAAGGTCTGCATCGCTGATGAATTTTCCATTTTTGTATTCCGTCAGCTCTTCATCGGTTGCGGCGACCACTTCATCCGGATGATAGCCGAGTTTTTTGAATACCGCATCGCTCAAAAACGGCCGTTTGGTGTCGTCAACCAGCAAAAACGTCATGCCGCGTTCCGATTTGACGAGCGAATAATTGGGGAATTTAATGACCGCGCCCTCGTCGTATTGCTGCAATTCGGCCGCGGGGACGTCAATGATTTCGTTGAGGTTGTAGCGGCTCAAGAAGATGCCGCGGCTGGCGAATTTAAGCCGTTTGCCGTCTTTAATGAGCCAGAGTTCTTCGGTGTCTTTTGCGCGAAGCACTACGCCGTTGGGAAATTTTTTGGTCCACCAGCGATTCCAAATTTTCCACAAGTTTTCGTTGCCCTGAAGGTGCGGCGTATAAATGTATTGGTTCGCGGTTGCCTGGTTTTCCGGCGTCACCGCCGTACCGTCAACCTGACTCGTTACGCCGATGCGGAAGCCGAATTTGTTGGGATTATCAAAATAGAAACGGTTCGCGCCGGCGCCGCCGTCCACTTGTTTGCCGAATCCTTTGTATTTTTGCGGCAGCGGGTCATTGACGCTGCATGAGTCGCACAGCGCGTAGCCCGTCGCCCAATCCAACTGATTTTGTGACGGATTTGACGGGCCGTGTTCAACGAGACTTTGTTCTTTTTGCAGAAGCGCCAGAATATATTTCGGACTGATTTTGTGCGTGATTGCGGCATCGTAGATGATTTGCGCGGCGTCAAAAAGCGTTTCGTTCACGTTCGGCGCCTTGAAACGCGCCAGAAAACTACTCTTATTTTCCAAAAACGTCTGAATGGCGTCGCGGCCCATGGAGAGGTAATCCGTCAATTCAAAATCCGAGATGACGTTTCCCGGATTGAATGTCGCCGCGCGAGCCGGAAGCGGCAACAACACAAACAAAAGGATAATCCATTTCCGCATACGATGTTCAGTATAACAAAACTATGCGGCAAACGTTAGCGCGTCGTCTTTTGTGTCAACCGTTACCGTGTCTCCGTCGGTTACGGTTCCCTCAATAATTTTCATCGCCAGCGGGTCAAGAAGTTCATTTTGAATCACGCGTTTGAGCGGCCGCGCGCCGTATTTTTCATCGTAGCCCTTGGCGGCGAACCATGCGCGCGCGGCATCGCTGACGGCAATCGTGATTTTCTTTTCCGCCAGCCGCGCCGCAACTTTTTCCAATTGCATGTTGACAATCTGTTCAATGTTTTCCGGTTTGAGCGAATGAAACACGATAACCTCGTCAATGCGGTTCAAAAATTCCGGCTTGAACTGGTCGCGCAGCGCCTCCATGATTTTTTCTTTCGCGCGCGTTTCCATGTCTTTTTTGGCATGATGGCTTTCCTCAAATCCGAGGTCGCCTTTATGCATTGCGATATCAACAAGCGCCTCGCTTCCGATGTTTGACGTCATGATGATGACCGTGTTTTTGAAATTCACGACGCGGCCTTTCGCATCCGTGAGTCGTCCTTCGTCCAGAATTTGCAGCAGCATGTTGAACACGTCCGGGTGCGCCTTTTCAATTTCATCAAACAGCACCACGGAGTAGGGGCGGCGGCGGATGATTTCCGTCAACTGCCCACCCTCCTCGTATCCTATATATCCGGGCGGCGAGCCGACCATCTTTGATATCGCGTGTTTTTCCATGTATTCGGACATGTCAACGCGAACGAGCGCCTGTTCATCGTTGAACAAAAATTCCGCGAGCGCTTTCGCCAGTTCCGTTTTGCCCACGCCCGTCGGGCCCATAAAGATAAACGAACCGATGGGACGGCCGACTTCGCCCACGCCGGCGCGCGATCGTCGTACGGCGTTCGCAACCGCGTGGAGCGCTTCTTCTTGCCCCACGACGCGCCGTTTGAGCGCTTCTTCCAACCGCGCGAGTTTTTTGACTTCATCTTCCAGCATGCGCGCAACCGGAATACGGGTCCAGCGCGCCACAACCGCGGCGATATCTTCTTCCGTGACTTCTTCTTTCAAAATCTTGCGGCCGCTTTGTATATCAACCAGTTTTCTCTGCGCCGCGCGGAGCGCTTCTTCGGCCGCCGGAATTTTTCCATATCGAATCTCGGCGACTTTTTGCAATTCGCCTTGGCGTTCGGCGATGTCCGCTTCCTGCTTCAAGCGGTCAATCGTTTTTTGATACTCACGAATGTTGCCGATGATTTCTTTTTCGTTTTTCCAGTGCAGCTCCCAGTCTTTGGTTTGTTCGGTCAATTCCGCCAGCTCGCGCTCCAGTTCCGCAAGCCGCGCTTTGGATTCGTCGTCCGTTTCTTTTTTAAGCGCCTGCCGTTCAATTTCCAATTTCATCTGCGTTCGTTTCATTTTGTCCAGTTCGTCCGGCATGGAGTCTATTTCCATGCGGAGCGCGGACGTGGCTTCGTCAATCAAATCAACGGCTTTGTCCGGCAAAAAACGGTCGCTGATATAGCGCGCCGATAATTCCGCCGCCGCGATAATCGCCGCATCCGTAATGCGTACGCCGTGATGCACTTCGTATTTTTCTTTAATGCCGCGCAGAATCGCCACGGTGTCGTCTACGTTCGGTTCGGCAACCAACACCGGCTGGAACCGGCGTTCCAGCGCCGCGTCTTTTTCAATGTATTTTTGGTATTCTTTGAGCGTGGTCGCGCCGATGGCCCGCAGTTCGCCGCGCGCCAGCGCCGGTTTCAGCATGTTTGCCGCGTCAACTGCGCCTTCGGAAGCGCCGGCGCCGACAATAGTGTGCAATTCGTCAATAAACAATATAAACGCGCCGGCCGCTTGATTGATTTCCTTTAGCATCGCTTTCAGCCGTTCCTCAAATTCACCGCGGAATTTTGTGCCGGCCACCACTGCGCCGATGTCCAACGCCACCACTTCCTTATCTTTCAGCGATTCCGGCACATCGCCGTTGACGATGCGCTGCGCCAGTCCCTCCACTATGGCGGTTTTCCCTACGCCCGGCTCGCCGATGAGCACCGGATTATTTTTTGTGCGCCGCGACAGCACTTGCATCACGCGGCGGATTTCATCGTCGCGTCCAATGACGGGGTCCAATTTACCTTTGCGCGCGAGGTCGGTGAGATTTTTGCTGTATTTTTCCAGCGCGTTATATTTTGCCTCCGGTTCGGGAGAATCCACGGTTTCCGTGCCGCGCACCGTTGCCAATACGCGCAGGGCGCTATCGTAATCTATGCCGAATTTTTTAAGCGCCGGTTCCATGGGGCTGCGGGCGCTCATGAATGCGAGCAGCATATGCTCCGTGCTCACAAAACTGTCACCCATGCGTTTCATTTCTTCGCCCGCGGCGTTCAAAAGATGCGCCATGTCGTGGCCCATAAAAATCTGGCCCACGCCGCCTGCGCCGTCGCCCGTTACTTTAGGGAGTTGGTCTATCAGCGCTTGCACAGCGGCTTTGAGTTGCAGCACGTTGACATTCAGTTTCTGGAGCACCGACAGCACCACGCCCTCTTCCTGCTCAATGAGCGCAAAAAAAAGGTGCGGCGGTTCAATCTGCGGCTGGCCATTTTCTTGGGCGATGGTAAACGCTCGCTGAATGGCCTCCTGGGATTTGGTGGTGAACTGTTGTGGGTTCATATTAGCACTCTACCAAGGCGAGTGCTAGGGTGTCAAGAAGCACAGTTGAAATTTGGTCAAAAATCAGCTACAGTTTCCATATTATGGAACGACTTTTTGTTGCGTTCAAACTATCCGATGAAGCGCGGCGAGAGGTGGAGCGGGTACAGAGGGAGCTTGAGAGGTTGAACCTTTCGACAAGTACAAGGATTAAATGGACGGGTGGCGAGCATCATCTGACGCTTGCGTTTTTGGGTGACTGCGATGAGACGCAGAAACTATGTGTACAGGAGAATCTTGGCGCGCTCTCGGGCGCTGGCGCGTTTTCATTAACGCTCGGACAACTGGACGCATTTCCGAATATGCGCGCGCCGCGCGTGCTCGTCATACATTGCGATGATGAAAAGGGGAGCGCCGCGTCTCTCGCAAACCGCGTGCGCGAACCGGTCATCGCTTGTGGCATCCCGCAAGAAAATCGCGCATTCAAACCGCACGTAACCCTCGGGCGCGTGAGACAAAGTGGCGTGCGTGTGCAGGGACTTGATACAATCACGGTGGAACCGGTAAAGTTTGAGGTGAATGAAATCGGCCTGTACGCGAGCGAGCTGTTGCCCGACGGGCCGAAACATACGGCGCTCCTTCGCGTGTCATTATGAAAATTGCCGGCATACAACTTCGCCCAGTTCGTCGCGCCGAGGCGCTCGCGCGATGTTCGGCGTTGCTGAAAGACGGCGGAAGCGCCACGCTCGTAACCGTGAACCCGGAAATGATTGTGCACGCTACGCGCGACTCGTTTTTCAAAACCATCATCCACAGCGCAGAAATCCAACTTATTGACGGCTTCGGCATTCAGCTGGTTGCGCGGCTGAAGCGCTGGCCAGCCGTAGAGCGATTCACCGGCATTGACGCGATAGACGCTCTTTGCGACATCGCGGCAGAGCAGGGTAGCCGCGTATTTTTGCTCGGCACGCGCAACCCCACTACGCTTATGCGCGCGGCCCACGAACTGAAACGGCGCTATCCGAAACTGAATATCGTGGGCACGCATATCGGGACAGAGGTTTTTGAAACGCACGATGGCGTGCGTGCAGCCGACCTTCGCGCGCATGCCGAGGTGATTGGCCGCATCAACGTAACACAACCGGACATTTTGTTCGTTGCGTTCGGACACGGCAAGCAGGAGAAATGGATATGGCAGCATAAAAAACAATTGCCGAGCGTGAAATTATTTATGGGCGTTGGCGGCGCCTTTGATATGATTGCCGGCGACATTCGCCGCGCGCCGCGCATCATGCGCCGCGCGGGACTTGAATGGCTGTGGCGCCTTTTTAAGGAGCCGTGGCGCGGTCGGCGCGTGTGGAACGCCACCGCGGTCTTCTTGTGGAAGGCGTTGCGCTCGTGATAGGATAGACGCGTATGACCGTCCGAACGCGATTTGCGCCCAGCCCCACTGGGCATTTGCACATTGGAGGATTACGAACCGCGCTGTACAATTTTTTGTTTGCGCGACGTCATAAAGGACAATTCATTGTGCGCATTGAGGACACGGACCGCGCGCGTCTTGTGCCGGGAGCGCTGGAGGAGATTTTGGACATTTTGAAACGCGCCGGTTTGATGTACGACGAGGGACCGGATGTCGGCGGAAAATACGGGCCGTACGTGCAGTCCGAACGGCTTGAGATATATCGCAAATACGCGAAAGAGCTTGCGGAAAAAGGCGCGGCATATTGGTGCGTGTGTTCCGCGGAACGACTGGAAAAAATGCGCGAGGAGCAAAAAAAACGCGGCGAGACGCCAAAGTATGATGGGCATTGCCGCGATAAAAAATGCGCGCCGGACAACGCGGTACTGCGTTTGCGGGTCCCGGCCGATGAGACCATTACATTCTCCGATGTAATTCGCGGCGATGTTTCATTTGCCAGCAATGATGTTGACGACCAAGTGCTTCTGAAATCTGATGGATTTCCAACCTATCATCTGGCGAATATCGTAGACGACCATCTCATGAAAATCACGCACGTCATTCGCGGTGAAGAGTGGCTTTCGTCTACGCCGAAACACATCCTGCTTTATGAAGCGTTCGGCTGGAAGCAGCCGGCGTTTGCGCATCTGCCGCTCATTTTGAGCGGCGAGGGCGGTAAATTATCAAAACGGAGCGGTCATGCGGCGGCGATGGAGTATTTTGAACAGGGCTATTTGTCTGAAGCGTTGGTGAATTTTCTCGCGCTCCTCGGCTGGAATCCGAGCGGCGCTCGTGAAGTATATGCGCTTGATGAATTAATCAAAACATTTGATTTGTCTAAAGTGAATAAAGGCGGCGCGGTTTTTTCAATGGACAAATT
>JBBTYK010000006.1:0-13387 GCA_038061815.1 Patescibacteria group bacterium | reverse complement strand
ACCGGCGTGGAAATTGCGGTGGGCGCGTTTTTCAACGGCCGCGAATTCATCTATCCGGTGAACATCAATTTTGAAAATAAAAAACTGTTCCCGGGCGACCTCGGCCCGTCCACGGGCGAGATGGGCACCTTTATGTTCTGGTCCGGGCCCAATCGCCTGTTCAACGCCACGCTCAAAAAATTTGAAGCAACGCTCGCGCAAGAAGGGTTCGTGGGGTACATTGACGTCAACTGCATCGTGAACGGCTACGGTATTTACCCGCTTGAGTGGACGGCGCGGTTCGGGTATCCCACCATTTACATCCAGCACGAAGGCATGCTCTCGCCCATCGGCGAATTCATGCACGCGCTCGCAAACGGCGAACCATACAAACTCCGCGTGAAAAGCGGCTTTCAGGTTGGCGCGCGAATCGTCATGCCGCCGTTCCCCTTCAATGATAACGAAACGTTTGAAGTCAAATCAAAAGACACGGTCATTTATTTCAAAAATTCATACCGCGAACATCCCGAAGGCGTGCACATTGAGGATGTCAAACTGGTAAACGGCGAATGGGTGGTAACGGGCGAGACCGGCACCGTCATTGTGGTCTGCGGCACCGGCGCCACCATGAAGCAGGCGCAAAACCAGATGTACAGCCGCATCAAAAACATCAACATTCCGCACATGTACTACCGCACGGACATCGGCGACCGGTGGTTTGAGGACAGCGACCGCCTCCACAATTGGGGATATCTACGGGAAACGTGAGAAAAATCACGCGGACAAAACAGGGCCAGCATGGCCCTGTTTTTATCCACAATCTCCGGCCCTTGACAGTCCTTGAACTATCAGGTAGTATAAAGGCTTGCCAAAGTGGACCACACGGTGTGGTTTACGGTGGCGAGAACGTCAAGGGAAGGGGAACTGGTATATGAAGACCAACGAGAGGGAGATCACGGTGAAGCTCGCGGGCGGCAGCAACCCGGCCTGGGAGCTGGGCCAGGCAACCCACGCCGGCACGGTCAGGGCCCTGCGCCCGTTCGCGGGCAGGGGGGTGACGCTCGACCTCACGAGCGCCATCCAGCGGCAGGAGATGGGGAGGACGGTGCTCTACGTCACCGTGACCCTCCCCACGAGGGAGCAGCGCGTCGAGCCGGTCAGCGCCATCCAGGTGCTGGCCCGCGAGAACCTGCCCACCGAGGTGGTGCGCAGGATGTTCGCCATCGCCAACGAGCAGCGGCCGCCCGAGCGGCGGCCCGCGCAGCGCCACGGCTCCTTCGTGCAGGAGGCCGCACCGCCGGCGTAGCCCGAACCCGCAGTACCCCCCATTGAGTGATGACAGCGAACGCCGTCTCCTCAATGGGGATTTTTTTATTCCAAATGCACCTCCTGCCGCCATCCGTTGAAACGCGCCTTGAGCGATGGCCACTGCGCCAACGTGCGGTCAACGGTGAATAGCCACCGCGCCACATCACGGCTTTTTTTTACCAGCGCCGTATCCGTGAGACGCGCCAATTTCAAATGCATCATGCCGGATTGCGCCGTGCCGAACACCTCGCCGGGCCCGCGCATTTCCAAATCTTTCTCCGCAAGCACAAATCCGTTTCGTTCTTTTTCAAACCAACGCAGGCGCTCCACGCTTTTTTCACTATCGCTTTCGCTGAACGCTAAACAATAGGACTGGTGCTCCCCGCGTCCGACACGGCCGCGAAACTGGTGCAGCTGCGCAAGGCCGAATCGTTCCGCGCCCTCAATCCACATGATGGTCGCGTTCGGCACATCAACGCCCACTTCAATCACGGAGGTTGAAACTAAAATATCCGTCTCCCCTTTCGCAAACTGCTGCATAACCGCATCTTTTTCTTTTCCTTTCATGCGGCCATGCAAATACGCCACGCGCAAATCAGAAAAAATCTCCTTGGATAATTTCTCATACACCTCCGTTACCGCTTTCTTTTCCTCGCGCGGGCTTGGATCAATCAACGGACAAACGACAAACGCCTGCCGCCCCGCCTCAATCTGCTTTCGCACGAACGCGTACGCCTTCTCGCGATTCCTCGGCTCCACCAGCCGCGTGATAATCGGCTTCCGCCCGGGCGGCAATTCGGGAATGATGGAAAGGTCAAGGTCGCCGAATACCGTGAGCGCAAACGAACGCGGAATGGGCGTGGCGCTCATGGAAAGAAAATGCGGAACGGCGTCGGTTCCGCTTTTCTCTTTCAACAATTTGCGTTGTTCCACGCCAAACCGATGCTGTTCATCCACCACGATAAGCCCGAGATTTTTGAACTGCGCGCTTTCTTCAAGCAACGCGTGCGTGCCGATAATAACCGGCGCGTCGCGTTCCGTTTTTTTGGTGTGCGTCGTTACGCCAATGGGAATCCCCTGCGCGCCCAACAATTTCGCGAACGTCCGCTCATGCTGAAACGCAAGCACTTCAGTTGGCGCCATAATCGCAACTTGGAATCCCGCGCGCACGGCGCTGTACGCCGCCATGGCCGCAACCGCGGTTTTGCCGGAGCCGACATCGCCTTCAAGCAGACGGTTCATCGGTTGCGTTTTCTCCATATCCTGTAAAATCTCCCATGCCGCTTTTTTTTGGTGCGGCGTAAGCGTGAACGGCAATCCGGCCACCCATGCGCGCATCGCATCGCCGTCAAACGGAATCCGCGGAGCGCGCATCGCGGACAGCGCGGCCCGATTCGCAACCGCGAGCATCTGCACGAGCAAAAGCTCGTCAAATTTCAGCCGCGCCTCGGCGTGATGAAGTGCGTCAAGCGAATCCGGAAAATGGAACTGCACCATCGCCTCCCGCACGCCGCACACGTCAGCGCGGTCGCGCACCTCATCCGGAAGCCATTCCGCGATGTGCTCCACCGCCGGTAACGCCTGTTTCATCAAAAAACGCAGCTGCTTTTGCGTGACGCCCTCGGTGGCGGAGTACACCGGCACAATGCGCGCCGTATTGGTTGCGCGGCCCGCGCGTTCCCACATCGGTGAGACCATCTGCAGGCCGAACATGTCCTCTTTCACGCGGCCGGAAAACGACAGCGTGTCTCCCTGTTTTATCTGTTGTCCCAAATACGGCTGGTTGAACCACACCACCCGAAGAGTACCCGTGGCATCGCGCACGAGCGCCTCGGTGAGCATCTTCCCGCGCCGCCAACTGGTACGGCGATTCGCAATGAGTTCAACCACACCGCACACCGTGACCTCATCGCCATGATGCAACTGCCGAATCGGCGCCACCGTGCTCCAGTCCTCGTGACGAAACGGAAAATAAAACAACAAATCGCGCACGGTTGCGATGCCAAGGCGCTGTAAGCGGCGACACAACGTAGGGCCGGCCGTCTTAAGTTTAGAAACAGACGTTTCCAATTCCATGTCCACTAGCGTACCAGTGTGGAACAAATAAAAAAAGTCCCCAGTGTAAACGGGGAGCCGCAACAATCTTTTCACCTATCATCTAACTCGCCAACCCCTCTAAAAATGCGATATCCTCCGGCGTGCCAAAATTATTTTTCTTGAATAACTCAACCACTTTTGCCTTGAATTGCCGCTCCCGTTCAAAACGATTATCAAGTTTTTTAAAAAGCATGAGCGTATATTCAGACAGCTTCTCGTCAAGTTTCTGGTCAATATAAGATTTTAAATCGTATTCCAGTTTTCCCATTCTCTCATTCATTCTCTCATCCATTCGCTGTTCGGAGGCCATAATTTTTTCATCCATGACATCGGATAGCCGTGGAATCAAAAATCCATCGGTGTATTCAAGCAATAAACCGAGGGTAACCACCTTTTGCAAATCTTCTTCACTTTTTACAAACCCATTCTGCTCCATACGACTTCAGTATAGAAGACGCGGAAGTCATTGTCAAGGTCGGTTAAGGTGTGCGCCCGGCAGGATTTGAACCTACGACTTCCAGGTCCGCAACCTGGCGTTCTATCCGGGCTGAACTACGGGCGCATTTGGTGACAGCCCCCTTACAATTTCAACATTCTGCCGAGCGCGTCTGACACGGGCTCGTCTTCTTCGTTAAGATTCTCCGGCACGTACTGTAGCAACAATTCACGAACCTGTAAAGGGTCTTGGCCTTCAAGCGGAATGGAAAGTTGCGGCATCGTCCATCCAGCCGGCCGGAGATACAGCGCCTGCACGTGCCCGGGTTTGTAAACAATCCAGAAATGCGCGATGTCCTTGTGCCGAATAAACCGCCGTCCGACGCGCACACCGGCTGGCGTAATGGCAAACCGTACTTTTGGCGGCTCGTGAATGTCGTACAAAAAATAAATGAGCGCGACGAGGATGATAATCACGCCGAAAATATAATTGCGCGCAATGATGGCGTACATCAAGAGCGCGATGGCCGCAAGCCCCCCGATGAGATACCATTTTTTGCTCCGCTCCGGACGTTCGTATTCATTGAACTCCCACGACAACAGCACGTCCTCATCAATATCCGATACGAGTTCGGATTGTTGTTCCTCATCCATACGCATTTATAGTATCACAATACCGGCGGACGAGGAAACACCGCGATGTCATGCAACACGCGCACGTCGTCATCTTTAAGCATGTTCCGCCGATACAGAAGGTCAATCAAAAGATCAACTTTCTCATCTTCTTTACGAAGAGTCACAATAAGACTTCCTTTGAGGTCAGCCAACTTATCGTCGAGATAAGATTTGGTGACCATCGTTGCTTCAATACGGGTCACACGTCCCTCAAGCGCATCAAATCTCTCGTCAACCTTATTAAATCTCTCGTCAACCTTATCAAAACCAACCTTAACCGCCGTAGCCAGCGTTTCAAATTCATTTTTTATTTCCTGGTCAAGAACCATACAGTATCAGTGTACGATGCGCATCGGCCATTGTCAAGGACAATTTTTCGTATGGTGGTCACTGCTGGGCTCGAACCAGCGACCTCTGCAATGTGAATGCAGCGCTCTGACCAGCTGAGCTAAGTGACCGCGTACCCGCCTTTGGCGGAAAGTGACCGAATTATTCACACTATACGCCGCGGCCGGAAAAAAATCAAGGGCTCGGTTGCGGGCGCGGCGAACCTCTGTTAGAGTAATCGTCATCCACTATGAACGCCTCAAAACCACTCGCCTTTTTTGACATTGACGGCACGTTCATCCGCTCATCGCTTCTGGTTGAACTCTGCCGAAACCTCGTGCGATTCGGCGTGTTCCCAGCCATTGCGGAACGCGAACTCGCGGAAACGCGCGTGGCATGGGAGGAACGCCGCGCTGGTTACCATCCGTTCATCATGGCGGTGGTTGAGGTGTATTACCGCCACCTCGCCGGATGCAATGTAGCGCAGGTGGCGCGTATTGCGGACATCACGGCGCGTGAACAGCGTCATCGTGTATACGTGTACACCCGGGAACTTATCCAGCGGCTCCGTGACACGCATACCATTATCGCCATCTCCGGCTCGCCTGAACCGGCAGTGCGGCCGTTTACCGAAGCGTGGGGATTTGACCAAAAACACGTCTTCTGTTCCGCCGCGGAAACCGTCAACGGGCGGTACACCGGACGCCGCCTCATTAAAATAGTTGAAGAAGGGAAACAACGGTTCGTTGACGCCTGCATCGCCACCATTCCACACGCGACGCTCGCGCATTCAATAGGCGTCGGCGATACGGAATACGATGTCTCCGTGTTAGAGCGCGTCGCGCACCCCATCGCTTTCAATCCCACGGTTGCATTGGCGCGCATTGCCCGCGCGCGCGGCTGGCGCGTGGTGGTGGAACGAAAGGATGCTATCTGGGTGAACGGACGGCTTATCACTGATATTGCCGCTTTCTAACATTTTCGTTATACTTCCCCGCATGGAACAAGGACGAGTCAATTTTTTAGAAGCCCGCGAATTCGCCAAACCGGAAAAACCGCATAAGGGATGGCGGATTTTTGTCTCGGCGCTCGTGCTGGTGGGAATCGGGACGTTCGGATACATCGTATGGAACAGCCGAACGCCGGATGTGGCTAACGCGGAATCCATTGCCGACGGCGGCGACTTTGAACCATCGTATCATCGTTTCTTTCGCCGCCTCAAAGCATTTGTCACGAGCGGCAGTGAGCTTGCGGGCGCCGAACGCGACCGCATCAACCTGTTGATTCTCGGCATGGGCGGTCCCGGGCACGACGGGCCGTATCTCACAGACACCATCATATTCGCCAGCGTCAAACCGTCCACGAACCAAGCGGCGCTTCTCTCTATTCCGCGCGACCTCGCGGCGCCCATTCCAGGCTACGGATGGTACAAGATAAATCACGCGAACGCTTTTGGCGAAGAGGAGCGGCCGGGCGAAGGCGGCGTGTATGCCGCGCAAGTGGTGGAAAAAACGCTTGATGAGCCGGTTGATTACTATGTGCGCGTTGATTTCACCGCCTTTGAACAGTTGATTGACGAGGTGGGCGGCGTGGATATCACGGTAGACCGCGCGTTTGTTGACCGCAGTTTCCCCGCCGGACCCAATCAATTTACCACGGTTTCGTTCAACAAAGGCGCGCAGCACATGGATGGAAAAACAGCGCTTTTGTTCGCGCGTTCGCGCCACGGCAACAACGGCGAGGGGTCGGATTTCGCGCGCGCCAAACGGCAGCAAAAAGTGCTCGTGGCGCTCCGCGAGCAATTGTTGTCTCTCGGAACCATCACGAATCCGGCGCGCATCCGCCGCGTCATTCAGACGCTCCGCGAGCACATCACCACCAACGCGGACATAACCGACATCGTGCGCCTCCTTTCGCTCGCGCAATCCATTGACACGACAACCATCAAACAGCACGTGCTGACAAACGCCGAGGATGACCTGTTGATGAACGCCACGGTGAACGGCGCGTTCCTCCTCCAGCCGCGCACGGGAGATTATCGTCAGATACATGCGTTCGTGAATGAATTGTTTGAACGCACCGAACGCGCAGTGCCGCTTGCACCCGAGCCGACGGCCCCCGTTACCGCGCTCCGCATTGCCGTGTATAATGGAACATGGCAAGCGGGCCTTGCCACGCGCTGGCAAAAATGGCTTGAGGAGCAGGGTTTCGCGGTGGCGGTTGTAGGGAATACGCTTGAACGGCCGCTCGCGAAAACCCAGCTCATACTGCGCGACGCCGACGCCAAAAAGAAAGCCGAGCCGCTGGTGGATGTCTTTGGCGCCGGTTTGATAACCGCCTCCTCCACATCACTCATTGAGGAAACGCCGCCGGTTTCCGTGATTGTCCTCTTGGGCGATGACGCGAAGGAACCGTATTAGTCCCTGCTCACATGGCCAAAAAACCAACCATTGTGCATGATGCGATTCCCACCGTCGCCCTCGTCGGCCGAGTTAACGTTGGCAAATCCATGCTGTTTAACCGAATCATTGAACAGCGCCACGCGCTCGTTTCTCCGCAGCCCGGCACCACGCGCACGCGCAATGTGGCGATTGCCTGGTGGCGCGGCAATCCAATTCGTTTCATTGACACGGGCGGCCTCACGTTTGACGAGAGTATTCCGCTTGAGAAAGACGTCATCCGGCAAACCGAACTCGCGCTTGCGGAAGCGGACATTATAGCATTCGTGACTGACGCGCAGACCGGCATTCTGCCGCAAGAACGCGAACTCGCGCGCCGGCTGCACAAACAGAATAAAACGGTCATCTTGATAGCCAACAAAGCGGATACGCAAACCAAAGAGATGGCCATTCATGACCCCGTATGGCGCGGCCTCGGATTCGGCGAGCCGATTCCCGCATCTGCGCAGAACGGACGCAACGTCGGAGACCTGCTGGATGTGATTTACGCGGCAGTGCAAAGCAAATATCCGGCCGTGCCGGCGCTTGAAACCGAACCGATTCGCGTCGCGATTATCGGCAAGCCGAACGTGGGAAAATCCACACTTTTCAACGCGCTCATCGGCGAAGAACGCGTCATCGTATCTCCCGTGCCGCACACCACGCGCGAACCGCACGATACGCTCGTGACGTGGGAAGACACGCCCATGCAATTTATTGATACCGCCGGCATCCGCCGTCCGGCACGCATGGAGGCGGGCTTGGAAAAAGAAGGCGTGCAGAAAAGCATCCACGCGCTCACGCGCGCGGATATCGCGCTCCTCGTGCTTGATGCGGGCGATGATATTTCGGTGCAGGATAAACGGCTCGCATCGCTCATTGAGGAATCCAATGTTGGAATTATTATCGTGGTGAACAAATGGGATGCGGTGAAAAACGGCAGCGACGCCGTTGTGCGCACCGCCGCCATAAAACAAATCGCGCGTGTGTTTCCGTTCGCGCTCTATGCGCCGGTGGTGCTCGTGTCCGCGCTTGAAAAACGCGGCGTCGCGAACATCATGCCGCTCATCATGAACGCACAAGCGGCGCGCAATCGCGAACTCACGGAAGATGACCTAAACGCGTTTTTCAAAGAGGTCATCGCGAAACATCGTCCGCCGCGCGGCAAGGGCACCGCGTTTCCAAAATTATTGGGCATGAAACAGCGCGGTGTCGCGCCTCCCATTTTTGAACTGTTTATCAAACAAAAAACTTCACTCCACCGTTCCTACGTTTCGTATCTGGAAAACCGCCTGCGCGAACGGTTTGATTTTACGGGAACGCCGATTGTGATTAGGATGAGAAAGAGGGGCATATGAAACTGATTATAGGCCTTGGAAACCCGGGCAAAACGTACGAAAAAACCCGCCATAATACGGGGTACATGGTACTGGATGCGCTCGCGGGCGCGTTCCATCTTCCCGCATGGACGAACGCGCCGCAGGATATACAGGCGCTCGTGAGCGACATGCTCGTGGAAGGTGAAAAGGTGATTTTTGCAAAACCGCAGACATTTATGAATAATTCCGGTTTCGCGGCGGCTGCGCTCATGAAGTATTTTTCCATTCGCGGAGACAAATTGCTTGTCGTGCATGATGACTTGGATATTCAACTCGGCGAGATTAAAGCCCAGCACAGCCGCGGCGCCGCAGGTCACAACGGCGTAGATTCCATTATCCAACAGGTTGGAAACAAGGACTTCAGCCGCGTCCGCGTAGGCATCGCGCCCGCGCGAAAACCGGCGGACGGGGCGAAATTCGTCTTGGGACGATTCGGGTTGTTTGAAAAATCACGCATCAAAAAGGGCATCAACGCGGCGGTGACGGCGGTGCGGGAGTGGATGAAATAAAAAGGCCCCGACATGTCAGGGCCACGTACGAACTAGGGCAACAGCGGCGGCGTGAACACCGAACCGGCAACGGCCTCCTTAAACATCGCAAGAGCCGTACGGATCTGCACTGCCGCATCCGCAAAATCGCTAAACGCGATCGTTTGTATGACCCTCGGATTCCCGCGCACCAGTCGCGAAACGCGACGCGTCTCCAGTTTCTCCTTCTCACAGAGCAGGATGACCGGCTTGTGCGCATGATGCGCCATTTCCACCTCGATACCGACGCCAAACGACGGAACCCCCACATAAGCGATGACCAGGTACGAGAGTGTCACCGCGGTGCGGTCAAGTAGGTCAACCTGATCTGGTTGAAGCGCAAGCGCCGTCGCCGGGTCACTGTACACATGCGGCAGGTATGCGTTGAATCCGGCCTCAAGGCATACATCTGCAAGCGACTCGTAGAACGAACGCAGGCGCGCCCGTTCATCCTCGCTCATATCCGTCAGCGCGCCGGAAATGTAAACAAACTTCTGGACTCTGAAATCGTACTTGCTTGCTGCCATCAACGCCTCCTCTTCGGTTGTGCTAAACTTAGCAAATGACGCGAAAAAACACCAAACAAGTTATCCACATGTATTCCCTTACAACATGGTTATAAAAATATTCCATGGCTTTTTTATGCTTGTACCTGGTGTATAATAGATGTGATACGGTTAGGCTCCTTAATCGTGTAAGTTTTGTCGCGTATGCAAGCCATTTTTTTAAAACTTGTAGAGCAGTTAAACGGAGCTGTTTTGATTTTAGCTCTGGTTCTTATTTTATTTATTTGGGGTGTTTGGAAATTGTCTTCTGTGGTTACACTTTTTGGCGGATATAAAGATGAAAAAAAAGAAATAAAAGAGGATATTCACCAAATAAAAACAACTATCGCAAAAATAGACGGGACCGTACAAATTATTTTTCAAAAATATAATTCCGCTGTTCAAAACCAAAGCCCTCTCAATCTCACTGAAACAGGAAATAAAATAGCTACAGAGCTTAAAATCCAAGAAAAGATAAGAATAAATTGGGAACACATAAAAGAAAAATTGGAGAGTAAAAAACCCTCTAATCCTTATGATATCCAGACCGTTGCGATGGACACTGCCGATGATTGCTTTAATACGATTTTTTCGAAAGAAGAACGTGACGAAATAAAACTTTATGCTTATAACATAGGCATGAATTTGTTTGAAATAATGCCAATTATTGGAATAAAAATAAGAGACGAATACATGAAAGAAAGTGGTGTTAATGTTGAAGATGTTGATAAGCATGCACCGAAACAAGCATAAATAAACAATCTATATGCCATCTATTGTTGGACTTAAAAAAGCGCGCACAAACCGATTGGGGTCGCTTGAAGAAGAAACATGGCATGAGGTGATTGACTTCACTACCATCAAAAAGGGAGGTGTGGATATCAAAGAAATCCTGAAACGCCTGTAGAGTATGGACCGCATTGGAAAAGTATCTGATAGCACGATCACCAGCGCCGACCCACGCTATCCTCCGCTCCTACGTACCATCACGCCGGCGCCGCGCCAACTGTTCATCCGCGGCACATTGCCGGACCCAACGCTACCCGCGGTTGCCGTGGTTGGCACGCGGCGGTTTACGCGGTATGGAAAAGAATGGACGGAGCGTATCGCGGCAGACCTCGTGCGCGCCGGTGTTATTATTGTGAGCGGACTTGCGCGCGGGATTGATTCCACCGCGCATCTCGCGGCGGTTGAAGCGCGCGCGCCAACCATAGCCGTGCTCGGCAGCGGCGTTGATGATGATTCGCTCTACCCACGCCAAAATCTTGAACTTGCCCATCGCATCCTTGACACGGGCGGGTGTCTTGTGTCTGAATACCCTGAAGGAACGCAAGGCACTCCCTACACGTTTCCGGAACGCAATCGCATTATTGCCGGTTTATCGCTTGGCACGCTCGTCACTGAGGCGCCAATAAAATCCGGCGCGCTCATCACTGCGCGGCACGCGTTGGATTATAATAGAGAGGTATTCGCTATCCCCCATCCGCTTGGGTATTTCACCGGCGAAGGGTGCAACGAGCTGCTCTCACAGGGCGCGCATTTTGTGCAAAGCGCGCGAGATATTTTGGAAGTGCTGGAAATTCCGATGCCGGAAGAATCGCGCGGCTATACGCCGCAGAACGAAACCGAAGCGCAACTCATCGCCGCGCTTTCACGCGAACCGATGCACATTGATGCGCTCATTGCGGCAACGGGCATTGCAAGCAGAGATGTGGTCACTGCGCTCACCATGCTTGAGCTAAAAGGTGCAGTGAAAAATTTGGGAGAGATGCGGTTTGCCATCAATTCCCCTCTCCCCTCTGGGGGAGAGGGTTAGGGTGAGGGGATATGAAAACAAACCCATACGCTGGCTCGCTCCGTAAAAATACGTCCCCCATAGAGCAGCGATTATGGTTTTTCCTCCGAGATCGCCGATTGGGTGGTTATAAATTTCGTAGACAACAATCAATGGGCCCCTACGTTGTTGATTTCTATTGTGCAGAAAAAAACCTCGCTATTGAACTCGACGGTCCGTCGCATGGAGAAGCAGCCCAACGAATGAAAGACCCTCATAGACAACGATTTCTCGAAACACAAGGCCTCACCGTGTTACGGTATCTAAATGAACAAATCATTCATGAGTTGGAAATAGTATTAGAGGATATACTGAAGAAATTGAACGCATTATAACCCCTCACCCCAACCCTCTCCCCCAAGGGGAGAGGGAGATAGTACAATTATGCGACCGATTACCACCTACAACCAAGCCGTTGCGGCGCTGCTGTCGCTCAATAACCTGCCGGTCAAGCAGTATCTGAAAGACCCGCGGCAATGCGACATCTACCTGAAACGCCTGCAATGGCTTCTTGACCATCTAGGCAATCCGGAAAAGAAACTCCGGTTCATTCATATCGCGGGAACGTCCGGCAAGGGGTCGGTCACCACCATGCTCCACGAAATCCTGCGCGCCGCGGGTTATCGCGTGGGCAGCTACACGTCGCCGTACGTCGCGGCATTCACGGACCGGTGGCATCTGGACGGAAAACTCATCAGTCCGGATGACCTGGTTACGCACACGAACACGGCGCTCGAAGCCGTAGAACTGTCGCTCGTTGAATCGCCGCACGGGCCGCCATCGTATTTTGAAACGCTCATGGCGCTCGCGTTCGTGTATTTTAATCACAAAAAATGCGACTGGGTCGTATTGGAGACGGGCTGCGGCGGCGATTTTGACGCCTCAAACGTCATTCCCGCGCCGCGACTGGCAATCATCACGAACATTGGACTTGACCATACGGAAATTTTAGGAAAAACCAGAAGCGCCATTGCGAAACGCAAAGCGGGTATTTTCAAAGCAGGTAGCGTTGCGATTATCGGCGAACCGAATCCGGAAATCGCCGCGCAACTCGCCGCATGCGCAAAAGAAGCGCGTATGAAACAGGTTATCCGCGTCCCGCGGCCGCATCATGTTGCGGTTGATGACCGCGGCACGCAATTCACCCATCGCAATAAACAATGGCACGCGCGCATGGTAGGCACGTTCCAAGCCGAAAACGCGGCCGTCGCCATTGAGGCCGCCCGCGCGCTCCGCATCGGTGAGGCGCACATTGACCGCGGACTGCGGGAAGCGCGCATCGCGGGACGCTTTGAAATAATGCAAGAATCGCCGACGGTTATTCTTGACGGCGCGCATAATCAGGATAAAATGGACGCGCTGCTCGCCACGCTCCATCGCGTATACCCAAAACGTCCCGTCTCCTGTCTTGTGGCCGCCACCAACAATGCGGGCAAGGCAACGATGTTTGACGGCCTCTTCCGCGGAGCGCAGGACATCGCAGCAACTCGTTTTACCACCGAACACCGTCCAGCGCTCAATCCGCGCATCCTTGCCGCGCGCGCGAAAGAACTCAATCCGCGCGCGAATGTGCGCGCATTTCTTTTCCCGCGCGACGGATTGCGCTGGCTCATCCAGCAGGCAACGCGCAATGAAATTATTCTCGTCACCGGCTCGCTTTTTCTCGTGAGCGACATGCGCGGCATCTGGATGCCGGAGAGCAGAATCGTTGAAAAACAGCGGGCGTTTGTTTGACACGCGCACGTTGTTTCTGTATGCTGAACAGCAATTATGTCTGAACTGGTTATTGTAGAATCACCAACCAAGGCAAAAACTATTTCCAAATTCCTCGGACGCGACTACA
>JBBTYK010000005.1:0-6724 GCA_038061815.1 Patescibacteria group bacterium | reverse complement strand
GCCGAGAGCATTAACAATTTCAAGTTTTTAATTGAGTTAAGTATAACTCAATTCGTCAGATTTTTCAATTAAAAAGGATTGAAAAATCTGCTGGCTTTGGCGGCAAATTCTCGCTTTTTGGAAAAGAAAAAGGAGCGTGCTGGATTTACCATACACGCTCCATGAGTTGTCGGTGGCAAGATCAGAGTAGCCATCTCCAAACCAGAAGCCCGATACCTAACAGGATACAACCTACTCCGACTAGGTTGGTCATGAGGTTGTCGTGGCCAGTGAATCCCTTCCTGCTTTGGAAGATAAAGCCACACCCCGCCGCTCCCAGCGCGAAGGCCAGACCAGTGGTTGCTAGTGCCGTGAGAATGTCGATCTTGAAAATCAGACCGACCAGAGCGCCGAGTAGACTCACCAGGGCTACTCGCCAGAACAGTAGAGCTTTTGGCTTCAGTCGGACTCGCACGTTGTCGTCACTTTCGGATACAGAGGTACTATTCATTTCTGCGTTCCTCCTTTCAAAGGACTATTTGATTCCATCCGGGCAACGTGCCCAGATTTCACTCAAGATTAGCATATTACGCCATAAAAGTCAACAGTCGGCAAGTTTGCCGACTGTTGGGAAAATCTTATGAAAAAATTTCTTTTGCCCTTAATTGATAAATCCTTTTCCTTTTCGCCAAAAATCCCATACAAATTAGCCGCCGAGCGAAGCGAGGCGGACGGCTCGCATTTGCAAAATCCTTTCTGGCGGAAGCGGGAGGATTCGAACCCCCGGCGCCCTTGCGGGCGCTCCGGTTTTCAAGACCGGTGCAATCGTCCACTCTGCCACGCTTCCGTATCTTTATTACACCCATTCTAGCAAAAAATCAAGAGGTTGTCATTGACAGTTCGCGGCGGCGTGGTACACTGTGCGCAAACAGACAAGGAGGCAAAGACCATGTTGGCGCCACCAGGTGATGAGGTAGTAAAGTCAGCGGTTCCGCGTGGGCGTTGGCTTGATATCCTAGCAGGGCTCACGGAAAGGCAGGCTGCCGCGGTTTTACGTCACGTGAACACGTGTTCGTATCCAAGGGGAGAGCTGATTGTTCGCGAGGGCGAGCGCGGCGACAGCATGTTCGTGGCGATTGAGGGGCACGTTGAGGTGGTGAAGCGCGTGGGTACGGACACTTCCGAGACCATCACGGTTTTGCCAGAAGGAAGCATCTTTGGTGAGGTGACTTTCATCGAGCGAGGCGGAAAGCGTTCGGCAACCGTCCGCGCAAACACGGACGTACGGGTTGCGGAGTTCCCCGGACCCGCAATCCGGGAGGAGTGCCGGCGTGACCGCGACCTCGCCGCTAAACTGTTTGAGACGCTCCTGAAGATTCTCGTCATGCGTCTTCGGTTGACCACGGACCAACTCTGGGACGCGCGGTCAACGGAGCGTTTTCGGGTTTTGGCCGAGCGCCTCAAGGCGCGTATCGCCAAGGCCGAGGAAAAGCGCGGTTCGTGATAGCGTGGCGTGTCTTGCGGGACACGCCTTTTTTTATTTGGTATAATGAGCGCATGCCGAAACGACAAAAAGACATCGTGGATTTTCTTTTGGAACAGGCTGGCGACGATGCGCGCGTGTACACGGTTGAGCAGGCCGCGCCGGATGAGGCGACGGAACTGTCGGAACCGGAGGGACAACTCGCGGTGGATATTTTGGATTTGGACGACACGCTCGCGGTGGTGGCGACGGTGGCGGGCGCTGACCCTGACCACATCAGCGTAAACGTGCACAATGATTTATTGACTATTCGCGGGCGGCGCGAACCGCCGGTTGCGGCATCGGACGATGCGTACGCGCATCGCGAATGTTATTGGGGCAGATTTTCGCGCACCATTATTTTGCCGTTGGATGTGCGGGCGGACGGCGTAAAGGCGGTGTACAAAAGCGGGGTGCTGGTGGTGTCGCTGCCGAAAGAGCGGCGCGACGCGAAAATTCCGATTACGGTTGTTGAAGAAGGATAGTATGTTTAAAGAGTGGTTGCAGCATCATAAACGGGGGGCCATCATTATCGCGGCGGTGATTGCGGTATGGGCGCTTGCGATGACGCGGGCGGTATTTGCGTTTCGCGATGCCGACGGCGTCTATCGCGGAGTTTCCGTCGGCGGGCAGGACATGTCCGGCCTGACGCGCGAAGATGTGCGGGAGCGCCTCATCGTCTTCCAGCAGTCGCTTGCCACGCAGGGATTTACGTTTGTGTATCAGGATGGCGATACTGGCGACAGGCGCGCGGTGGTGTATCCGCTCGTGTTCAAACCGGATGGGACGGATTCGCGCGTGTTTGCGGACATTGACGTTGACGCCACGACGGATTTGGTTTGGGGCGCGGGCCGTCGAAGAACATGGGGTCTCCGCGCGCTTGAACGGCTGCGGATTATGGGGTATGCGTATCAGGTGCCGGCGGTGGTGACGGTTGACGAGGATACGTTTCGCGCGGTGTTGCGCGCGAACATTGAACGCGATGAGCGGCCGGCACGCGATGCGCGCGCCGTATATGAGGAGGGTGGCGGTTTCCGGATGGAGTCCGAACAGATGGGTGTGGTGTACGATGTGGATTCCGCGATTGCGCGCGCGGTGCAGAACCTTGCTAATCTTACGCTCAAACCGATTACCGTTGAGCGGCGCGTTGATGCGCCGCGCGTGACGCGCGCAGATGTTGAACCGTTGTTGCCGCATCTTCCGTCACTGGTGAAAAGCGGCGATGTGGCGCTGACGTATGAGGACGCAACGCAAAAAATAACGCAGACATGGAAACTGAAACCGGAGCAGGCCGGGCCGCTTGTCGCAGTGACGAAAGATGCGCAGGGCGCGGTGCGGGTGGGACTTGACAGCGTGGCATTCGGCGCGTGGCTGCAAGAAACCGTTGCGTCGGATGTGGAGGTGGAAATTCGCGACGCGAAATTTCGTGTGGAGGGCAATCGCGTAATAGAGTTTCAGTCCAGCCGTCCTGGTGTTGCGATTGATGCGAATGGCGCGGCGGCGGCGATTGACGAGGCGCTCAATGTGCGGCTCGCGGCGCTGCGGAGCGGCGTTCCCGCGCCGACCAGTTCGGTCAAACTCGCGGTGCGCACCGTTGAACCAAAAATCCAAACGGGAGACGTGAATACGCTGGGCATTCGCGAGCCGCTCGGCACCGGCATTTCAAGTTTTCGCGGCAGTCCGGCCAATCGCATTAAAAACATCCGCAACGGCGTCAATAAATTGAACGGCCTGCTGATTAAACCGGACGAGGAATTTTCATTGCTCAATGCGTTGAGGCCGTTCACCCTTGCAGGAGGATATGTGCCGGAACTCGTGATTAAAGGAGATAAAATAATACCAGAAATCGGCGGCGGATTGTGCCAGCTCGGCACCACCACGTTTCGCATGGCCATGAACAGCGGCATGCCTATTACGCAACGCACCAATCACGGACTCGTGGTGACCTATTACAATGACCCGTCAAATAATAATCCAGGCACGGACGCGACCATCTAT
Source organism: Patescibacteria group bacterium (assembly GCA_038061815.1). GTDB lineage: Bacteria > Patescibacteriota > Patescibacteriia > Magasanikbacterales > JBBTXJ01 > JBBTXJ01. The sequence goes on along the minus strand of JBBTYK010000005.1, from coordinate 3,225 downwards.
GACCCGGCGCCGGATTTTCGTTTCAAAAACGATACCGGCAACTATCTTTTGTTTGTCGCTGAAATGGACATGAAAAAATCCGAGTTGCGGTTTACGCTCTGGGGAACGTCTGACGGACGGAAAGGTTCGTACACCGCGCCGGTGGTGCACGGGTGGATTGCAACCGGGCCGATGAAGGAAATTGAAACGTTGGATTTGGAACCCGGCAAACGCAAATGCCAGAGCCGGCATCCGGGCGCATCAACCTCATTTACGTATACGGTGGCGTTGCCGGACGGGACAAAAAAAGACACGGTGTACAAAAGTTACTACCGGCCGCTGCCGGAGATTTGTCAGGTTGGCGTTGAAGCGTTGAGTACCGATGCGGCGGCGCCGGCAGAGGGTGAACAACCGCCCGCCGAAGCTCTTCCGGTTCCGGTTGAGTGAGATGAGCTGATAATTTTCAATTATTAGAGCCAAAAATCTGCCCCTTGACAGCATTTTTTTGGTATGGTACGCTGAAAGCTCGTCTGGAGACAGGTGAGGACAGGAAGTAGTCATCCATCCGTAGTCACGACAAGCATGGAGACACCTCGCGGGGCCGGCTGGGCTTCGCCTCGCATGCTTCCGTGAGGTGTCTTCTTGACTACGGGTTCTGTGGTTATTTCTCCACAACAATAACAGAAGCGGTCCGTCTTTGGCGGGCCGCTTTTGTTTTCGGCGGCAGCTCCGTTATTCAATTATTTTATCCACGACGCCGTACTCCACGGCTTTTTCCGCAACCATGAAGAAATCGCGGTCCGTGTCTTTTTCAATGCGTTCCATCGGCTGGCCGGTGTGCTTCGCGAGGATTTTATTGAGCTGGTCTTTAATGCGCAAAATGCGTTCGGCGGAAATTTTAATGTCGCTTGCCTGTCCTTCCGCGCCGCCCATCACCTGATGAATCATCACTTCCGCGTTCGGCAGTATGAATCGTTTGCCGTTCGCGCCGGCCGCCAAAAGCGTCGCGGCCATGGATGCCGCCAGCCCGATGCAGATGGTTGAAACCGCTGGCTTGATGTACTGCATGGTGTCGTACACCGCGAGTCCGGCCGTCACGGAACCGCCCGGCGAGTTGACGTACAATTTAATATCCTTATCCGGGTCCTGGCTTTCCAGAAAAAGCAGCTGGGCGATAATCGCGTTCGCCACGGCATCATCAAGCTGGGTGCCCAAAAAAATGATGCGGTCTTTAAGCAAGCGCGAGTAAATATCGTAAGCGCGTTCGCCGTAGTGCGTTTTCTCAATGACCGTGGGGATGAGATACTGGTCGGTTGGTTTTGTGACAGTGTTGGTGGGCATATCTTTACAATAGCAGAACGGTTAGTTTTGTACAATTTTCACTCCCCGTTCCGTTTCAGTCAGCCGTCCCGGCACCTTAAATCCAGCCGCTTTTTGATGCCCGCCGCCGCCGAAACGTTTGGCGATTGCGGATACGTCAACGTCATCGCGCGTGGTGCGCAAACTGCCTTTCACGTGGCCGTCCGTGGTTTCTTTCAAGAACAGCGAGTAGTTTCCTTCGCCGAGCCGGTTGAGAAAATTCGCAATGCCATACACATCGGCTTCATCCAATCCGAAGTGCTCGTAATCTTTTTGGAATACATACGTGATGGCAGAACGGTGCGTCGGCTGATAGTACAATCGCGCGAGCGTGATGCCCCAGAGTTTGAGGAGCGCAACCGGTTTATTGTTGAGCGTATGCTCGCGGATGGCGTGGAGCCGCGCGCCGCGGGCGATGAGTTCGCTGGCGGTTGCCATGGCGCTGCCGGTTGTCGCCGCGTTTGAAAAGTAATCCGTGTCAGTGATGATGCCGGTCAAAAGGCACGTGGCCATGTCCGGGTCAGGCGACACGCCCAGCGCCGTGAAAAATGCATACAGTACTTCCGTGGTTGCCGCAGCGTCTTTCACCACGAGGTTGATGTCACCGTAGTATTCATTGCTGGCGTGATGGTCAATGTTGATGATGAACGGCCGCGCGGACATCTTCGGCAGGCGCTCGGCGATACCGGCGTATCGCAGGTCGCCGGCATCAAATACCATGACCACATCGGCGTTTTCAAATGCGCGTTCATCGTTGGTGATGCGGTCGGCATACGGCAAAAATTGCAGGTTGGACGGCACGGGGGCCGGGCAGAAAATTTCAACGGGGATGTCCTGCCGTTTGAGATAGCCGAACACGGCGCAGACGGAGCCGAGGCTGTCGCCATCAGGGTTGGTGCCGGGGATTAAAAGCACGCGGCGCGCCTGCCGGAGCTTGTGGGCGATTTGTTGTGCTGCTTCCGTGTTCATAGGGAAGGAAAGATAGTATATGGGAGCGGAGGAATACTGTCAATGGCGGCGGGAAATTGGTATACTGTGCGCATGTATTTGGAGAAGCTTGAGCTCCTCGGATTTAAATCATTCGCCAATAAAACAACGTTTGAATTTCTCCCGCCGCGCGGGGGTCGTTTTAGCATTACGGGAATTGTGGGGCCGAATGGTTCCGGGAAAAGTAACGCGAGTGAAAGCGTCAGATGGGTGCTCGGCGAGCAGTCCATGAAATTGCTTCGCGCGAAGAAGGGCGAGGATGTTATTTTTTCCGGTTCCGGAACCGCCACGCGCAAAAGCATTGCGGAGGTGACGCTCACGTTCAATAATGAGGACCGCTCGCTTGAAGATTTCGGCAGCCGCATTGAGGTGGCGCGGCGATTGTATCGGTCCGGGGAGAGCGAGTATATCATCAACAAATCGCCGGTGCGCCTTGCGGATTTGGAGCTTTTTTTGGCGCGCGCGCAGGTGGGGAAAAACAGTTACAGCGTCATCGGTCAGGGCATGATTGATAAAGTGGTAGTCGCCGCGCCGGCGGAACGCAAAGCGTTTTTTGACGAAGCAACCGGCGTCAAGGAGTTCCAACTGAAGCGCGAACAGACGGCGCAAAAACTCGCGCGCGCGCGGGAAAATCTGCGCGAGGCGGATTTGTTGATTCGTGAAATTGAACCGCGTCTGAAAACGCTCCGACGGCAGGTGAGCCGGCTCGCGGAACGCGATGAGGTGATACGGCAGCTTGAAGGAGTGCGGAAACAGTATTACGGCAAGCGGTGGGTGGATTTGGCGGCCGAAGAACAGCGCATCAATAGCCGCATGAAGGAGCTCACGAAGAGCGAAGAGCTGGCGCAGCGCGCGCAGGGAGACCTCATGAAAAAAATGCGCGCGCTTGAGGAGGCGCAC
>JBBTYK010000004.1:0-20636 GCA_038061815.1 Patescibacteria group bacterium | reverse complement strand
TGATTGCCCTCTCGCCGCGCATGACCGGCGTACTCACGATTCTGGTGAGCATCGTGATGATCATTCTGGGGTTCAACATCTTGAAGCTGTTCCCGTGGACGAAACGCTTCTATCCGCGCATGCCGAAATTCATTGCGCACCGCATTCATTCAATGAGCGGGAGCAACAGCCGCTGGGCGCCGTTTACGCTTGGCGCGCTGACGTTCTTTTTGCCGTGCGGATTCACGCAGGCGCTTCAGTTGTATGTGTTGAGCCAGGGCGACCCGGTGCAGGGCGCGCTCACGATGGGCGTTTTTGCGCTGGGGACGCTACCGGCGCTGTTATCGCTCTCGGCCATTTCCAGTTTCGCGAAAGGGAAGTTCCAGCGATACTTTCTGAAGTTCGCGGGCGCGCTGGTGGTGATGTTGGGCGTGTTCAACGTGAATAACGGGTTGAACCTGACGGGGAATCCATTGAGCGGTTTGTTTGCGCCGAGTCAGGCATCCATTGTGGAAGCGGCAGGCGACCCGAATGTGCGTTATGAGGACGGCAAGCAGATTGTGGATATGCGAGTAAGCGGTTTGCAGTATAGTCCTTCCCGATTTCGCGTCGTGCAGGGCATTCCGGGTGAACGGCGCATTGACGGGCGGCAGGCGCAGGGGTGCGCGCGGGTGATTTCGGCGCCGCGGCTTGGGCTGACGACGTATTTGGCGCGCGACAAGATTACGCCGGTTGTCTTTACGCCGCAGGAGACGGGCACGATGTCGTTCAGCTGTACGATGGGAATGACTACGCGCGGCGCGGCGTTCGTGGTGGTGCCGAATCCGCAGGGGACGACGGTGGCGGCGGCGCTTGCGCAAGCGAAGTCCGCGGGCTGCGACCCGAAAATTACGAATTGCGCTTCGTCGCAGAAGTTGTTTATGGAGGTGTCGCGAACGCGCGGATTCTATCCGAATACGTTTACGGTGCAGCGCGGTTTACCGGTTGAGCTTGAGGTTGATGTGCAGATACCGCTCGGCGGATGCATGGGGACGCTCGTGGTGCCGGATTATAACGTCGCGCAGCGTCTTGTATTCGGTAAAAATACGTTTACGTTCACACCCACCAAAGCAGGCACAATTCCGTTTACCTGCGCGATGGGCAGCAAAATCGGCGAGATTGTCGTAAATTGATTTGAGTATGAAGACCATAACCTTTCCGCTTGAGGGGATGCATTGCGCGTCGTGCGTGGTGAGGAATGAGGAGGCGTTGAAAAAAGTGTCGGGAGTACAGGATGCGTCCGTGAATTTTGCATTGAAACAGGCGACGGTAACGTACGACGAACAGGTAGCGGCGCCGGAGGCGTTTGCAAAGGCGGTGGAGAGCATTGGGTATAAAGCAGTGTTGCCAGCCGTATCAGCGCCGTCGCACGGAGGACATCACGACGAGGCGGAAAAAGAGAAAGCTCGCGAGCACATGCATCACGATGAGGTGGGAACGGCGCGGAAGAAAGCGATTTGGGCGCTGGCGCTTGCCGCGCCTGCCGCGGCCGTCGGCATGTTCGGCGTTGAGTTTGGGCGGGTGATGTATGGATATGCACTCTCCATGTGGTTCGTTGCGGCGTTGAGCACGGCGGTTATTCTTGGTATCGGCTGGCAATTCCATCGCGGCATGGTGAAGGATGCGCGGCATCTGGCGCCCGGTATGGACACGCTGATTTCCCTTGGCACGCTTGCGGCGCTGTTGTACAGCGTGTGGGCCTTGGCGCGCGGCGCGGAAGATGTGTACTTTGAAATCGGTGCCGTCATCACCGCGCTCATTTTACTCGGCAAGTTTTTTGAGGCGCGAAGTACGGGTCAGGCAAGCGCGGCGGTGCGAAAATTGTTGGAATTGGGCGCAAAGACCGCGCGCGTGATTCGCGGCGGGAAAGAAGTGGAGATGCCTGTTGAGCGCGTTGCGGTTGGCGATACTCTGCTCGTGAAGCCGGGAGAAAAAATTCCGGTTGACGGTGAGATTATCACCGGCGGGACGAACGTTGATGAGTCCATGCTGACGGGCGAGAGTATGCCGGTGTCTAAAGGCGAGGATGATTTGGTGTACGGCGCGACGGTGAATATTGACGGGGCGATTACGCTGGTTGCCAAAAAAGTCGGCGCAGATACGGTGCTCGCGCAGATTGCGCGCATGGTGGCCGATGCGCAAACCAAAAAGGCGCCGATTCAGAAATTGGCGGACCGCATTTCAGGCGTGTTTGTGCCGATTGTGCTGGTGATTGCGGCGGTGACGTTTGTGGTGTGGTATCTCGCAACGGGAGACGTAACCGCGAGTTTTATTCCGGCGATTGCGGTGCTCGTGATTGCGTGTCCGTGCGCGCTCGGTCTTGCCACGCCAACCGCTATTATGGTGGGGACGGGTCTTGGCGCGCAGAACGGCATTCTCATAAAAAATGGCGAATCGTTTGAGCGGGCGAAGCGCATTGACGCGGTGCTGTTTGATAAAACCGGCACGCTCACGGAAGGCAAGCCGCGCGTGACGGATGTGGTGCCGATGGGTGGGCGTTCGGCCGATGAGGTGTTGGGCGTTGCGGCTAGTCTTGAAAAATTATCCGAGCATCCGCTTGCGCAAGCCGTGGTTCGCGCGGCTGAAGAGAAGGGGCTGGCGCTGTCCGAAGTGAAAAGTTTTAAGAGTGTGACGGGACAAGGCGTAGAAGGTGTGGTTGGCGGGGCGGCGGCGCGAGTTGGACGTCTCGCGTTTGCGGTCGGTCAAGAAACCAAAACCGTTGATTCGTCGCTTCAGAAATTGGAGCAGCAGGCGAAAACGGTAATCGCGGCGGCGCGCGGAAATGAATTGCTTGGTTTGATAGCCATCGCGGACACGTTGAAAGCGGATGCCAAGGATGCGGTTGCGGCGCTCAAAAAACAAGGCATTGAGACCGTGATGATTACGGGCGACAACGAGCGCACCGGACACGCGATAGGGAAACAGGTCGGCATAGATACGGTTTTTGCGCAGGTGATGCCGGAGGATAAGGTGGAAAAGGTGAAAGAAATGCAAAAAAAAGGAAAGAGGGTGGCGTTCGTGGGCGACGGCATCAACGACGCGCCGGCGCTCGCGCAGGCAGATTTGGGGATTGCGATTGGCACCGGCACCGACATCGCCATTGAAGCGGGTCATCTCGTGCTGGTGAAGGGTCGTCCCGCCAAAGTCGTGGAAGCGCTCGCGCTTTCACGGCTCACCTTTCGCACCATCAAGCAGAATTTGTTTTGGGCGTTTTTCTACAATGCGGCGGCGATTCCGCTTGCCGCACTTGGCTGGTTAAACCCCATTATCGCGGCGGCGGCGATGGCGTTTTCAAGCGTGAGCGTGGTGGGGAACAGTTTGCGAATTAAACGATGGAAATCCATGTGAATCGGCGTGAGATACAAAACCGGCGACGAGCCGGTTTTGTCATTCAGCGAGGGTCTCCATTATTAGTAATAGTATCCGCCTTTGAGAGCGAATTTCTTTTTTTCAAACGTGACCACCATGTACCAGCCCCACGAGACGATGCGATTATCTTTGCCAATGAAATCAAACCAAATGCGCGGGAACACTTCGCGTGAGAGCCAGCGTTCCGGCTGTTTGGTGTTGTCCGGGTCAACGAGGATGATGTTTTTGTCCGTCATGTTCACCGTCACGCCGTAGTGGTCGCCGTCCTCGTCAAACCATCCCACGATGACCGGTAATTTTTCTTGTTTGATAAAATACTCCAGCTCCTCCATGGTTCCGTTGTCTTTGGTAAACACAAATCCGCCGACTTGTTTGGCGGCCTGGATGAGGCCTTCGTGTTCGGTGCCGTCGTCGCGGGTGGTATACCCAAGCGCCGCGAGCTGGTCCTCGTTGAACGTCTTGCCGAAGTATGAGAGGAGAATTTTGAGCGCCGCCGGGCCGCAGTATCCCGATTGCGTTTGTTTCGTATGAGCAACGGCGAGATTGTCCTGTTCCGGTTGCGCTTTGTGTTGTTTTTGGTCTTCCATATTAGCCATTGGTAAATCGCGCAACGCCTTGTTTTCGGCGGTGATGCCGTTCTTCCGCGATAGCGTAGTCGTGCGCGCTTGCGTAATCCATGCCGCGCGCCATCAGCGCGCGTTCGTGGAGCTCGTGAATCACGGTAAAACGATTATCCTTCGGATAGTTCCGCGCGTCAATCCAAATTTCGTTTTTTGGTATATAGGAGTAAACCATGTCATGCCCGCCGAGGAAAAAATAGGGGTCAAGATGCGCGCGCACCACGGCGCCGTCAACCGAAACAATCGTGAGCGAACCGCGGCGTTCGCGTTTTTTGACGAACGGCGGCGGGTTGCCGCGGGCGAGCGCCTCTTTTTGGAGCCGTGCGCGTATGAATGCGAAACTGCGGCGCTCATAGCGTTTTTCTGTTTCTGCCATGTGGAGGATAAGGTCTTTTTCCGGTTTGAGATAATCCTCTATCCAGAGTTCACCCGTGGGTACCGCGGCGTCATACACGTGTGTTGCGAATCCCGCGAAGTCAGTATTCGTGGTATTGCGAATTTTTGCGCCATTAACGTAGCGTATCTTCATAACTACCATTGTACTAGCCTTTAGGCCGCTATACAATATGGGCATGAATACACGCGGTCGCGCGGTGTGCGTGCCGGCAAAACCGAAGTGCCCCGAGTGTCCGCTTCGCGACATTTGTCCGAGCGCCAATGGGTTTACCAAGAAGTTTTGGGGTCGTTGACAGGGCCGCGAAATGTGCGTATACTAACTGGTAGATTATGACCAACTACAAATGCGTTAAATGTAACTGCTTGAAGTATCGCAAAGGCGAGGTGTGGCTGGCTGGCAGTTTTTGGAAGCGCATTTTGAATATAGAAAATCGTCACTTTACCACGCTTACCTGCGCTTCATGCGGGTATACGGAGCTTCACGAAAAACAGGCGGTTACGGCCAGTGAAAAGCGGAAAGAGAAGGTGGAGGAAGTTCTGGAGGTTTTGGTTGATTAGGGTTGACAAAAGACGCGGGTATCGTATAGTGGTAATACCACAGCTTTCCAAGCTGTTGATAGGGGTTCGATTCCCCTTACCCGCTCTAACGCTTTTTATTCTTTTTTCATAGTATGTTCATCTATCTTGCCATTTTCATCGTCGTGTTCGTTATTATTCCAGGTCTTAGAATTGTGCAGCAGTATCAAAAAGGAGTGGTGTTTCGGTTTGGGAAAATTATCGGCGTGCGGGAACCGGGATTGAATTTGGTGATTCCTTATATAGACATCGTGAAAAAAGTGGACATGCGTACCGTTACACTGCCGGTTCCGCCCCAAAAAATCATTACGAAAGACAATGTGTCCGTGGACATTTCGGCGGTTGCGTATTACAAAATTACGGACGCGGTTAAAAGCATCGTGACCATTGAGGACGTGCGGAGCGCAATCAATCAAATTGCGCAGACGTCCGTGCGAAATATCGTCGGCAAGTTTCAGTTGGATGAGATTTTGAGCGAGCGCGAGACGCTGAACGTTGAAATCACCAAAGTGCTGGATGCGCACACGGAAGAGTGGGGCGTGGTGGTGCCGGTGGTTGAAATCAAGGATATTGAATTGCCGGAAGGCATGCAGCGCGCCATGGCAAAACAGGCGGAGGCGGAACGCGAGAAGCGCGCCAAGATTATCGCGGCGGAAGGCGAGTTTTTGGCGTCGCAGAAATTGGCGGAGACCGCGGATGTTATGCAAGAGCATCCGATTGCGCTCCAGTTGCGGAATCTCCAGACCATGGCGGAAATCAGCATTGAGAAAAATTCCACCATCATTTTCCCTGCGCAATTCATGAGCACGTTTGCGGATATGCAGAAGTTTTTGGCGCAGGAAGGCATCAAGCCGAAGGTACACGGATAATGCGGGTGCGGCCCACTTTACACGAACGTGTCAGTAGGGTATTATGGGCGCGTGTTAAAACGCGCTTTTGCGGGTGTCGTACAATGGTCAGTATGCGTCCTTGCCAAGGACGAGACGGGAGTTCGATTCTCCTCACCCGCTCAACAGAAACATGCTATACTAGACGCACTATGCATCTTCGATACCCCGCGCTATTCCTCGGTGCCGTCGCGCTTCTTTTCGTTGTTGGATCGGTGCGCGCTGTAGAGTATGTGGGTGGCGAGCTTATCAAAATTCAGAGTTCAGACGCGGTGTATTATGTGGGCACGGATTTGAAGCGGTACGTGTTTTCAAATGAGCGCATTTATAAAACGTGGTATCAGAATTTTGACAAGGTGCAGGCGGTGACCAGCGAGGAATTGAACAGCGTGCCGCTCGCCGGCGTGGTGACGTATCGTCCGGGCACGCGAATGGTCAAGATTCCGGACGACCCTAAGGTTTATGCCATCGGCAAAAATGGACTGGCGCGTCACATCACCACCGAGGACGTCGCGACGGTGCTCTATGGAACTGATTGGAACAAAAAAGTGGATGACCTGCCGGCATCGCTATTCCTCGGCGTCTATACGATTGGCGACCCCATTACGCTTACAACTCAATTTGACCCGGCGTCCGCGCGCGATGCGGAAACATCAATTAGCGGCGATAGAGGTTTGCCGGTGCTCGTGACGTCGTCTCCAGATGCGCCGCCGGCGCCCACCAGTACGCCGCCAGCCGTTCCCGCCGCGCCGACGTCAACGCCGGCGGTGCTCGGCGCCGTTGAAGATATGGAAATCGCGCGTTCGGATTCTAATATCATGTATGTGGCGTCTCTGGACGGTGGCGTGGGAGTATGGAAAACCAAAGACGGCGGCAAGACATGGTCGCGTATCCGTACCGGCGGCGCGGTAGAAACCATCGCGGTTCACGGCACCAATCCTGATGTGGTGTTGCTGTCCGACGGCGGCAAGATTTATCGGACGACGAACGGCGGCGCCGTGTGGTCATCAATAACGGTATCAAGCACCGTCGGCCCGGTACAAGGCCTCGCGTTCGCCACAGGCAACCCCGAAATTGTCTATGGATTGAGCAGCCGGTGGTTGATCAAAAGTACGAACGGCGGCGCGACATGGAGCAACATATCATCCGCGGAAAACCTGACATTCGCGTTTACCGATGCCTTGCTCGTGCATCCGTTGGATAATGATACGGTGTTCGCCGGTTCAACCCAGGGTGTACAACGTTCAACGGACGGCGGAGTCTCGTGGACACAGCTCAAACCGCCGACAGGCACGGAAGCCGTCCGTGTGCGCAGTATTGACAGCCATCCGCGCGACCCGCTCGTGTATTACATCACGACCGACCAGGGATTGTGGTACACGGCGGACAACGGTTCCAGCTGGAATCCGACGCGCGTGCCGGATGTGGCGAATGATGAGTTGTATGACCTTGACCTCGCAGACAGCGACACCAACATCGTGTATGTCGCGACGAAGAAAGGCGTGTTCCGCAGCACCGACCGCGCCAGGTCATGGGAGGCAGTAAACGGCAATCTGCCGCTGGCCGATGTGAAAGCCCTTGCGGTTGATGCTAAAAATGAGAATCGCGTGATTGTGGGCACGCGCGACCAGGGGGTAACCGTTGTGGATGGTGAGGGGGTGTATCTCACGAGCGAAGGCGGGTTAAAATGGGAAAAACAACAGGCCACGGTACCTAACTAAGGAGGGTATGGAAAACAGAGAAATTATTTTTGCGATGGTGCTCGCGATTGTGTACGGCAGCATTTTGGGATTCCAGCGGCAAAAACAGGGAAAGGCGGCGGGCATGCGGACGTATGCGCTGGTGACGCTCGGTTCGTGTCTGTTCACTATTTTATCGCAATTTGGTTTTGGATTTGGGAAAGAGACCGACCCCTCGCGCGTGGCGGCGCAGATTGTGGTGGGCATCGGATTTCTGGGCGCCGGACTCATTTTGCATCAAAAAAATCGCGTCATCGGGTTGACCACCGCTGCAGGACTTTGGGCGGCCGCGGCGCTTGGCATGGTCATCGGTGTGGGATGGTATGCGATTGCCACAGTGGCCGCGCTCTTCATGCTCACCATTTTTCTCATTGATGACGAGCGGTTTATCGGGCGTCGTTAGACAATCGGCGTGAGCGGTTTTTTTCCGGTTAGTACGGCAACTATATTCCGTGCGGCGGTCGCGGCCATTTCGTCGCGCGCCTCGCGCGTGGCGGAAGCAATATGCGGCGTTAAAATAACATTCGGAAGTTTGCGGAGCGCGCGGTGGTCGGTCACATCGCAGTCAATCAACGGTTCGCATTCGTACACATCAAGCGCCGCGCCGGCGATTTTTTTGTTATAGAGCGCTTTGAGCAGCGCCTGTTCTGAAATTATCGGGCCGCGCGCGGTGTTGATGAGCAACGCGGTTTTTTTCATGAGGTTCAGTTGCGGCGCGCTGATGAGATGATGCGTGGACGGCAAGAGCGGCACATGGAGCGAGATGACGTCGGCTTGCTTGCAGAGCGTTGCGAGCGAAACTTTTTTTGCGTTGACCGTTTTTTCTATTTCCGGATAACGTATCACATCAGTATAGAGGATGTTCATGCCGAGCCCGTCATGCGCAAAGCGAGCAACCATGGAACCGATGCGCCCGCTGCCCACCAGTCCGAGCGTTTTGCCGGAAAGTTGCGTGCCGAGCATAAGGAGCGGCGCCCATGATTTGAATTTTCCGCTGCGGGTAAAGCCGTCCGCTTCCACAATGCGTTTCGCGAGCGCGAGCATGAGCGCAACGGTGTGTTCGGCAACGGACACGTTCAGCACGCCCGGCGTATTGGTGATAATAACGCTGCGTTTTTTTGCTTCCGCAATGTCAATGTTGTTGTATCCCACGGCGTTGTTTGCCACGATTTTGAGCTGCGGTCCGGCGGTATCAAACGCTTCTTTATCTATGGTTTCCGTGAGCATGGGCAGGATGGCGTGGACGCCGCGAATGCCTTTCAAAAATACGCGGCGCGGGATGGGCGGCGCGGCGTTATAGGGGTCTTTCTTTTCGTGGTACATCTCCACGCGAAAATTTTTGTGTTTTTTCAAAATTTGGAGTCCGATATCGGGGATGCGGCGGGTGATGAAGATGCGAAACATAGTGTTAATTATCGCGGAAACGCGCGAAAAGATTTTTAATCGTTCCGGTGTGCTGTTTGGCGAGCAGCGCCACGAGCAAGCTGGCGAGCGTGCCAGCGGCCGCGGCGAGAAAACTCGCGAGCGTGTTGGATGAAGAAGCGGTTCGCCGCGCGGCGTCTTGCGATACCTCCGGCACGTTCGCGGCTGGAATAATAGTAATATCTTCCGGCCCGCGCGGCAAGAGGCGAAGGCCGCTTGCCGTTTTGCGCACGATGCCGGTTATCTCCACATGCTCGTCCGGCATAAGCGCTGTGCGCGAGATGGCAACGCCTTCTTTGATATACACGAGCAATTCATCGGTGCCGTCATCAAGGTATGCTTTGTTTTGAAGGCGTTGCGTAATGGTCCCCGCAATTTTGACGAGCGCGCCTTCGTGTTCGTCCGTAAGTTGATTGACCGGTATTGAACGAGGGAGCGTGAGCGCGCCCGGTTCAATCACGCGAATGTCGCCGGCTTCTTGCGTTTTAATGCGCAATTCGTCGCGCGCCTGCGAGAGCGTACCGGTTACTTCAACGCGGTCGCCGATGCGGAGCGATGGAAATGTTTTGTTGTATGAGTATACTTGCATGCCGGCGGTTGTTGACGGCGTGACGATATAGAAGATTTGCAATCCCAGAATGCCGGGGAGTACCGCCACCACGCCGGTTGTTTGCACACGGTCGCCGATATCCAAATCCCGCACGGATTCCAATGGAACGGTTTTGAGCGGTTTTACGGTGCGGCGCGCTGCGGTTCGCCCGCCGGCGGATGGTGTGCGTGCGGCAGGCGCGCGTTCTCGTAACGGTGTGATGATGTTTTGGTCGCCCGGCGTCGGCGTGCTCGTCCAATGCCACGCGCCGTTTTTATCCACGGCGTAACTCGCGCCTTCCGTTACATCATCGTACGGTATGCTCGCAAGCAGTTGGTCAAACGGGTCAAAAAGCCGCGTTTCGTCGCTCGTATTATTGAGTGCGATTTTTGTCTCTTGCCGTCCGAACACGCGATAGGCGCCCGGTTCAAACGCCGCATCTTCATTCACGGTGAACCCGCGGCTGCCACTTTCTTCGTCATCCAGTTTGATGCCGTCAAGCGCAATCGGTTCAACGCCTGTGTTGTGGAGCTCAATCCATTCGGCCTCGTCCGACCCTTCCGGGTTCGGCATGAATTCCGTGATGCGGAGCGCGGAAAAATCTACGGGCGCTGGGCCGCCGACACCGTCTTCTACGCCGCCAGCCAGTGGAGCGGAAAGCACTCGAACGACATGCGCGGTTTTTGATGTCAGTTCGTGGTCAGAAACCGAAAGCACGGCGGTATATGCGCCTGCTGTTTCATACGAATGGCGCGGGTGCTGCGCCGCGGATTCCTCGCCGTCGCCAAAATCCCAGTGGAACGTGAGCGGGTCATTTTCTGCGTCGCTTGAATCCGAAGCGTCAAACAAGATGTCAGTATTCACAAGCGCCTCGTCCTCCGCATCAATCACGGCAATGGGCGGATTGTTCACGGCGGTAAAATTGTTGGGCGCGCCCGGTGTCGGTTTGTTGGTCCAGCGCCAGGTGTGCCGGTCAGTGCGGGCGTAACTTGCGCCTTCGGCCGCACTACCCGTAAATGAAACAGTTTCAAGCGCGCGGTCATCTTGGTCAAGGAGCGTCACGGTTTCGCCGCCGCTGTTGTTTTGCGCGATGTTTGTGCTCGTGCGTGAGAGGACAAGGTGGCTAAGCGACGGGATGACGAGCGTGGATGACGCAAATGTTTTTCCGCTGGCGTCGCGGAGCGCGAAATCTTTGAACGAGACGGCCCCGGCGGTTGGATTGTAGAGTTCAATGAATTCGCCTTCCGCGTCCGGGCCGACGGGATTCGGCAGGAGTTCGGTAATCATGAGCGTGCTTGAGGTGGCGGATTGCGGCACGCGCGGCGCCGTCCGCGTTGTTTCGTTCGTGATGACATTCGGCCCTCCTTTTGTGGGCGTTTCCGTCAACGCGAAATCCAGCGCATCGTTGTTGCTGTCGCGTCCGTCTTGCGTGCGCGCAACCGAGAGCGGGTCTTTTGCGGCCGGAGCGTTGTCGTTCGTAGATTCATCTGCCCAGTCGCCGTAAGCAATACGGTCAATGATTTTGCCGGTGCCATCGGCGAGCACGATGAGGTCGCCCGTGTTGTTCAACTGCCCCTTTGGTTTTTCAATCACCGTAAATTGATTCGGCGCGAGCGTGCCGGAGAGCGTGGTGGCGGTTTCATTGCCGTCTTCCAGCGTCCATTTGTTGAATGTTATGAGCTCCGTTGAATTGTTGTAGAGTTCCACCCATTCCTCTCCTTCAGCAGGGTCGGAGACGAATTCGTTGATGACCACGACGCCGCTTGCGTACTGTTTGACGGTCTCCGTGGGCGCCAGTGATTTGTTTGATGGTATTTCAGGGGTTGTGGTGGCGGTTTCGTCGGCTGGCGGAGCGGGTGGCGGGGGCGTGGGTTCTTCTTCGGGCGGTGTTGAGGTGACATTTTCAGCTCCGATGCTATTGCCCTCCTCGCGTTCCACCCAGTTGCTTTCCGTGTAGTCGCGAAGCATGACATCACGGCGTTCCAGCGAGGCATCGGGCGCGGGTATATACGTGAAACGTTCAACGATAGTGTTTGCGCCGTCATTCAAACCGATTTCTTCGCCGTTTTCTTTCAAGGTGTCCCACGCGCTATCAAAGACGGTGATGCCGGAAAGAGACGCATACTGCGCGCGCGTGGTGGCCGCCACCTCGGCGATGATGGCGTACTCTTGCGGCGCCAATAAAAAATCATCGCCCTGAAAGAGCGTGAGGGTGTGTCGCGCGAGACGCGCGGCGTCAGTGTCCCAAAAAGTCCATCCCGTGAGGTCAATCGGCGCGGCGCCGAAGTTATAGATTTCCACCCATTCAGAGTTATCTCTTTCATACGCGCCGATTTCCGTGATGGCGATGGTGGCCACCGCGGTTTCCGCCGCGAGCACGGCAGGGACGAGCGGCGTTATGATGGAAAGGAGTGAAACTAAAAATCCCCCCACGAAGTATTTCATATAGATACAGTATACCAGATTGACGTGCCGCTCTTTTTGTGATATGCTATGCTGTCCACATGGGCAGGTGGCGGAACTAGGTAGACGCGGCAGCCTTAGGAGCTGTTGGGGTAATACCCGTGAGAGTTCGATTCTCTCCCTGCCCACTGTAGTTTGGAATTTATTGCGGGATGTTTATATTGTGTAGTTTTTGCATAGATTATCATATTTTTGCATAGATTTGGTTGCCTATTGCATAGATTTCTTGGTTATGCTATTATAGATAGCATGAATGAAAAGCTATTAAATATTGGTCAAGCGTCAGAAATATTGGGCGTATCAAGGGACACCCTTCGCCGTTGGGATGAAAGCGGTAAATTGGTTGCAATCCGAAAAGAGGGGGGAACGCACCGGTATTATCGTGAAAGCGATCTTGAAGTCTTTAAGAGCGATCTTTTTCGGTTTGCCACCGAATGGGTTGTCAATAAAACCGAATTCCCCGGAATATTTTATTGTCAAACGAGCTCAATCTTTCAGGCGAGGTTGGTGAAAATGCAGCGGGAGCTTATGGAAAAGCCCGGTTATGAAAAATTGTATTCGCTCATAGTTCTTGTTGCCGGAGAAATCGGAGACAATTCATTTGCTCATAACCTGGGAAATTGGCCGGACGTATCAGGAATTTTTTTTGGATATGACCTCCAAAAACATGTTATCGTTCTCGCTGATCGAGGATTGGGAGTTTTAGAGACGCTTCGGCGCGTACTTCCGGAATTGTCTAATCATGTTGCCGCCGTAGAGGTAGCGTTCACCCAATTTGTTTCCGGCCGGTCGCCCGAGAAGCGGGGCAATGGCTTAAAGTTGGTTCGAGAGGTAGTCATCACTCAACCGATAAAGTTGTTATTTATGAGCGGCGATGCGGAAGTGCGCATGCAAGATCCGGATAAAAAATTTCGAGTCGTCAGAGGAACAAATATTATTCGCGGCTGTTTAGTAAAAATTGAATTTTAGACAAGAAATTAAATCATATAACTATGAAATTAAGACTTGAAAAATTCGGCACGACTTTAATAACGCGTGAGCTGGGAAGCGAGGCTTTTAAGGCCTTTCAATCTACTTTCCGCGAATTGCGCCACGATGAAGAGCTGGAAATAGATTTTTCCGGAGTGTTGACGCTGTCGCCATCATGGGCGGATGAATTTTTGAGTCCCCTTTTAGTTCAAATAGGCGAACGAATGGTTTTGCTGCCGAGCGACAACCTTTCCGTGCAGGCAACGCTTAAGATTCTGCAAGAAGCGAATAAACGTTCGTTCAGAATTAAGACCTGACTTGTATAAGATGCTATAATAAATGCATTATGAAAGACATTAAACCGATTTTGCGCACGCTCGGACTTTTAGAAAGCGAAATTCATACATACCTTCGCGTGCTGGAGTATGGACCGAGCACGGTGCTCGAACTCACAAAACTCACCGGCCTTTCGCGTCAGGCGACCTATGTCGCGATTCAATCTCTGCAATCGCGCGGGCTTATGTCGAGCGCGCTTCACGATAAAAAACGGCGTTATGCCGCAGAGCATCCGGAAAAATTGCTTGTGTATGCGGAACGCCGTCAGGCCGAGCTTCGCGAATATGCAGATGATTTGAAACGCGCATTGCCAGAACTTGAATTGCAAGTGGGCGGAGACAAACCAATGGTAAAAGTGTTTGAAGGAAAAGAGGGTATCAACGCGATTATGGCGGATATCCAAACGACGCGGCATAAAGTGGCGGAGGAAATAACGGATGTTGACGCCATGTTTGCGGTGATAGATAAAACCGCGCTCCGTCCCATGCGTACACAGCTTAAAAAATTTGATACGAAAGTGCGAGGATTGTATGCCGGCGTGACGCATCCGTCAGAAGTAAAAACAGAACGGTACACGTTGCCGAAGGAATTGTCGGGTTTCAAAGCGAACGTCGGCATTTACGGCAATAAAATCGCGCTCGTGACGTTTGAAGGAAAAATGCATTCTATCGTGATTGAAAGCGCGGCGCTTACCAAAACGTTGCATATCTTATTTGAGCTTGCGTTTGAAACCGCCGCAAAAAAATTCAAGTAAAAAAATAACCGCAGCGAGCTCGCGGGAGCCCGTGCGGTGTTTGTCATCCTCCCTCCATGAGGACCTCCTTTTCGTGGTGGCGCAAGGATACTTGAGATGCCGATGCGGCACCCCACTCCGTTCCTTGTTGCACCTCCTTGCGGTTGCGCCCTGCGCCACCCGAGGTCCGGTTTGCTACCACCTGCACTCCCGCGAGTACGAGTGGGGTTAGGGGACGAGGGTGCCCTCGTCAGCGCGTGCGTGGGGAGGGATTCTCCTCCCTAGCCCGATCCGCCCATCCCGACCTCCTTATCTAGCCGCCTTGCGACGGCGGTTCATGAAAGTTACTATAGCACAAGAAAAGTAATTTGTCAAGTGGCAGGGGGACGTTTTTAGACCAAGGACAGGTGCGCCGCGAAGAGGCGGTTATTTTGATTTAATAAAGAAACATAAAAAATGGCCTAATTGAGCCACGAATGATTATTTTGTACATAAGGCACTTGACAGATTTTAACGGATGTGATATAGTGGTATTCGTTCGTACAGAACAGCCATCCGGAAAGGGGTTGTAAGGCTTTGGACCGAGGTTCTCCCGACAGGCAATGCTTTGTCGGGTAGATGAAAACCCCATGTATCCTCGGTCGCGCGGACGCACAATTGCGGCTTCCTCTCTTTAAATATATATACAGGGAGAGCACCAGCCGCACCGTGCAAAAAACCGCACCAGCTTTCAACTTCCTTCCGGGTGGCTATCATAGAAAGGGTTCCGTCATGGCCAAGCGCGTGTTCGTCGGCCGTGTCGTCTACGTGGTCAGCGGAGTGGTCTACTTCACCCGCAAGACCGCGCTCGATGCACAGGCCGGTGCTCGGTAAAATCGCCGAGAAATCGGAGAAAAAATAAAAAGTGGAAGAGGGAGGGATCATCCACTCTTCCTCATAGCGCATGTTGCAGTACTGTGCGTTGTGAGGAGGAACCAGCCAGTAAGCACACGGGAGGCACGTGGCGACCCTAACCAACCGCGGGAAAGCTCCGGCTAACGGTTGGCGTGGCGAAAGCTGCGCGGGCACGTCCCGGCCGCATTGCCCGCACATGAGTGGTGCGGTCGGATTGGGCCTCCTACCGGTTCCGGTTCCGATGGAACAAAACCGGCCGCGTTGAGCGGGGCTCAACTTCGTTCCTGGCGCAGAGTGTGTAGACACCTGCGCCTCCTTTTTCAGGCGATCACGCGATGGTCGGATGAAAAAGGAGGAGTCCATGAACACACGGGAAACCCGCGCAACGGCGCGGGCGGCTGCCATGAAGGAAATCATGGCATGGCATCAAGAGTTCATGCGCCACAGAGGGGGGCGCGATGGTCGTCCGGACGTGCAGGAGGATGGCGTTGAGTTCTACCAGGTGGGCCGCAACGCCTCTCACAATTTCTTCGTCGGCGTGGATATGGAGGGACGAAAGTTCGTCCGTACCGTCGGCGGAGGGGGATGTGATGAGGACGCGGATGGGCGGCTGGTCTGGTATGAGGATAAGGAGAGCGTGTACGAGGTAGTGGGCTTTGATGGCCACTACCTCGGCCACTACTAGAAAGGAGGACCACCCTATACCCCTCAGGGAGAAGCGAGGGGTTTCTATTTCAGACGATCACGCGGTGGTCGGATGAAATGGAGAAAGATTAAAGGGGGAAGCCATGAACCAATCAGAGGCGACGATTGCCGCACTCGCGCGCGGCAACAAGGGTGATCGGGCGCGGGCGATGTTCCTGCGGTATCTCCTGGAGCATCCGGGCCTCATTGTGTCCGACTGTGTTCATCTGCATAAGGAGGTGCAGATGATGGTGGGTTCTGATGGCGGGTGCATGTGGTACTGTGCGGGTTGTAGCGGTTTTTCCTCTCCGAACAGGCCGTGCGTATGCGTCGAGCAGGACGGAGCGGCCGAGGCCGGAGATGGATAAGTTGTAAACATCAAGAAACGGTGGAGGTGAACCATGAAAATCTACTGGCTCTCGCGGCACGACCTCTCCCCCGCGCAAACGCGGGCCGTCCGTGACCTCCACGGCGAGGACGCGGTGGTGGTGAAGGACGCGGTGGTGTTCGCGGACGCGGATGCGCTCGCGGAGTACATCCGCGGTCACGAGGACGGGTTCGTCTACGCCGTGGCGGGCGCGCCGCACTACATCGCGGCTGCGCTCGGCTACTGCCGGTTCGGGGTGTTCGAGAACCACCCGGCGCGGCGGCAGGACGGGAGCTTCGGCCTCGCCGCCGTGTACCACGTGGGGGACGGCGCGCAGACGAAGGTCTGGGTGAACACGGACCCGATGAGCGACACCGGCGAGGCGCTCATCCCCGTGGTTCGGTAGTGCATTGTCCGTCGCGGTAGCATGCGACGGACATCTTTTTCAGACGATCACGCGGTGGTCGGATGAAATGGATACCAGCACACAAAATGGAGGGTGACATGGATGCATATCGGGTTTTCACGGTTGCAAGTGGTCAGGTTGCGGCAGGCGCTGTGGTAGAGACCCTGCACCTCAAGGGCGCGGGAATTGATATCCCCGCCATTATGGTCGGCGAAGATGGTCGCGGGCGTGAGCGCGGCGTGGTGCCGGTCGGCAACCCGCCGATGGTGTCATGCCTCGAGCGCAACAAGGACGTATTGACGTCCGCCGACAAGTGCGAGAAGTGCGGCGTCGCGCTCGGCGAGAAGAAGGAGGGCGGCTACACCCGCAACCACCCCGACACGGGAATGGTGCAGGGTCGGCTGATGTTCGCCGAGGTCGGACAGACCAAGGCGGGCAAGCCGAAGTTCTTCTCGATGCAGGCGGCGACGACGGAGGATGCGGTTCTCGTCGTCTGCCGAACCAAGATCGGGTTCCGCGGCGGCAACAGCCACACCGGCGACCGCGCTGGGTGGAAGTGCTCGAAATACGGATGCGACGCTTCTGGCGAAGGCGCGACCAACGCGCCCGAGACCTGCCCCAAGTGTGGGGCGACTGGAAGCTGGGACGGCCCCAAGTTCAACTTCGCGAAGTTCCCCGGCGAGGTTGTCGCCCGCGGGTACATCGCGCAAGGAGATGCGGGCCGCATGGGCGGCGGCGAGCAGTTCATCGCGCTTATGCCGAAGGGCGTCGTCTTCCGCACGGAGTACTCGGGTCGGCTGTACGGAGCGCCGAGCTCCCACTACTACAAGTGGGACGGCACGAAGCTCCTCGCCGCCACTTGGGACGAACGCGCGAACGCCGACCTGTTCTAGTGTTGGTCAGGAAGTCTCGAGCCCCGCGTGCAGTTGCATGCGGGGCGTTTTATTTTTACGAGAGAGTTTTTGGTGGTATCATAATATGCATATGATAGAAGGCAAGGAAAGTTATGACGAAGCCGACGCTCCGATAGCAAAAAAAAGAATAACATCGGAAGGCAAGGAATGGGTTGCGCGGCGTAAAAAGGAACAAGAAAAGTTTGCCGACTGGTCAAACGTTTTTGGGTCTCGTGAACTGGAGCGCTGGCAGTTTGTGAATCGCAGGGGCAAAAAATATGAGAATTGGGTTGAGCATATTGGCGAAGGGAAAGTGCTGGAAGAAGAAAGAAAACGATGCGGAAAGAAAGTATCGTCGGATGTAAAAAATATTAATGCCGCGCTTTCAAGAGTGGCGGAAAAAAATCCGGAAGCGCTTCAGCAGGTGTTTGAGCGTTATTTTAAGGATGCCGTGGATATTGATAAAGTTGCAGCCGATCTGCTTTTTGACTATGACCGTGACGACGACGCGAAACGTTTAATCAATAGGAAAGTCAAGGCGCTTCTTCAAAAAGAAGGGCCGTCTGCCGACCGCAATGCGTTGCGTAAACGAGTTCGGCACACATTTATAGCAGAAGAGATGGCGGAAGTTGTAGCGAGGCAATACGCGGACGAGTTTCCACGATTGGATACGTCGGAAATGCTGATGCCAGTCATTGAATATCATGCCGCATGGGTTGCGCGTGAAGAGAAAGAAATGGTGCGTGAAATGCAAGAGTTTCAAAAACGATTTCGCGCGTTGGCGCAGGGCGCCATAAAAACAGGTGCGGTATCGGCGTTGCGTCCTCTCACCATGCCGTATATTGATGAGCGGTTGCAAACGTTGCAGTTTGAGGCTGTAGACGGGTTGTGGGCGGCATTGGGAGAGAAGTGGGGCGATTTTCTTGCCGAAGAACATACGGTTCGTTTGTCGGCGGATATGCCGCGCGAGATGCGATGGGGAACATTTGTTCATGAAGTGTTTCATGCGCTTTCAGGCCAAGAGGAGTGGGGTCTTTTTGACGAGTCCCCGGAATTTAATCGTTTTGAATTTACAAAAATTGGCGCGAAGTTTCTCAATCCACTTAGCGAGCTATTGAGAGAGGAGCCTAAACAAAGCAACAAACGAAGGCCGGTACTTTGGTGGTTAAACGAGGCGCTGACGGAAACGGCAACACGCGATTTTCTGAAAGAGGGTCGTCTTCGGGACGTATATCCGAAAGAACGCGCGCTTCTTGATTTGTTAAAAAGCGCTGGTGTATCGGACGAGCTGTTGTACCGTGCGTATTTTGAAAATTATGCGGTGAAACCGGCTGGAGAGCACCGGTCGCCTGCCGTAAAAGCGCTGTTTGATAAAACCAATGAACTATTTGGCGACGGGTTTTTAGTAAGGCTTGATTGGTATGTTAGGTTTCAGAATCAGCAGGCTCCCGTTAAGAAGGTAACGAGCAGTTATGGCGTTGAATGCGCGGTTAAAGAGTGGAAAAAGCGCGGCGTGGAGTTTCCTCGCTACATTCACGAGTGGGCGAAGGAGCATGGCGCTCGTTAGCTATCACGCGTTTGCGCAAGTTTTGCAATGGTCGCGGAAAGAGAACGCGCGCCGACGAAGAGTTCCAAAATTTGTTCGCGCGTGAAATTTTTTTGGTCGCGCAAATCTTCGGCCAAAGCAATGACGCGACCAAACTCTTTGCCTGGTTCAAAACCGAGCCCGATTAAATCGCGGCCTTGCAGTATTGGTTTTGGCGTTTCTTTATAGACGTCTAATTCTTGCGCGCGTTTTCGCACCCATGCGCCGGCGGTAAACGGGTCAGGCAACAAAAATTGTTCAAGATGCGCAGAGTCAACAAACGGTCCGCGACCGCGATGGTCCGCTTCCGCAACGTACGTGAGCTCCGCAATCGTGGCCGGATTGATGCGCTTGGCAAGCCGCCGGAATGCGCCATCGGATATGCCCTCTTTTTGTCGGTGTTTGAGATATATAATGCCGGGCCACAGATGGTCTCGCACGAGCGCGATACACTTGGCGACGGTGTCATTATCTACACCGATTTTTTCAAGAAGTTTTTTCGTTGGTTCGGCGCCGGCTGCTTCGTGAGCGGTTGAACGAATGCGGCCATCTTCATACACGGTAGTTTCCGGTTTGCCGAGGTCATGGCAAAGCGACGCCCACATGACCGTTCGCGCTTCCTCGCCCGCAAGGCCGTAATACCGAATAACCGCCGCGGCGCTGTCTAGAACGAGGAGCGTGTGCGTCCACACATCACCTTCCGGATGCCAATCAAACTCTTGTTTCGTGCCGCGGAGCGATTGCAGTTCGGGATAGTAGCGTTCAACGATTCCCATTTCATGAAGCGCGTGCAAACCGAGAGACGGTTGTTCAGATTTCAATAATAATTTTTCCCACTCTTCACGGATGCGTTCTTTGGGAAGTGTTTCAAGTTCAGGCGCCATGGATTGCATGATGGCGAGCGTTTCGGTGTCAGGCCGCAGGCCGAAGCGCGCGATAAATTGCGCGCCGCGAAACACGCGGAGCGGGTCGTCGCGGAATCGCTCTGTGTCAGTAACGCGGAGTCGCCGTTCCCGCAAATCCAGCACCCCGCCGAACGGGTCAAAAATTTCACCGGTGAGCGGGTCTTTTGAAAGCGCGTTGAACGTAAAGTCGCGGCGTTTGGCCGCCTCGCGGATGGACATAGTTGGGTCAACCTTCACTTCAAAACCGCGATGGCCTGTTCCTATTTTTGAATCACTGCGCGGGAGCGAGATGTCAATATCAAGACCGCCCGGTTTGGTCAATTTCAAGATGCCGAACGCTTGGCCAATTGCATCCACGCGTCCGAGCGGCGCGATAATTTTTTCCACGGCTTCGGGAGAGAGGCCGTATATTTCAACATCAAAATCTTTTGACGGCACGCCGAGCACCTCATCGCGCACCGAACCGCCGACCAAGAGCGCGCGGCCGCCGGCCTCTTGGACGCTGCGCGCAATCGCGCAGACGGTTTCAAACGCCACGCGCGCCTCCGTCCCTTGTTCCGCTTCAACGCGCGCGCCAAAAGCCGCCTCGTCATGACCACGATAGCGCGTCAGTTCTTTGTCCTCCCCGATTTTTTCCGGAAGCGCATGTTCGTGAATGTGGCGCGCGGTCCGCCGGAATGTTTTTTCGTGTTCCCCTTGGAAGGTCTCCTTCATAGTGGAGGTATCATAGCACTATGTTTTCTTGATTTCTACATGTTCGCGGATTGTTTTTTTGAGCGTATGCG
>JBBTYK010000003.1:0-8619 GCA_038061815.1 Patescibacteria group bacterium | reverse complement strand
TTCTGTCCAGCCGCGCGCGTTCCACGTTCAAAATTTTTCCGCGGAGCGGCAGAATTGACTGATGTTTTCGGTCGCGTCCAGACTTCGCGCTACCTCCGGCGCTGTCGCCTTCCACCAGAAATAATTCAGATTCTGAAGCGTCTTTACTGGAACAGTCCGCGAGTTTTCCGGGAAGCGTGAATCCTTCCAGCGCGCCTTTGCGCAGCACGGACTCTCGCGCGATTTTCGCGGCCGCGCGCGCTTTGGCGGACAGCAAACATTTCCCCACGATGCCTTCCGCCTCGCGCGGATGCTCTTCCAGGAAAATGGCGAGGCCTTCGTAGAGCACCGCGTCCACGGCCGAGCGCACCTCGGTATTGCCAAGTTTCGCTTTGGTCTGCCCCTCAAACTGCGGATCTTTTACCTTGACGGAAATAATGGCGGTGAGTCCTTCGCGAACATCATCGCCATTCAGATTGTCGTCTTTTTCTTTAAGAATATTTTTGTTTCGCGCGTAGTTGTTGAGCGCGCGGGTGAGAGCGGAACGGAAGCCGGCAATATGCGTGCCACCGTCCGGATTGTGGATATTGTTCGCGAACGCAAAAAGGGTTTCGGTGTATTCCTCCGTGTATTGGAGTGCCACTTCCACGCGCACGTCATCGGCGATTTTATCTATATAGAATACCGTGTCGTGTTTGCGTTCTTTGTTTTGGTTGATGCTTTTGACGTACGAGGCCACGCCGCCCTCAAAATAAAAACTGTAACGAACCGGATGGCCGTTGCCGTTCAGCGAGACAGCGGTTTTGTCCTCCGCGCGTTCTGCAACTGTGCGTTCGTCAATCAAGTTGATGCGGACTCCTTTCGTGAGATACGCCTGCTGGCGCAGGTGGTCAACCACCGTTTCCCAGTTGCACACGCGCGTTTCAAAAATTTCCGGGTCCGGTTCAAATAAAATAATCGTTCCCGTGCCTTTCGCGCGTCCAACGGCGCGCACTTTTTTCTTCGGTTTCCCGCGCGTGTATTCCTGCTCCCATTCTTTTCCATCGCGATACACCGTTGCTTTGACGTATGTGGAAAGCGCATTGACCACGGACACGCCCACGCCGTGTAAACCGCCCGAGACCTTATATCCGCCGCCGCCGAATTTTCCGCCGGCGTGTAGTTTCGTGAGCACCAGTTCCAACGCGCTTACTTTATATTGTTTATGGATGTCAACCGGAATGCCGCGGCCGTTATCCGTCACTTCTACGCGGTACTCCGGCAACAGCCGTACCGTGATTTCATTACAAAAACCGGCCATCGCTTCGTCAATGGAGTTGTCCACCACTTCCCAGACGAGATGGTGGAGGCCGCGTTCGCCGGTGGAACCGATGTACATGCCGGGCCGGCGGCGCACTGCCTCAAGGCCTTCTAGAACGGTAATCTGTTTGGCGCTGTATTCCGATGCTGCTTTAGCTTGTTTAGGTGACATATCAACGCATCCAGTGTATCACATGCGGCGGGTTTTTTCAACAGGCGCATCAGTTCACTATGACCGCAGGCTTCCAAAGTGATATACTATACGCATTATGCCCACGGAGAAGGATGTGAATCCGATTACCGGCATGTCCGGACGAGAAGTTGCTGTCAATCATTGGGTTGCGGCGCATCGGTTGTTGTTACGCAAAGTTCTGTTGGGTTTTCTCATCGTGATTGACGTCGCGCTTGTTGGGTATGCGCTGTACGGATGGGGGACGTACGCGGTGTACGGATACTGGAAAGAGCGCGCGATGCTCCGCGACATGGCAACACAGCATGTGCCGTACCAGCGGTATCGCGAGCGAACGGCGCCGGCGGCTGTTGAAACTGGCGACGTGCTCGTGTTGGATTCCGGCACCAAAGCTGGCTGGGATGATATTCTCGCGTCAGCACAGAACCCGAATGAGCGATGGCTCGCGAATGTGACGTATCATTTTGAGGATGGCGCGGAAAAAACGGGGAGCGAGACGGCCACGATTTTGCCGGGCGAATCAACATATCTCGGCGTGTTGGGTTTTGCGGCATCAACCACCATCAGCAGTCCCGCGCTCGTGATTGATGATACCGCGTGGCAGCGCGTGCCCACGTATCGCGCGCCCGATGTCGCGGAATATCTTGCGGCGCGTTTGGATTTTGAGGTGGCGAGCACTACGGTGACGCGGCCGGGCGCCGTGAAAGGCGTGGAATCTTATCAGGTTGCGTTTGACGTTACGAACAACACGATTCATTCGTACTGGTCGGTGCCGTTTTGGGTGCTGTTGTACAGCGGGAATACGTTGGTGGGCGCAGAGCAGGCGACAGTGGCGCCGTTTGAACGTGGCGAGACGGCGCATGTGGATGTGCGTTCGCTCGTGCGGCGCACCGTGACCCGCGCCGAGGTCATGCCGCGGCTCAACGTGTTTGATGAGGGCGTATATAAATGATGAGATTGTCTTTGATTGACAGCGCGCCGTAGGACGGGTACGGTGGTTACACCATGCGCCTCGTCCAACAACTGCGTTCCTACGATTGGGTACTGCTGGCCAGTACTTTTTTATTGCTCACGGTAGGGACTGCGGTGATTTTCAGCATTGACGTGGCGCGCGCCACCGGCGGCGCGAACGGCAAACGGCAACTCATCGCAATTGCCATCGGCGTGGCGGCGCTGGCGGCGGCGGCGTTCGCGGCGGATACGTTTTATCGCGCGACGGCGCCGTGGTGGTACTTCGTCGGATTGCTGCTACTCGGGTTGGTGCTGGTGTTCGGCACCGTGATTCGCGGCACGCGCGGATGGTTTCAGATTGGCGGGTTTTCGTTGCAGCCCGTGGAGTTTATGAAAGTGGCGCTCGTGTTGATGATGGCGAAATTTGTGGAACGCCGGCGCGTGGACGTAAAACAGTTTTCATTTTTTCTCGGGAGCGCGGCGGTGGTGGCGGTGCCAATGGCGCTCGTGTTGCTGCAGCCGGATTTGGGTTCGGCGCTGTTACTGGGATTGTTTTGGTTCGGCATGATGCTCGTGCTTCGCGTGCGTATGCGCTATGTGCTCGGGCTGCTTGCGCTTGGCGCCGTGTTTAGCGCGGTGGCGTGGTTTTTTGTGCTGCAGCCGTATCAGAAAGACCGGCTGATTACGTTCATCAATCCAGAGCATGACCCGCTCGGCGCGGGTTATAACATTACGCAATCCATTATTGCGGTTGGGTCTGGGCGATGGTTCGGACGCGGGCTGGGATTTGGTTCGCAGTCGCAGTTGCGATTTTTGCCCGAGAGCCACACGGACTTTATTTTTGCGGTGATTGCCGAGGCGTTTGGGTTGGCGGGTTCCGTGGTGATATTGGGGATGTTCGCGTTGATTGCGTATCGGCTCACGCGCATGATGCTGTTGGCCCGCGACGATTTTTCGCTCCTCGTGATGACCGGCGCGCTCGTGATGCTCGTGGCGCAGTGGCTTGTGAACGTGGGCGCCACTATTGGACTGTTGCCCGTCACTGGTGTGCCTCTGCCGCTGATGTCCTACGGCGGCTCGGCCGTGGTGAGCACGTTACTGCTGTTCGGCATTGTGGAGAGCATGTACGCGGCGCGAAGGGGAGAGTATTAAGGCTTGTTGACACCCCTCACGCCATCTGCTAGAATCCGCTATACTGGAGACATGCATAAACCATTACCACAAGACATTTTTGATAACATCACGTTCATCCAAACCTGTCCGCTGTGCAAAACCGCGTACGACCAGCGGGGCATTCGGCGGGTGATGGGGAAGGGAGACACCCAGTGGCTTCACCTCACGTGCGAACGATGCCGGGCCGCCCTTATGGCGGTGGTGGTGATGGGAGGCGGCGGCGTGAGCTCGGTTGGCATGATGACGGATTTCAGTTATGATGACGCCGTTCGATTCCGCGATGAGCGCGTGATTACCACCGATGATTGTCTCGCACTTCACCAATTTCTAGAATATACCTATGACCTATCAATTGACCGTCAGCCCGCGCACCGAAAAAGCGGCGCGCGTGCGAGAAAGCGGTAGTATTCCGGGCGTAATTTACGGCCCGCAGTTCAAGCCGGTTTCCATAGTGCTCCCTAAGCGGGATTTTTTGCGCGTTTTTCAGGAGGCCGGCGAGAGCATGCTCATTGATTGCGTGATTGAGGGTCAGAAAGACCCCGTGTCCGTGCTGATTCAAGACGTGCAGTATGACCCGCTTCGCGACGACGTCGCGCATGTGGATTTGCGTCAGGTTGATTTGTCGCAAAAGATTGAAGCGGACATTGAGTTGAAATTCGTCGGCGAGTCGTTTGCGGTGAAATCCGAAGGCGGTTCGCTCGTGAAGACCGCGGATGTCATTAAAGTAAAATGTTTGCCGAAAGATTTGGTGCATGAAATTGAGGTGTCTATTGATTCGCTCAAAACGTTCAGCGATGTGATTAAAGTAAAAGATATCGCGGTGCCTGCCGGCATGGAAGTGCTTTCGCACGCCGAGGATGTGGTGGCGAAGGTGGCGGCGCCGATGACGGAGGAAGAGTTGAAGGCGCTTGAAGAAAAGCCGGTGGTTGACGTGAGCCAGATTGAAGTTGCCGGCAAGAAGAAAGAAGAAGAGGAGGCTGCGGAAGGCGAAGCGGACGCGGCAAAGGCGCCGAAAGCGGCAAAAGAGGCAAAGGCCAAGGAATAACCACGATGAATCTCAAGGAGGTGGTACAACGATATCTGGAGGCGAAGAAGCAGGCGCCGTCCGCGAATTGGATGGCCCTGCTTATTTTTGTAGCATTGTTTTTGTTGGCGTGGACGGTGTTTGCGGTGGTGTGGGTATTGGCCACGCGGGTTCCGGAACGGCCGGTGGAGGCTGACGCGCCGCAGATTGTCACCTCAACGCCCGTTATTGTTTCTTCACAGCGATTGTTAGACGGCGTTTCAGTTGATTCGGAAAATCTGACGGCTGAACCCATCGTCGCTGTGATGATAGACATGCACCGCGATGCGCATCCTGTTTCCGGCGTTGACCGCGCGCCGTTGGTGTACGAAGTGCCGGTGGAAGGCGGAATCAATCGGTTGGTGGCGTTGTTCACGGCGCATGATGCGGTGGAAGAAGCGGGGCCGGTGCGGAGCGCGCGTCCGTATTTCGTGGACATCGCGGGCGAGTACAACGCGCTCTATATGCACGTGGGCGGTTCGCCGGAGGCAGTGAAGCAGTTGCGGCGGCGTGATGACGTTTACAATCTTGACCAGTGGTACCACAGCCAATTTTACTGGCTTGACCGCCGCCGCGCGGCGCCGCATCACGTGTATACCTCGTCATCGCGCTGGCTGGCGGCGGTGGAGGAGCGCGCGGTTGCGAGTTCTACGTTCGGCATGTGGCGGTATGACGCATCGGAGCCGCCGGCCGGCGGAGGATGGCAGCCGGCGCCGGAAATCGCGATTGTTTCGGTTAATAACAGGTCGTCTGTGTGGCGATGGGATGGCGCGGCGTTTGTGCGCTTGTCGGGAGATAAGCCGTATCGCACGCGGAACGGCGGCGCAATCGCCGTGAACACTATTATTGTTCAACAAGTTGCGCAGCGCGTGTTGGATGCGGAAGGACGGCTTGCGTTGGATACGGACGGCGAAGGGTTCGCGTGGGTGTTCCGCGATGGCGCGTTCATTCGCGGATTTTGGAAATACAGCAGAAAAGAACATCGTACGCGATGGTACGATGATAGTGGAGAGGAAATTGCGCTGAAACCCGGCAGACTGTGGGTGCATTTGGCGCCGCTCGGCGTAGAGCCGCGGGTAGTGTTGCCGGCCGCACCGCAACGCTAGTCTGGTTCAAGCGCGGATTTAGTGTACCGATTCCCCGCGTTCCACAGCAGCCAGCCGGAGGAGTCGGCGCGAAGTGCTGCGTCAATTTGCGCCAGCACTTTTGTTTTATCGTAAAGCACGCCGCCCATCGTAAAATCCTGAAGCCACGGGCGGAGTTTGGCGCGACGCGCAGTGGTTGAAACGGCGGCAATCGTGTCTTGCGCGGTGAGAAGCGAGCGATAAACCACTGTTGCGGGGTCATTGTGCGCGCCGTTTGCGGATAACGAAACAGCGGGCAGGTCTCTTGTTGCGTTGGCTTTCACAGAAAATCCGCTGTAATAGTGGCTGGGATACACCATCGGAGAAATATAATCCATGTGCGGCACCGCGTCTTCAAGCGCTTGGCCGATGGACAGTTCCGGCCGCTGGGTGACATAGCCGAAAAGGTCAACGGAGAGGCGGATGTCAGGTTTGTGCGCGCGGAGGTCGTCGCTGAATCGTGCAAAAACCGCGCGGATGTTTTTTCTTTTTGAGCCGGTGGCGCGGATGGCGTTCGTGTTGCCGTCCGAAGGATAGCGGATGTAATCAAATTGAATTTCGTCAAAGCCGAGGTCAATGACGGATTTTGAAAAGTCAATGAGATAGCGGAGCGCGTCTTCGTTGGCCGGGTCAAGCCATGCGTTGCCGCGATTGTCGCGCCACACGGCACCTGTGTTGTTTTTGAGATACCAATCTGGATGCGCGGCCACCTGCGAATTATCCGTGAACGCCACCACGCGCGCAATTTTCCAGACGGGTTTGTCTTGCAGTGATGCGACAAATTCTGTCAGCCCTTTGGTGATTTCCGAGCCATTTGCCTCTTTTACGTCAATGACGATGCCGTTGAGTTCCGTATCGTCAAGCAGTTGCACTAGGGCATCGCGTTTTGTTTTTCCGCCCAGCCAGCCGCCGCGCGCCACCGAGGCGGTCATGTACACGCCACGGACGTCATCGGGGTTCACTATAATGGGCCGCGGCTCTTCAAACGCCTGCGCGCGCGTTTCATTTGCTTTGAGCGCGCGATACCAGAAAAACCCGCCAGTTGCGGTTGCGGCGCAGGCGAGGACGATGGTGGCGATAGCGAGATGTTTCCGCATGAGTATAGTATAGCATGTTGACAGCGTTTATTTTTGTGTTTAGAATAGCGTAAGGTATGACAAGGAGGTGAAGAATGGATCTGTCCAAGCCGATGCGCACAAGGGCGCAACTTCGTTGGGCGGGACTCGTGCTTATCGTAATCGCAGCCATCCATGTTGGGTTTCATGTAGGCGCTTTCGCGCAGGCGCTCTGGGTGTTTTCCATCCCGCCAGCACTTTGGATTGTAATGGCTGTGAGTGCGGCTAGCGGATTGGCGGTCCTTGTTTGGATGATGAAGGGGATGTTTGGGCTCAAAGCTGAAGAGGGAGAGAGCTTTGACGAGCTCGACTCGTAGAGAAACGGCTCCCGCACCATACGTGGTTGCGGGATTTTTTTATTTTGTTATTCCCTTGTAAGCGAGGATTCAGATTATTCGCGATAATAATGTTGAAAAAATGCGATGACCCTGATAAACTACCAATCATGAAACGCGAACTGCCGCCGGCGTACAATGCGAAAGAATACGAAGCCGCGATTTACCGCACATGGGAGAAAGGCGGGTTTTTTCGGCCAAGTGCGAAAGGAAAACCGTTTTCCATCATCATGCCGCCGCCGAATGCGAACGGTTCTTTGCATATCGGCCACGCGGTTTTTGTGACGCTGGAAGATATCATGACGCGCTATCATCGGATGCGAGGGCGTAAAACGCTGTGGCTCCCGGGCGCAGACCACGCTGGTTTTGAAACGCAGGTGGTGTACGAGAAAAAATTGGAAAAAGAAGGCCGCACGCGGTTCGGCATGGAGCGCGAACAACTGTGGAAAGAAATTTGGGATTTCACGCAGGCGAATAAAAAACACATGGAGGGCCAGCTCCGCGCGCTCGGCGCATCCTGTGATTGGTCGCGTGAAAAATTCACGCTGGACCCGGACATCATCAAAACCGTGTATGCCACGTTCAAAAAATTGTATGACGATGGCTTGGTGTACCGAGATAATCGCATGGTGAATTGGTGCGTAAAGCATCAGACGTCGCTTTCGGATTTGGAAGTTAAGCATGTGGAACAAAAAGACGGTTTGTATTATGTAAACTACGGCCCGCTCACGGTTGCAACCGTGCGGCCTGAACCTATTTTTGCGGATGTCGCTGTCGCCGTGCACCCTAAAGATAAACGGTATAAACATTTGATTGGAAAGTTCGCGCGCATTCCTTTAATTAATAAAGAGATTCCGATTATCGCCGATGCAAGCGTGGACCCGGAATTTGGAACCGGCGCCGTGAAAGTTACGCCCTCCGTTGACGCAAACGACTTTGAAATGGCAAAACGCCATCAGCTTCCAGTGATTTCCATTATTGACCAATACGGAAAATTGACCGAGCCGGCGCCGGAGAAATATCGCGGAATGAAAGTTGATGAGGCGCGCGCGGCGGTGGCCGCGGATTTGAAAGCGGCTGGCGCGCTTGAAAAAGTTGATGAGGAGTATCTGCACAGCGTTGCGACGTGTTACAAATGCGGGCGCATTTTGGAGCCGCGCATTTTGCCGCAGTGGTATGTGGCGATGACGAAAAAACCAAAACGCGGCGGCTTATCACTCCGCGATGCGGCCATCGCGGCCGTGAAAAAGAAACAAACAGTGTTCGTGCCAAAGCGCATGGAAAAAATTTTCATGCACTGGATGAAAAATATTCGGGATTGGAACATATCGAGGCAGATTGTGTGGGGGATTCGGATTCCGGTGTGCTATAAAGATGATGCAGTGCGAGA
>JBBTYK010000002.1:22903-24065 GCA_038061815.1 Patescibacteria group bacterium | reverse complement strand
AAGGTATGTCGCGTGTATGATGGAAAAGAGGAGGTACAGGTCGTTTGCGGCGGCAGTAATGTGCGCGAAGGGATGAAATGCGCGTTCGCGCGCATCGGCGCGAAAGTGCGATGGCACGGTGATGAAGAGATGGTGCTCGCAAAAGTGAACATTCGTGGTAAAGAATCGCATGGCATGATTTGCGCGGCCGAGGAATTGGGACTCGCGCTGGGACATGAAAAAGAGCGCGAAATTATGGATTTGGGCGGTGTTGAGGCGGACGTGGGCACGCCGCTCGCGCAGGCGCTTCGCGCGGATGATGTGTTTTTTGATGTAGACAATAAAGCCATCAATCATCGGCCGGATTTGTGGGGGCATTTGGGCGTTGCGCGGGAACTTGCCGCCATCTATCACAAACCATTCGCGATGCCCGAGCCGCCGCGTCTGGTCGGCGGCCGGCCGTGGGCGCTTAAAGTGCGCATTGAAGCGGGGAAAATGTGTCCGCGCTATCAGGCGGTGGTGGTGGAAAATGTGCGCGTGGCGCCGTCGCCGGAATGGATGCAACGGCGGCTTCGCGCCTGTGGTATTCGGCCCATCAACAACGTGGTTGATGTGACGAACTGGGTGATGATGGAGCTCGGCCAGCCGATGCATGCGTTTGATGTGGGGCGGCTTGCGCGGCCGGGGAAAGATGCCGTGGCGATTCAGGTGCGGCCTGCACAGCGCGGAGAAAAAATGTTCGCGCTTGACGGACAGACGTATGCGCTGACGCCAGACATGCTGGTCATTGCCGATGAGAAACATCCTATTGCGGTTGCGGGCGTGATTGGCGGCGAAAAAACCGGCACCACGGAAAAAACGAATACCATTTTGTTTGAGAGCGCGAATTTCAACGCGCTGTCGGTGCGGAAAACGGCGCAGGCGCTTGGGACGCGGACAGAATCTAGCGCGCGATTTGAAAAAATGCTTGACCCCACTGTGACGAGTTTGGCGCTCGCGCGGGCCGTTGAATTGCTGCGCGAACTCTCGCCGGATTGCGCCGTTGCATCGCCGGTTGCCGATGTCGGCACGTGGCGGCTGCCGAGCGCCGCCGTTAAACTGTCGGTTGAAAAAACTCAAACGGTGTTGGGCGTGAAGATTCCGGCCGCAAAAATAAAATCTATTTTGCAGGAGATTGGTTGTT
>JBBTYK010000002.1:21454-22803 GCA_038061815.1 Patescibacteria group bacterium | reverse complement strand
TGGCGCGCCACGCGCGATTTGTTGCTCGCGGAGGACCTCATTGAGGAAGTGGGACGATTGTACGGGTACGAACACGTGGCTCCGATGCTGCCCAACGTAACAAGCGCGCCGCCCGTACCGGACGCGGTTCGCACCCTCGGCTGGCAGCTGCGAGATTTGTTGGTGCACGGGTTTGGGTGCAGCGAGGCGCTCCGCTATGCGTTTGTTCAGAACCGCGTGCTTGAGGCGCTGGGGGAATCCACCAAACACGCGGTGGCGCTGGAGAATCCCATGGCTCCCGACGAACGTTACCTACGCACCAGTCTCGCGCCGAATCTTTTGACGCGCGTTGAACAAGAATTGCACACGCGCGATGCGGTGCGTTTGTTTGAAATTGGGAAGGTATTTATCAATGACGAGCACGGTCCGCACGCTGACCGTCGCAGCAATAAACAGTTGCCGAGTCAGGATACGTGGCTCACGGTGGCGATGGCGGAAAAAGGAATGGCCGCGCCGTTTTTTGCGGTGCGCGGCGTGATTGAACTACTGGAGGCGCGGACAAATAACGCGTGGCAGTTGCGTGCCGAAGCGGTGCCGCTTCCGTGGGCGCATCCGGGCCGCCGTGCGGCGGTCATGGTTGATGACGTGCGCATAGGATGGGCCGCCGAGGTGCAACCGGCCGCGGCGCGCACGCTCGGCATTGGGGAGCGGGTAGGAATGCTTGGATTGAATCTCACCGCGCTTGCCGCGATTATCACGCCGCGAAAACGTTACCAGCCGCTGCCGTCGCATCCCGCGGCGGAACGCGACATCGCATTTGTCATAGACCGCGCCGTGACGCATGCCTTGCTGGAGGCCGCCATGCGCGCCGCGAGCGCGCTCGTTGTCGCCGTCACGCTGTTTGACGTGTTTGAAGGCAAGAATATCGGAGAGGGCAAAAAGAGCATGGCATTTCATCTCACGTACGCGGCGCCCGGCAAGACGCTCACAGCAGAAGAGGCGCAACGAGAGCACGCGGCGGTTGAACGAGCCGTCAAAAAACTGGGCGGCGTCATTCGTTGAAAACTATCCACACATATCCACTTGCGCCATCTGTGTGCTTTGTTATAGTAGGTGTCCGGTATGCTAGAATCCAGCAAAGATGTCCTGTTTATCGTGCTCGCGTTCAGCGTGTTTTGGATAACGGTGTTTATGTGCTGGATGATGTACCATCTGGCGATGATTCTCAAAAACGCGAACGAGGTGATGCACGAAATGCGCGAACGCCTGCGCGGCATGTCCGAGTCAGTTGATTTTCTCCGCGACCGCGTTGATTCGCTCGGTCAGGCGGTTGGGTACCTCACGGAGCTGATGAAAAAATCGTATAAAAA
>JBBTYK010000002.1:0-21354 GCA_038061815.1 Patescibacteria group bacterium | reverse complement strand
AAACGCGCGTTTATCGGGGGAATCGTGGTGGGAGTTTTGGTACTGTGCACGATTGGATTCTTTATTTTGTTGGGCGTGGTGCTCAAGGGTGACCGCACCGGCGCCACGCCGTTGGCGTTTGGCGATGCTCCGTCGCCGAGCGCTCCGCTTCCGGATGCGCCCGCGCCGCCGGCCGGTCCGCTGAAAGAGGTGCAAAAAGACGAGCACATTCGCGGCCCGAAGGATGCCAAGGTCACGATTGTGGAGTATTCGGATTTTGAATGTCCGTTCTGCAAAAATTTTCACGAGACGATGGTTGAGGTGCTCGCGAACAATAAAGATGTGCGATGGGTGTATCGCCACTTCCCGTTGTCGTTCCATCCGAGTGCGCAGCCGACTGCGGAAGCTTCCGAATGCGCGGCGGACTTAGGCGGCAATGATGCGTTTTGGAAGTTTGCCGACGCAGCGTTTGCGAAGGGCGGGCCGCACGCCGATGCGGATATAGAAAGTTACGCGCGCGCAGCCGGGGTGAACATTGAAAAATTCAAAAAATGCCGCGATGACGGTCAATTTGCGGGAAAGGTCAATAAGGATTTGCAAGAAGGCCAGTCGGCCGGCGTGCAAGGAACGCCGGGCAATTTTGTGGTTGGGCCAAACGGCAGCCGCACCTTGCCGGGCGCGGTGCCGGCCTCATCCGTGCAGGCCGCGATTGACGGAGTAAAGTGAAAAAAGAGCCCCGCGTCGGGGCTCTTTTTTCATCCTGAGCGAGCCCGCCAAAGGCGGGCGAGTCGAAGGATCTCGTTTTTTTGTCATTCCGAGCGAAGGCCGGCGAAGCTGGCCGAAGTCGAGGAATCTAATTGTCATCGCGTCCGCCGTCTCTGTATTTCTCCCCACCCTTCCGTCGCTACAAATCCAGCCGCGAGCATCATCCACAGGTGCTGGTCTTGCAGCAATCCGCGCACTGCCGCGGCAACACTGCGATACGCGCCGGCGCCAATAGTCACCCGTTGTAACGCAACCATGATAGACAAAAGAAGCGCCATGGCAACCAATCCGGTGATGAATTTTTCTTTGCCGATGACGAGCGAAAGCGCTACAAGTCCTTCAACAACCGGCAGCGCAAATGCGCCGAGTGTGAGTAGGCCGCTCGGGAGCGTCAGCGGCATCAAACTGGCGAATTGTCCTGTCCACGCGCCCCAGTCCGCGAGTGTATATCCCAATTCTACCGCAAAAATAGCGGCGAGTAGGTAGCGTGAAAGATACGATGCGATATTCATATAATCACTGCAAACGACCGGCAACTGCATTCCAATCAATCGCCTTCACAAACGCATCCACGTAATCCGCTTTTTTGATGCCGTAATCCAGCGTGTATGCGTGCTCCCACATATCCATCACCAGAAGCGGCACGCAGCCGGCCAGATGGTTTTCCGCGTGGTCGCTCACCCACACGTTGAACAAGCGGTCTGCCATGTTGTCATAATACATCACCACCCACCCGATACCGCGCAACGCTGCCGTATCGCGAAAGTTTTTTTCGCACGCTTCGCCCGAATTGAATGACGCGGCCATTTTTTGGCGTAACGGCGAATCATCGGACAGTGTGACTGCGTCCTTCGTCATATTGCCGAAATATAACTCGTGCAACCGCATGCCGTTCCACTCCCATCCAAAACGCCGTTTGAGTTCGCTGTATTCCGGCGTGCCCGCTTCCGCGGTGCCCACTTTTTCAAACAGCGTGTTTACATTTTTTACGTACCCCTGATAGAGCGTGAAATGATTGTTTAACAACTGCTCGCTGAACCCCGGCGTGCCGAGGAGCGCGGAAAAGTCTTTTGGTTCGTATAGCATAAACTAAGCAGTCATTGCGAGGAGTCCCACTTTGTCATTGCGAGGAGCGAAGCGACGAAGCAATCTAATGCAATCTAATTAGATTGCCACGCGCCGTCGCGGCGCTCGCAATGACATTAATTAAATCCTCCCCACTAAATCCAATCCGGGCCGCAATGTTCCCTTGCCCGGTTTCCAGTTTGCCGGACACACCTCGCCGTCATGCTGGCTGACGTAAATCGCCGCCTGCAGTTTGCGGAGCAATTCCTCCGCGCTCCGGCCGATACTATTATCGTGTATTTCAAGCGTTTTAAGAATACCGTTCGGGTCAATGATAAAACTGCCGCGCAGAGACAATCCTTCGGCCTCAAGGTACGTGCCAAATTCTCGGCACAGTTTTCCCGTTGGGTCTGCCGCCATGGGATAGCGTATCTTCCCGATGGCCGGCGAGTTATCATGCCACGCTTTGTGCGCGAAAACAGTGTCCGTGCTCACGCTGATAATCTCCGCTCCCAGCGCGCGGAATTCTTCGTAGCGAAGCGCCGCCTCCTCCAGTTCGGTGGGACAGACGAACGTAAAATCCGCGGGGTAAAAAATGAGCGCGAGCCACGTTCCGCGAAAGTCGGAGAAGCGCGTTTTGCGCGTCTCGTTGTTTTGGAAGACTTCAAACGAAAGGTCGGGAATGGGTTGGCCGATGGTGAGCATAGTGGAAATAGTATATCACTGATTAAACACCGTTTCGTTTTTTATACAACGGAAGCTGGCGAACCG
The DNA here is from genome assembly GCA_038061815.1 of Patescibacteria group bacterium. Lineage (GTDB taxonomy): Bacteria > Patescibacteriota > Patescibacteriia > Magasanikbacterales > JBBTXJ01 > JBBTXJ01. Next base: position 18,774 of record JBBTYK010000002.1, on the reverse strand, counting down.
GCAGCGTATTTTCAATTTCATGCACGAGCGTATCCAGCGCCGTCTCGTCCTCCACGAAATTCACCGCATCCGTATTCACGGTCATAATGGGCGCGATGGTGAACGTGCGCGTCCAGCGGTCATACAGTTGATTCAGCTCCGCAAGGTATGAGGTGGGTACGCGGCGTTCATATTCGCGGCCGCGCAATTCAATGCGGCGGCGGAGCGTGGGCACCGTGGCGCGGAGATAAACAATCAAATTGGGCGGCGGCACGAGGTCAATGAGGTTTTGATAAATTTGCTGGTACGTTTGCCAATCGCGTTCGGACAGCAAATCTTTTTCATACAAATTGCGCGCGAACACTTCCGCGTTTTCATAAACGCTTCGGTCTTGCACCACGGTATTTTGCGCGTGCAGCAAGTCAATGTGCTGTTGCAAACGGTGCGTGAGGAAAAACACCTGTGAATGGAAACCCCAGCGTTGCATATCTTTGTAAAAATCCGCGAGGTACGGATTTTGCGTGGTGGGTTCCAGATAAATTTCCCAGCCGAGTTTTGTGCCCAGCCGTTCGGTGAGCGTGGATTTCCCCACGCCGATATTCCCCGCGATGGCGATGAAGTAGGACATAATCTGCCTCCATCCTAGCGCATATTGCAGCAGGCGACAAGGCGTAGTATACTAATAAAAATTATGCCTACTGCGGCGGTGTCCACCAAGAATGTCACTCAATTATTTTTGTTTCCTTTTTTAGTATATCTCTTAAATTATTTTTTGCTGAATTTTGCGAACGCGGCGTACTGGTCATTCCCCGTTGATATTCCCATGCACGCGCTCGGCGGGTTCAGTATTGCATACGGTGCGGTGCGCGCGCTCCGGCTTTTGGAGAAAAAAAATACGGTGGTCATCAAAAATGTGCTGGTCAAAGTTTTTGTCGTTTTGGCAACGGTGGCGCTCGCGGCGGTGATATGGGAATTTTATGAGTTTTTTCACGATTACTTTTTTGAGACGTCCTATCAGGGAGGCACCATTGACATCATGAAAGACCTGTTTATGGGTTTGTCGGGCGGTTTGCTTTTTTGTGTGCTTGCGGTACGGAAAGGACGTCCTCGGAGCGGTAATAAATAAAAAAAGCCCCGGTTCGGCTGAACCGAATCGGGGCGCTGACCATTAGTGCGTGGGATGTCCGTCCACGAACGTGATGAACGGACACACGCGTTCCTTGACGGCCATGACGTAGCCGCGCAGGAACTGCCACGTGTCGCGGAGGAACGCCTTGGTGGCGCGCCAGATGCGGCCGGGGAGTTCCATGAACCACCAGACGCATGCGGCCCACACCTCAAGCAGCGCGCGTCCCCACCGCGTCCGCTCAAGCGGAATCATGATGAGGAGCACGAACGCGGCGAGGAGGAGCTCAAAGAGCGGAGTGAACGTGAAGATGAGCGTGATGGCCGCCGCTCCACCGATGAGGTAGGGGGCTGCCTTTGCGAAAGCCGACTTCATTTCGGCCCACGCTTTGGCATCTCTCGCTGCCTCTTTCGCCTCATACTCCTCTCTCCACTCCTTCTCCCATGCCTCATCTATGGCTTTTTTTCGTGCCGTTTCTTCGGGATGCGACCTCAAATACGCTTGCTTCTTCTCGTGTTTTGCAACGATTTCAGCAAGTGCGGCTGACTCTTCTGCCGCTTTGGCTATCCGGACTTGATTCCACTCCACTACCTTGCCCGGCAGCGTCGCGATGTCGCCGCGCACCCACCAAACACCAAGCAACGCGGCAATCGCGGCTTGCGCCGCAAGCACCACGAGCACCGTCCGCCAGTTGGCCCGGAGGAAATTCCGGGTTGCGTACCACGGCACCGCGACGAAGCAATATACCAGAAGCGCGTAGAGCGTCTTCCAGAAGTACGGACAGATGGACATCAGTCCGTTATCCAGCCGCGTGCGCACCACCGCCGCCTTCTCGGCGGATTTCTCATGCCACTCTCTGCCGGAGATGGGGTGGTCCAGCCACTCCCGGTCATCCGCGTACGCTCGCCGATACAGGCGAGCATGCCACGAACCGCTTCTGAACGCGAGCATCGTCTCCCTCCTTCTTCTCTTGTTTGATTACGCCTGTTTACAGGTTAGCAGAAAACCGCTGGCGCGTCAATGCCCACTTTTTTTCTTGGTAAACACGAGCGCGGCAAGCGCGGTGGTGAGCGGCACGGCAAAAATGAGCGTGATACTGCCAATCAGCGTTCGCATTACCTCTTCCATTACCAGTTCGCTGTTTAATGTAACCCACGCCGGGCGTTCATAGATGGTAAAAAGTAGCAAAAGCGGAAATGAGGCGCCGGTGTATGCGAGCACCAGCGTATTGACGAGTGACGTAATGTGCTCGCGGCCAACCGACGCGCCGCGGCGGTAGAGTGTTGCAAACGACACGGCAGGGTTCGCTTTTGCAATTTCTTCAACGGTCGCCGCTTGCGTGGTGGTTACGTCATCCAAGATGCCGAGCACGCCGATAATGATGGCGCCCAAAAAGAGCCCCTGCAAATTGATTGGCGCAATGGGCGCGAATTGCAAATAAAACGCTTCTTCGGTTCCCATGCCGAACAGCGCGACAAAACGCACCACAAGCGTTGAGACGGCAAGCGCAACGCCGATGGCAAGGAGTGTGGCAATCACGGCAACGGTGGTGCGTTTCTTCACGCCGTGCGCGAGATACAATGAAAGCGTTGCAATGAGCGTGGTTGCTATTATGCTAATCAGGAACGGATTTTGTCCGGCAAGAATGCGCGGAATGACAAACGACATCACCATGAATAAACTGAACACTAGCCCCAAAAACGCCATGACGCCGCGATAGCCGCTGAAAAGAAGCGTCAGGAGGAAGAAAATGGCAAGGACGACCCATAACGCATTCAGACGATAGACATCGCTTATGTAGTATAAAACGCTCTGCGGCGACGTGTTTTTTCCCACGATAATGCGGCTGCCGATATCCAGCCGTTGATTCTCTGCTCCGGGACGGTTTTGCACGCGATGTTCAAGCGGTATCGTTTTACCCGTTTCTTCGCCGCTCTTTATTCGTACTTCTAATTTTTGCACACGCGCAGAGCCCAGCGTGATTTCATCTATTTCCTGCGTTTCGCCGAGAATTTTCGTGACAGTGCCGCGCATGAACGTATCTTGCATGACGCGCGGCGCTTCCGGATTATCTTCCGATGTCGGCGTGCGGGTAGTGACCGTTGGATTGAGCGCGAGCGTCGCAACAATAACTGCGGTCATCAGGCCGATGATGATAGCGGGCGGAAGTATTTTTTTGCTAATAGACATGTGTCGCGATTACTGAACAAAACCAGAACCTTTTATTTTACGCCAAGTTAAATGTTCATAAATACTTGACCACAAAAAGCCGAAGCTCAACGCGAACATCAGTTCTTCAAGCGGTATTCCGAGAATTAATACACCCGAAATCGCTTCCAAGTTCCACACTCGCTGAACATATCCGGGATACAGGGCAATCAAGGTAAGGAAGTATACAAAGTATAAAGCAAGAAAAATTAAGGCGCTTGCGAACATTTTCCTTTTAAGGTCGGGGCGACAATACCACGTGAACAAGCCACCCGCAACCATTGCGATAGCCGCTGAATAAATAGGATTTAAGTTTGTAGCGAGAAGCAAAACGATAAAAATAACCGGCGCCGAAGCAATAGTCCAAAGATGATAGCGATGCCGGCTGGAATGTCTGACATGCAACGGCACCGTTTCGTGCTTGGTATTGAAAATTTTCTCATAAAGAACAACTGCCAGACCGCCGATGCCGAATGAAAAAATCAAACTTTCAATGTCAAAGCCTATTTTTAGCGCAAGGTTAAACAATGACGGCGGCGACCAATATTCCGTAACGAAAAGCGGTTCAGTCAGTCCCAAAAGCGAAGTCCATAGACTCACAATGAGCATTTCGCGTTTTTTGTCTTTACTGCCGAGCGAGAAATATACTATGAACCAGACAGTTATTAATAAGAGACTCCATATCAGCCAAGCGTAGTGCATATTTTTTATTTTTCAAAAAAGGTTCTAGCTTCGTTTTGTCGGGCTGGCGGGACTTGAACCCACGGCCTCACGGTCCCGAACCGTGCGCTCTACCAACTGAGCTACAGCCCGAATCGGAATGTGCATAGTATACCTGCTTGGTGGAAATTATCAAGCGTAGTAAAATAGGGGATACGCTATGCCAACGGAACGTGCGGATAATGACGTGCGGCGATTGCGCCTCATGGGGCTCCTCGGAGTCCTCTTCGCGGCGGTTGTTGTGTTTCGCCTTTTTACGCTGCAAATCTGGCAGCGCGACCTTTACACCGCCCTCGCGTTCGGCACGCATCAGGCATTTCAGGAATTATTCCCCGCGCGCGGCGGTATTTTTTTCAAAGACGGCGCCACGGGGAACACCGTGCCCGTGGCGATTCATCGCGATGTATTTTTAGTATTTGCGAATACTACAGAGGTGGCTGACCCGGAAAAAACCGCGCGCGCCATTGACGATGCGCTGTTTATCGGCGACGCCAAACGATGGGACGCGTATCAAACGCTCAAAAACAATCCGAATGACGTATACGTGCCGCTTATTTCGCGCGTTACGGAAGACGAAAAACAAAAATTGGAAACAAAACAACTGGCGGGCATTTATTTTTCGCGCAAGCCGTATCGGTATTATCCCGAAGGGAAAATGGGCGCGCATGTCATTGGTTTTTTTGGATTGCAGGATGATGGAACGCCGGTGGGGCGGTATGGCATTGAGGGTTTTTATAATGAACAGCTCGCCGGCCGTCAAGGCGCAGTGCGCGGCGAGCGCGACCCGCTCGGCGCATGGATTCCGTTCGGCGGACGCGACTATCGGCCCGCGAAGGATGGAGTGGACATTACCCTAACAATTGACCGCGCTATTCAGTATGAGGTATGCGCGGATATTGAACGCCGCGCGAAAGAATTTGAAGCAACCGGCGCATCGGCCGTGGTGGTGGACCCCAAAACTGGCGCGGTTCTCGCGCTCTGTTCGTATCCCGCGTTTGACCCGAATGAGTATCAAAAAGTGGAAGACGTGCAGTATTTCAACAACGACGCCATTTTTAACGCGTACGAGCCCGGGTCCATCATGAAACCGCTCGTTATGGCCGCGGCGCTTGACCAAGAAGTGGTAACGCCGGATACGATGTTTGATGACCCGGGCGTGCGTGAAATTGAGGGATTCAAAATTAAAAACGCCGGCGAGAAACGCTACGGAAAACGCACCATGCGCGAGGTGCTCGTCAATTCCATCAACACGGGCATGGTGTTCGTGGCGGAACGGCTGGGCGGCGATGCGGTGCGGGAATACGTTGAACAGTTTGGATTCGGCAAGAAAATCGGCATTCAGTTACACACGGAAGTTGCGGGCACCATCGCCAGTTTGGAAAAAGAGGGATTCGTCTATCCCGCCACCGCGTCATTCGGACAGGGGATTACGGTGACCGCATTGCAGATGGCGCAGGCGTACAGCGCGCTGGCGAATGGCGGAAAGATGGTGAAGCCGTATATCGTGGAAAAGATTCAGGACGGCGACAAGGTGATTTTTGAAGCCGAACCGTCGCAGTATACCGAGGTGCTCTCGCCGCGCGCGGCTGCGCTCACCGCGGACATGATGGTGTCCGTGGTTGAGGAGGGGCACGCGAAAACCGCGCGGGTGCCAGGGTATCGCATTGCGGGGAAAACAGGCACGGCGCAGATTGCGGAAGGCGCGGGATACGGCGATGACACCATTCATTCGTTTGCCGGTTTTGGGCCGGTGGAGGACCCGCAGTTTGTGATGGTGACGAAATTCGTGCGGCCGAAAATTGCCAAGTACGCCGAGTCAACTGCGGCGCCGGTATTTGGCGAATTGGCGCGTTTTATTCTACAATATAGGGGAGCGCCGCCGAGTAAATGACCTTGCTATGATGAAATCCTTCATTCAAAACCGTCTCCGCCGTCTCGCAGAGAAAATAATCCGCACACAGCGGCCTAAAATTGTCGCGGTAACCGGGTCAGTGGGAAAAACATCGGCAAAGGAAGCAATCGCCGCGGTGTTGGGGCAGGAGTTTCGCGTGCGCGGCGCGAAAAAAAATTACAATAATGAACTGGGGGTGCCGTTGACAATCATCGGCGCGGATTCGCCTGCGCGGTCATTGCTTGGATGGCTCGCGGTGTGGATGCGCGCGCGGAAACTCGCATGGTCAAAAGCAAAGGACTATCCGGAGTGGCTGGTGCTGGAACTGGGCGCGGACCGTAAGGGAGATATTCAGTATCTCTGTGACATTGCGCCGCCGGACGTGGCGGTGGTGACGGCGGTGAGCGCGGCGCATACGGAATTTTTTGGTTCGGTGGAGGAGGTGGCGGAGGAAAAGGGGGCGCTTGTGCGCGCGCTCAAATCGGGCGGCATCGCGGTGTTGAACGGCGACGACCCGCATGTGCGCGACATGGAGCATGATGTGAAGGGAACGGCGCTGTTGTATGGTTTTGGCGATGAGGCGGTGCGCGCCGACGGCGTTGAGATGGAATTTCCGGACCGCGGCGCGTGGCCGCGCGGCATGGCCGCCATTTTGCGGTATCACGAACGCGCCATTCCGTTCATGATTGAAGGCGCGGTTGGGCGGCATGCGCTGTATCCCGCGCTCGCCGGCGCAGCGGTTGGTTTGGCGGTGGGGCTTTCTATGGAAGATGTAGAAGAGGGATTGCGCCACTATCTGCCGCCGTCCGGCCGTATGCGTCTGATTCCGGGCATCAAAAATACGCTCATCATTGACGATACGTATAATTCATCGCCGCTGGCGGCCATTGCGGCTGTGGAGACGCTCGCGGAGATTGAACCGGCTGGTTCTGGCCAAGGGGAGCGCTACGCCGTACTTGGCGATATGGTGGAACTCGGGAATCTGGCGCTGGAGAGTCACGTCGCGGTGGGGCGGCGGGTGGCTGAACTTGGCGTTGATGTGCTCATGACCGTGGGCGAGCTCGGCAAGGAAATCGGCAAATCCGCGCGAGCCGCGGGAATGGCAGAGCGGCGTGTGGAGGCGTATAACAACAGCGAAGAGGCGGGATTGGCGTTGCAGGAAAAATTGGAGCCGGGCGATGTGGCGCTGGTGAAGGGTTCGCAGGTGGTTCGGATGGAGAAAATCGTGAAAGAGGTGATGGCCGAGCCGCTCCGCGCCGAGGAGCTACTGGTGCGTATGGACGAAAGCTGGGCGGAAAAGTAGCAAATTTGACATACCATTCAACATATTATATGATAGTTGCATATGGCGCCTCAAGCGATTCCAAAAACATTTTCTACCCGTGATTTACAGCGCAAATATCGTGATATTGTTAACGTCGCGCGCGAGACGCAGGATGCGGTTGTGTTAATTAACAATAGTCAACCGGAAGCGGTCTTATTGCATATTGAGACGTATCAGCAACTCGTTGCCGATGATTATTTGTTTGATGTGCCGGAAACGTTAAAACGTGTTCGAGAGGCGGAACGTTCATATCGGGCAGGCAAAGCGCGTATGCTCAAATCGTGGGATGAGTTAGATTGAGATATGGCGTTCCGAATTTTGTACGCGCCGGAATTCAAACGAGATTACCAGAAGTTAACTCCCGAACTCAAACAACGTTTGAAGGTGTTGGGAGTTCTTTTTGAGCACAATCCGTTTGACCCGCGTCTCCGTACGCATAAATTGACAGGAAAATTGCATGGGCGGTGGTCTTTTTCGTTGGATTATCGCAACCGCGCGTTGTTTTGTTTTCTCCCGGGTGGAGCGGTGTTGCTCTTGCGCGTGGGCGATCATTCAATATATCGTCGTCAGCATTGACGGTTTGTCATTATAGTGGTAGATTTGACGTGTTTCGGCCCCTTCGTCTAGTGGCTAGGACATCAGGTTCTCATCCTGGTAACGCGAGTTCGATTCTCGCAGGGGTCACCAATATCAATAAAAAAGCAGGGCATTTGCCCTGCGTAGCGCGACTACACGAATTCAAGCGCGAGCGCCTGCAACAGATGCTCGTTGCATGCGCCTTCCCGTACGGCCTCGCGAAGCTCGGCGTGGGTGAACCATCGTTCGTTCGGCTGCGGGTCGCCGATTGACTGTTCGGTCTTGAGTAGCACCGCGTACCTATTCACCTTGCCGTGGAAGATGCCACCATCCTGCACGAACTCCGTCCACCGGAGCTCGCGTCCGTCCAAAAGCTCTGCGCGCGGCGGGCGCTTGCCGCCATGCGCCGCCTCTAGGTTCGCGCGGCTCGCCTGCAGCGTGGGCGCCAAAAGCACATGCCCGTCCTTCTTCTTGTTGCCCGGTTCCGTTTTCGCCTGCAGCAGGTATCGGTGGCTGTTCGGGTCGCAGACGAGCGCCACGGTGCCTAGTCCGTCGAGCACCTCCACCATCGGCTGCTCCCATGCGGGGACTTCGCGCTTGGCGATGATTGACATGCCAATCACACGCCAAAACCTCTGGTCCCAGCGGCCGAGGTTGCCGGCCACCATGCCCCAGGGCTTCTTGCCTTGCGCGCCAAGAATCCTCTCAAGCTCCGTTTCCGTCACTTCCATCGTTGACGCATCTCGCTGTTCGGCGAGCCACTCCTGCCACATTGCCATCCCTGCCTCCTGATGTTGAAGAAGGACGCTCGGATGAGCGTCCTTCTTATGTTAGATGATGATGCGCAATCGGTCAAGAGCCGGATTTGAGCGATTCTTTGAGCACTTTTCCCGCTTTGAATTTCGCCACGCGCACGGGCGGGATGGTTATTTTCTCGCCGATGTTGCGCGGATTCACTCCCACGCGTCCTGCGCGGGTGCGGGCGCTCCATTCGCCGAAACCGGAAATGGTCACCTCTTCGCCGCGTTTGAGACTCGCAATGACAATATCCACGAGCGCCGAAATGATGGCTTCTCCTTGAGATTTGGAGAGGCTGACGCGTTCGGCAATGAGATGCGCAAGGGTTGCTTTGTTCATACGTCGTGTAGTATACACCACCTAGCGCGCGTATTCAATGACGCGCGTTTCACGAATCACCATCACGCGGATTTCACCCGGGTACTGCATTTCCTGTTCAACTTTGCGCGCAATATCTTTCGCGAGCGTATACGCGGCGTAATCGTCAATTTCTGACGGCGTCACAAACACGCGCACCTCGCGGCCGGCCTGAATGGCGTACGCCTTTTCCACGCCCTTGAATCCGGTTGCGACATTTTCCAAGTCCTGCAGACGCGCAATGTATTCCTCGTACGAATCTCTGCGCGCGCCCGGCCGTCCGCCGGAAATGGCGTCCGCGGCTTTCACAATGGCGCCGAGGAGCGTCTCCGGTTTGTCTTCATGGTGCGCGATGCAGCAGTACGCAATTTCCTCCGGCAATCCGAATTTCAGGAGAATGCGGTAGCCGATTTGCGGATGGCCGCCTTCGGTTTCATGGTCAATGGCTTTCCCAACGTCATGCAAAAAGCCGGCTTTTTTCGCAAGCGCGGCGTCAACGCCCAATTCTTCCGCCAAAAGCGCGGACAGATACGCAACTTCTTTCGCGTGCATGAGATTATTTTGTCCGTAGCTGTAGCGATACTTCAGGCGGCCGATAATCATGACGAGTTTGGGGTCAAGGCCGGTGATTCCCAATTCATAGAGCGCCTCTTCCGCCGCTTTTTTCATGTCCAGTGCAAGCGTTTTTTTGGCGTCCTCAATGAACGCCTCAATGCGCGCGGGCTGAATGCGGCCGTCCTCAATCAGTTTTTCAAGCGCGATGCGCGCCACCTGGCGGCGAATCGGGCTGAAACTGGAGACCGTAATCACTTCCGGCGTGTCGTCAACAATCAGGTCGCAGCCGGTGAGCCGTTCAATCGTTTTGATGTTGCGCCCCTCTTTACCGATGATGCGGCCTTTCATTTCTTCATTCGGGAGCTGCACGACGGATGTGGTTACATCCGCGGCATGCGAAGAAGCGATGCGGTGGATGGTATCGCTCAAGATGCGTTTCGCTTTTTGTTCAAAAATGTCGTTTGATTCGCGTTCCAGCTTCAGCACGCGCACAGCGAGGTCCTCCTGTGATTCCTTTTCAATGCGCTGCATGAGTTCTTTGTACGCCTCTTCGCGCGGCAGTTTGGCCATGCGCTCCAGTTCCTTCACCTCCTGCTGTTTCAATTCGTCCAATTTTTCGTGCTCGTGGTCAAGCTGTTTTCCTTTGTCTTCCAGCCGCTGTTGTTTTTCTTGGAACTCAATGAGTTTTTGGTCAAACAAACCCTCGCGTTTTTCCAAGCGGTCTTGAATGCTGCGCAGCTCGCGCCGGCGCGTCTCCTCTTCTTTTTTTGCTTCATCCAGCATCTCAAGCGCCTTCTCTTTCGCGTGCATGAGGAGCTCTTGCTGTTTGTTTTTTGCTTCGGTCAGAAGCGCGTCCGCTTTCGCTTCAAGCGAATTAACTTGTGCCCGTGCCACGTATTTGCGAACCGCGTAGCCGATGCCGATGCCCAACGCCATGAGCGCGAGGCTCACGACGACGCCGATTAATTGTTCCATATTGTTCTGTCGCCGACAGAACCAAGAAGACTACGTCCGTGGTAACGCGCGAAGAGCACTGCAATGGTAACGGTAAATGCGCAGAGTGACAGATGACATACATCCACTGAATAGCTTCTTGTTCGTCGGTTGATAGTTATGAGTAAGGGTACCCGTATGATACCAGAGGCGAGAGGCAGTGTCAAGCGTTGGTTTTTGTCATTCTGGAGCCCGCCAAAGGCGGGCGATAGAATCCATACATTCTTGGCTCCTATCGCCCTCGCTTTGCGAGGGCTCCAGGATGACATACCCGTCAAGTGTTTGACGGGTATGTCAATTTTCGCTATACTGCGGACACTTATGAACGTATCCGAACTCGCACGACGGCTCCGGTCAAATCCGCGTGAACTGTTGGAAGCGCTACCGCAGTTCGGTTTTGGCATTGGCGCCCGCGCAGTGAAAGTGGATAATCGCGTGGCGCAGCAAATCATGAACCAGTGGCCGTCCATTCAGCGAGAATTGCGCCGTCGCGCAGCAGTGGCTCGCGATGCGCAGAAGGAACGGGAGGTGGGTGCGCGCCGCGAATCCGGCGCCGCTATCGTCATTCCGGCGGTGTTGACCGTGCGCGAGTTTGCGGAACGGCTCGGACTGCCCGTAACGCGCGTCGTCGCAGAGCTTATGAAGAGCGGCGTGCTCGCATCGCAGAACGAACGCATTGACCGCGACACGGCAACCATAGTGGCCGGCGACCTCGGATTTCAGGTACAGGCGGAAGCCGCAGCCGCCGTCGGCACCGATACCGCCAGCCAATCGCGTCTTGTTGAAGTGCTTGAGGGCGATGGCGCAGCCGCTGGTGAACCGCGCGCGCCGGTGGTGGTCGTGATGGGACACGTTGACCATGGAAAGACGAAGTTGCTGGACGCGGTTCGCCGTACGCACATCATGGAAGGCGAGAGCGGCGGCATTACGCAGCACATCGGCGCGTATCAAACCGTCTGGCGTTCAAAAGACGGCAGCACGCGCGCGATTACCTTCATTGACACGCCGGGCCATGAGGCATTCACCGTGATGCGTTCACGCGGCGCGAAGGTGGCGGACATCGCCATTTTAGTGGTGGCGGCCGATGACGGCGTGCAACCGCAGACGTTGGAAGCGCTGCAGATTATTCAAGCGGCGAAATTGCCGTTCGTGGTTGCGATTAACAAAATTGACAAAGAAGACGCAAATCCGGATAAAGTGAAAACCGAACTCTCACAGCGCGGGGTTCAACCGGAGGAGTGGGGCGGCACTGTGCCCATGGTGCCCATTTCCGCGCGCGAGAAAATGAATATAGATAAACTGCTTGATGTGCTGTTGCTGGTTGCGGATTTGAACGCGGAGACGATTCGCGCGCCGCACAACCGTCCGGCCATCGGCACGATTATTGAATCACACGTGGACAAGGGCGAAGGGCCGGTGGCAACGGTGCTCGTGCAAGCGGGGACGCTGCATATCGGCGACCCGCTCGTGGTGGAGCATGAAATCTACGGGAAGGCGCGTGCCATGAAAGATTATAGGGGCGCTGATGTCACAGAAGCCGCGCCGTCCATGCCTGTGAAGATTTTGGGGTTCAAAGTGGCGCCGGATGTTGGTGATATTTTGGATGTGGAACGCGCGGCGGATGCGACGGTCATTGATATTAAACAAAAACGCACGGCACAGCGCGGCGCGGAGCGGGCGAGCGTTACGGCCACGATGCCGGAAACCGAAGGCGCAGAAGGCAAAAAGCATGTGGCGCTGTTCGTGAAAGCGGACATGCTCGGTTCGCTGGAGGCGATTTTGGGCGAGCTTGAGAAGATGCAGTACGCGGAAATCGGCGTGCGCGTGGTGGGGAAAGGATTAGGGAATATCACGGATGATGACGTGCATCGCGCAAAGGCCGCCGAGGCATTTTTGCTGGGATTCAAGGTGAACCCTACGCCGATTGCGGATGAACTGATGCGCGAAGAGAAGGTGGTATTCAATCGGTATGACGTGATTTACGATTTGTTGAAATTTGTCCGCGCGGAATTGGAGCAGACTCTGGGCGCCGAAAAAGTGGAGACTGCCGTGGCGCGCGCGGTGGTGTTGAAAATATTTCGCACCGAGAAAAAATCGCAGACTCTTGGCATTCGCGTAGAAAATGGTACGATAGTATCCGGTCTGCACGCGCGCGTGATGCGGAAAGGTGAAATTGTCGGAGAAGCAAAACTCGCGAGTTTGCAAATGGGGCGCTCTGCGACGAAGAGCGTTGCGTCAGGTTCCGAGTGTGGCGTCGGTATTGAAGGGCGCGCGGAGGCGCAGGAGGGCGATGCGCTGGAGTTTTACATGGTCACAGAAAAGAAAAAGGTGTTAGTTTAAAAATCCAGCTATGTTGGAACTCACCACCGATAATTTTGATAAAGAAGTATTGCAAAGCGACGTGCCGGTGCTCGTGGATTTTTGGGCTTCGTGGTGCGGGCCGTGCATTCAGATGGGGCCCGTAATTGAAGCGTTGGCGGAGGAATACAAAGATAAAGGTGTGAAAATCGGCAAATTGAACGTTGACGACAACGGCGATGTCGCCGCGCGGTACGGCATTATCAGCATCCCGACATTTATTTTGTTTCGCGGCGGGAAAGAAGCGGATAAAATGGTCGGGAGCATCGGAAAAATGAAACTTGAGGAGCTCTTGTCAAAGAACACGGGGTAGGATAAGGTGAGAGCACTATGCGTATTTTTTATGCCATAGGAGGGCTCTTGCTCTTTGGTGTGTTTGCCGTTGCGGTGCCGCTTGTTGCGGCATGCGCGGCCGACCCGTTTTTGGCAAAGTGCGATGGGGATTTTCCGTACTATATCCGCGATGCCGTCATCGCATCGGACGGAACCGCAAGCGCCGGTACGCGATGGGTCGTTCCGCGGGAGGATATCAAAGCGTCGTGGGGCATGGCGAACACCGTGGTAACGTACATGACCGGCGCGAAATTATCGCTCTTGCCGCTTCTCGGCACCGTTCCGTATGCGCCCGGCACGTTGCTCAAAGTGCCGGATGATTCGGCGGTGTACGTGGTGACGCGCAGCCGCGTATTGCGGCCCATTGCGAATGAGGGGGCGGCGGCAAAACATTTCGGCCGCGAATGGACAAGCAAGATTAAAGAGATTCCATCATCGTGGCTGCCGCAGTATCAGTTTGGCGGTTTGGTGTTTCCGGAGACGTGGTTTTCAAACAAAGAACGCGAGGTAAGCGCGGCGGCGCTCTATGAGGCGACGGACGCCGGATGGGATTCTCGCGAACGCGCCGCGCGATTGCGCGACGAGGAACGCTTAGCCGCCGTTCAGGGCATCATTATTCCGTTTTTGTCCAACGTTATTTTAAGTGAAGGCCATGTGGCGCCGCAGGTTTCTGGCAAATGGCTCCTTGGCACCAAGGGCGCGGATTGGGTGTACGGTGCCGATGAGCTGAACAACAATTTTCGCAACGTGCCATTATCGGAATGCGGCACGCTTCCCGGCGTTACGTGCATTCCGCCCGCGCCGGACGCCCAGTTTAATACCCAACTGTGTGGCACCCAGGCGCCGTACGGGTATGAAAACAAGGGAGCGTTTGAGATATCCTTTTGCATTGAATCCAATACCGCCGTGTGGCAGTCACGGAACGATGATTTCGATGCCGCTAGCTCGCAACTTCTTCGGCCCGGATGGTACAAATACACAATGAGCGGCCTGGATCGTATTTCGCCATAACTATGTCCGCCTTCCAAAATGCCATGCAGCAGCTTGACACTGCCGCCGGAATAGCCGGAATTGACCCGGCTATTGTTGATGCCCTCCACGTTCCGGAACACATTCGCGAATGCGATATTCCGGTGGCCATGGATGACCGAACACAAAAAGTGTTCAAGGGATATCGCGTGCAGTACAACTCATGGCGCGGGCCGTACAAGGGCGGCATTCGGTATCATGCAAATGTGGATTTAGATGAGGTGAAAGCGCTGGCATTTTGGATGACGATTAAAACCGCGGTGGTGGATATTCCAATGGGCGGCGGCAAGGGCGGCGTTATCGTGAATCCAAAAGAATTGTCTCCGGGAGAATTGGAACGTCTCACACGCGGGTATGCGCAGGCGATAAAAGATTTTGTGGGTCCGACCGTTGATGTGCCGGCTCCGGATGTGAACACAACGCCGCAAATTATGACATGGTTTGCGGATGAGTATTGCAAATTGGCGCCTAGTCCGACATGCCGCGCGGTGGTAACCGGTAAACCGGTTTCTGACGGCGGAAGCGAAGGCCGCGATACGGCAACGGCGCAGGGAGGTTTTTACGTGTTGCAGGCCGCGCTGGAAAAAATTGGTCTGCCCATTGACAATGCGCGCGTGGCCATTCAGGGTTTCGGCAATGCCGGCAGCGTGATGGCCACGTTGTGCCATGCGGCAGGCATGCAGATTGTCGCGGTCTCGGATTCGCAGGGCGGCGTGCGTCATCCTGAGTCCGCCGCAGCGGACGAAGGATCTCGTACGCATTACAGTGGCCTTGATCCAAGTGCAATTCTTAATTTTAAAAAACAATACGGCACCGTCGTCGGTTTCCCTGAAACCGAAACAGTAACCAATGAGCAGTTGCTGGAAACCGACTGTGATGTGCTCATTCCCGCCGCCCTTGAGAATGTCATCACCAAAGACAACGCCGCGCGCATCAAAGCGAAAGTGGCGCTTGAACTTGCCAACGGCCCCACTACGCCGGAAGCGGATGCAATACTGCAAGAACGCGGCATTACGGTGGTGCCGGACGTGCTCGCGAACGCCGGCGGCGTCACCGTGTCGTATTTTGAATGGGACCAGAACATCAAAGGGGAACACTGGAGTGAAGAACAGGTATTTTCAAAACTCAAACCAATCATGACTAACAATTTTTTCGCCATCTGGAAGTTGGCGCAGGAACGGGGGACGAACCTTCGCACCGCGGCATTCGTCGTGGCGCTTCAACGTCTTGCTTCAGCAAAAATCGGGCGTAGTTGACATTTTTATCGGTCCGTGGTAGGCTGCTTTCAGCGGTAAATCATTGGTTTTGAGCATAGGTCAGCCCCCCCGACCTGTGCTCGCCAGTGGTTTACCGCTGTTTTTATTGCTGTTGTTCTCTTGGCACCGGCACAAAAATACGGTACCATAATCCTATGCCTTACAATTTCAAAAGAACTGAAAAGAAGTGGCAGAAGTATTGGAAAGACCATGACGTTTTTGCGGCGTCCGATGACGCCGCCAAGCCGAAGTTCTACGGCCTCATTGAATTTCCTTATCCGTCCGGACATGGGCTCCATGTGGGGCATCCGCGCAGCTACACCGCGCTTGACGTGGTTACGCGCAAAAAACGAATGGAGGGGTTTAACGTGTTGTTTCCCATCGGTTGGGACGCGTTTGGATTGCCGGCGGAACAGTACGCCGTAAAAACCGGCACGCATCCGGCGGTTACCACGAAGAAAAATATTGGGACATTCAAACGCCAGTTGCAGATGCTCGGCCTGGGATTTGATTGGTCTCGTGAAGTGAATACCACGGACTCGGAGTATTATCATTGGACGCAATGGATTTTTCTGCAACTGTTCAAACAGGGATTGGCGTACAAGGCAAAAGCGGCCATCAACTGGTGTCCGTCGTGCAAAATTGGGCTGGCCAATGAAGAAGTGGTGAACAACGCCTGCGAGCGGTGCGGCGGGCCGGTGGAGAAGCGCGATAAAGAACAGTGGATGCTTCGCATCACGCAATACGCGGACCGGCTTATTGATGACTTGCAGTATTTGGATTACATAGAGCCGGTTAAAATCCAACAGCGTAACTGGATGGGGCGATCCGAGGGCGCGCGGATTAAATTTCCGTTGCCGGACATCAAAGAGCCGGAATTCGGCAAGGAACATTTTCAGAATTTTTTGGAAGTGTTCACCACGCGGCCGGATACTGTTTTCGGCGCCACCTATATGGTGATTGCGCCTGAACATCCGTTGCTGGAAAAATATCGCGCATTGATTACCAACGGTACAGAAGTGGCGGCGTATGTAAAAAAAGCGCGTCATAAATCTGATATGGAACGCACGGATTTGGCAAAAGAAAAAACCGGCGTTGAATTAAAAGGCATCCACGCGCGAAATCCGCTCACCGATGAGGATATTCCAATTTGGGTGGCGGATTATGTGTCGTTGCAGTATGGCACGGGCGCCATCATGGCGGTGCCCGCGCATGACCAGCGGGATTTTGAGTTCGCCAAAAAATATAAACTCCCCATGAAGATTGTCACCTGTCCGCATTATCCGGAGCAATCATGCCCGTTTTTGCATGAGGCGTATCTGGGCGACGGACACAATATTGAATCGGATTTTTTGAACGGACTTGCAACCGCGGAAGCAAAAAAGAAAATCATTGCGTGGCTTGAGGAGCATGGCGTCGGCTCGCGCGAAGTGCAATACAAATTGCGCGATTGGGTGTTTTCGCGCCAGCGCTATTGGGGGGAACCCATTCCTATGGTGCATTGCCAGAAATGCAAAGAGAAAAGCAAATACGGCGATGGATGGATGCCGCTTCCCGAGGATGCGCTGCCGCTCAAACTTCCTGCAATAAAAAAATACGAAGTGGCAGATACCGGCGAGAGTCCGCTCGCAAAGATTGCCAAATGGGTAAAAACCAAATGTCCCGCGTGCGGCGGCTCGGCCACGCGTGAAACCGACACTATGCCAAACTGGGCTGGTTCCAGCTGGTATTTTATGCGCTATGCCGCGCCGCGCGACAAGCGGTTTTTTGACCACGCGGAGTGGCATCGCGATGAAATACAGCCGAATGATTTGGATAAACGGCTGTTCGCGCTTTTGAAACATCTCAAAACGTTGTTGGGCCCTGCCGAGATTCCGTTTTGGATTGCCGGTTCCATGATGTTGAACGGGTTGGACCGCAAATTGTGGCGCCACATGCACGACATAGATATGTTCGTGCGCGGCGCGGATTTTGAACGCCTGCTTGAAGTGTTGCGCGCGGACGGATTTATTATCCATGAGGAACATAACGGGTGGAATCGCGTGGAGAAAGACGGATGCCAGATAGAAATTTGTCCGGCAACGCCGCTTGAAGGGGAACTGTACGCGCATTTACGTCATGGACAAGAGCAGGTGTTGCACCGCTATGATTTGGAACGCGCGGAACGCGGCTGGTTGTGGGGTGTGCCGTTTCGCACTATCTCGCCGGTGTACATGCTTGGGTTTTACCGTTTTTTGCGCGAGAAATTTCCGAAAACACGCGATGTCAAAGCGGACGCCGAAAAAATGGCATTTCTCAAGCAGTATCTCGCGCATCCGCTGAATTACTGGATGCCGGTGACGTGGTACAACGGCGGCATGGAGCACGCGACGCTCCACATGTTGTATTCGCGATTCTGGAATAAGTTTTTGTTTGACATCGGCGCGGCGCCCACGTCAGAACCGTATGAGAAACGCACGAGCCACGGCATGATCCTCGCGAAAGGCGGAGAGAAAATGTCAAAATCCAAGGGGAACGTGGTGAATCCGGATGAGATTGTCGCGGAGTATGGCGCCGACACGTTCCGCATGTACGAAATGTTTATGGGGCCGTTTGACCAGGCGGCGGAGTGGGACACGAAAGGGCTTGTCGGCGTGCATCGTTTTTTGCAGAAAGTGTGGGCTATTGGTTTGTCATTGCGAGCATCAAAGAAAACGAAACAGTCTCATAAAACCGTCATCTCGAGCGAGCGGAGCGAGTCGAGAGATCTAATCCGCTCTCTTCATCAAACCATCCGCACGGTCACGGACGACATTGAATCCATGCATTTTAATACCGCCGTTTCTGCGCTTATGGAATTGGCGAATGAAATGCAAAAGGCGGGCGGTGTTTTGAAAAAACAGTTCAAGCCGTTTGTGCAACTGTTGAGTCCGTTCGCGCCGCATATAGCGGAAGAATTGTGGACGGCGCTGGGAGAAAAGGGGAGTATTACGCATTCCGTGTGGCCCGCGTATAATCCCGAACTTGCGCGCGAAGAAGAAATTGAGTTGGTGCTTCAGGTGAACGGGAAGGTGCGCGATACGGTAACGGTGTCGGTTGGCATTTCTGATAAGGAGGCAGAGGCAAAAGCGCTCGCGTCAGAAAAAATTCAAAAGTGGCTCTCCGGCAAGAAGCCAAAGAAGGTTATTGTGGTGAGCGGTAAGTTGGTCAACGTAGTATTGTAACCCATGGAACGCATTCAGAATATCATCATTGGACTCGGATATTTCGGCGTTTTTGGCGCCATCTTTGC
>JBBTYK010000001.1:0-13232 GCA_038061815.1 Patescibacteria group bacterium | reverse complement strand
GCCATCTCCGCGACCTCGCGGAGGAACACCTGCTGGGCCTCGTCGAGCGGGACACCCGTCTCGACGACGTACCCCCGGATCTCCTCGACGCGGGCCGGGTGGACCACCATGGTCCGCTGGTCCTCGCGCGCCTGGCGGCGCGCGAGCTCGGCCTCGTCCACGGCCTCCGCGACGATCTCCTCGACGCGGAAGTCGTACTCCCTGTCCCCGTGGCCGTCGACCACGGTGCCGATGACCCTCATCCCCACCTCGAGGGGCGGCAGACCCTCGGCGATGTTGCCCTTGAAGGCGAACAGCCACTGCTGTTGGCTTCCGTGTCGGAAGCCCACGTTCACACCACTGAACATGGCCTTCTTCACGACGCCCTCGAGCCGCTCCCCCTTCGTGAACTTCCGCGGAGGCGGATCGAAGCTGGGCCGGAGGCCCCGGAACTCCTCGAGCTCCTCGGCGGTCCGGATCTGGACGTAGATCTGCGAGCGCTTCCGCCCCCGCTCGTCCTGCCAGACATTGACCACCTGGAGCATGACGGCCTGCCCGACCGGCAACGCCGCCCGGACGCGCGTCGTGTGCGCCTCCAGGCTCTCGCCCTCGGCGCGATCCACCCCGAGGATGTACTTCCCCGGGAGGAACGGCGCGATGCCGTTCGCCAACGCGTCGAACCTGATGCCGACGGCGACGTCGACACCACCGTTCTTGCCCATCACCACCTCCGCGATGCGGCTCGTGATGATGTCGCCCTGCTCCGGCAGCCGGGCCGCCACCTTGTTCGCGATCTCGACCGTCATCACGGAGGCCGTGAGCTGCACCTCGGCGAGTCCCGCCGCGGAGAGCAGGTCGCCGAGGTCGGCGGCCATCCTCGCGTCCTCCACCAGCCTCGTTCGCTCTGCCCGCTCCCGCTCGAGCCGGGCCTCCCGCGCCACCCGGAGCTCCTCCTCGCGGCGACGGGCGTCCTCGCGTTCCTGGATCTTGGCTCGGACGATGTCCTCCAGACCGAACCAGAGCAGACCGCGGTCGTTCGCCCGGATCCGGTCCACGATGTTCCGCCTATCCTCCATCTTGAAGGGCCAGAGGAACCCGTAGGCGTACGTACGGACCGCCTCGACGATCGCCTTGCCGTCCGGGAACTGGAACGACTTCTGCTCCTGACCGAACCGAGCGAGGTGGCCCTTCAGGGTGCCGAGGATGAGCTGGTCGAAAACCAGCCCCGGCGCGACCCCCCTCGCACCGGCAGCCTCGACGAGCCGCTTGACCTTGTTCCACGCCTTCCGGACGGGGTCCGGCTCTTCCGGACCGGGCCCGGACGCGAGGAGCTCGAGGAAGTTTACCTTCCCGAGCATCGCGATGAGCGCCTCGAGGACTGGGATGACGAACCACGGCCAGAACAGGAACTTCACGGTCGTGTCCGCCGGCGCCACCATCTCGACCGGCTCGTCCACCGGCACACCGCTCGATGCCGCCGCCGTCTCGTTCGTACCGCCCTCCAGCGGGTTCACCGATGTCTCCGCGACACCCGGCGGCAAAGCCGCCTTCCCGTTCCCGTTCGTGTGCCCGTTACCCGGCGGCAAAGCCGCCGGCTGGGCGATGACCACGATCTCGGCGGTCGGGGGCGCTCCGCCCTCGACGCCGGAATCGTCCGCCCTCGTTCCCGTTTCCATGTTCGTTCTCCCTTCGTAATTTTCAATGCCACCCGCTGTCAGGCGAATGGTGCCCGCACAACGCGGGCAAAACAAGCCAGCCGCCTCGCGCACCCCTGCGCAAGACGGTCTCCCCGCAACGTGCCATGAGGCACGACACGAGAAGATACTCTAACACACTCCACTGAATTTGTCAAGAGGAAAAAACAATTTTTCCGCCCAACAAAGCTACAAACCGCAACTAAAAACCCCCGCTGGTTGCGGGGATTTTTAGGTATCCCGATCAAGGACACCAGTCAGTGTGATGACTTTCACCCTCCGAGGAAGGACATCCTCACCCGCCGCAACCCTTACGGGCGTGGGCGAGGGCGCGCCATAAAAAACTAGAAGCCACATGCGCGAGCCGGGAGGGTTAGGGACGAACTGTCCCTTTCGCGGATGCGCATAGTATACCACACTCTCGGCGCCTCGGCATTTGACAAATTTTTGTGGTTCGTCTATACTGGAATCAATTTATGCACTTGGACTGGCTGGGTAGTGCCCCGGCCGGCCCGCTGATTCAACGCACGTATGCTTAGTAAAGAAACAAAGCAGCGCATTATCAAGCGCTTTCAGACCCACGAGGGAGACACCGGGTCCGCAGAAATTCAGATTGCCATTTTAACCTACGAGATTAAAGAGCTCGTGGAGCACCTCAAAATTCATCACAAAGACCATTCCAGCCGCCGCGGATTGCTCCGAAAAATCAGCGAACGCCGTACACTCCTGAAGTATTTGAAAAAAGAAAATCCCAGTTCGTACGAGGAACTCGTCAAACGTCTTCATCTGAAGCAGGCGCGCGAACTTGAGCGCCCGGGTGTGCAAAATGCCGTCGCGGGAACCAAGGCGGAACTGGAAGACGTTAAGGAGGAAGTAATAGAAACATGAACACCGCCAGTAAAAACCAGACCATCAAACATCCCGAACAGCGCGTGGGCGTCTTTATTGACGTGCAAAATCTGTACTACAGCGCAAAAAATCTATACCACGCCAAGGTCAATTTCGGCAACGTGGTGCAGGCCGCGCTCGCGGGACGAAAACTCATCCGCGCGATTGCCTACGTCGTGCGCACGGAAACCGGCGAGGAGCGGCCGTTCTTTGAAGCGCTCAAGAATTTCGGCATTGAAACCAAGGAGCGCGACATTCAGGTTTTCATTGGCGGGGCGAAAAAGGCGGACTGGGACGTGGGCATTGTGGTTGACGCCATTCGTATTTCACCAACACTTGATGCGGTAGTCATTGTGTCTGGTGACGGTGATTTCATTCCGCTCATGCAGTATCTGCGCAACCAGGGCCGACAGGTGGAGGCGGTGGCATTCCGCGAAACCGCGTCCAGCGCGCTCATTGAAGAGGTGGACGCTTTCATTGATTTGAGCGCCGACAAAGACCACTTTCTGATTCGCGATAACAAAAACGGCGACGAGGAGCGCAAACCGGCGCGGGTGCGGAAGCGGCCGAGCCGTTAGCGCCAGAGGCGCTGCCGGGAATTACCAATCTAATCACGCCTATGGTCCTGATACGGGCGGTACATGAGCATCATGCACCGAGGCATCGGGGTCATGGCAAAAAACGCCGTTCATATACGAACGGACGGCGTGCCGCATGACTCTTTTTTAATAACATATATTTAATAACACCTATGAACCCACAAGCATTTGAGACAAACTGGCACGGTAGAACCCTTAAAGCCGAATTCGGCCGTTTTGCCGAACAAGCGCATGGCGCATGCACGGTGCAGTATGGCGATACCGTGGTACTCGCGACCGTGGTGCGAAGCGAATCAGTGCGCGACGGCATTGATTACTTCCCGCTCATGGTGGATTTTGAAGAGCGCATGTACGCGGCAGGAAAAATAAAAGGAAGCAGATTCATCAAGCGCGAGGGACGGCCGACCGATGAGGCCGTGCTTTCGGGCCGGCTCGTTGACCGCTCCATTCGTCCGCTGTTTGACGAGAGCATCCGCAACGATGTGCAGGTTATCATCACGGTGCTTTCAGTGGACGGTGAAAACGATGCTGACGTACCAGCGCTCATTGCGGCGTCGCTTGCGCTCATTACTTCGGGCTTGCCGTGGAAAGGGCCGATTGGCGGCATTCGCATTGGGCGCAAAGACGGCGCGCTGATTGCCAACCCGACCAACGATGAGCTGGAAGCCGGAGATTTGGACCTTTTTGTCGCCGGCACTCCGGAGACAATCATGATGATTGAAGCGGGCGCGAAAGAGGTGCGCGACGATGAGCTGGTTGACGCCATCGCCTTCGCGCAAAAAGGGCTGGAGCCGCTCATGAAATTCATTCGTGACATTGACGGAAAAATCAAACCGAAACAGCGATACCAAGAACCGGCGCTGTCTGATGACCAGCGCGCCAACCGTGACGCGTTGAATCACGCGCTTGACCTCGCGCGCGCGTTCGTGGAAAAAAACGCCGGCAAATACTTCTTTGACGCGCCGAAAAAAAGCAAACAGGAACGCAAAGACGCGTTTGTCGCGCTTGCGGATGCGCTTGGAAAACATCTGGAGGATAAAAACATTGACGGCGCCTACCGCGCGCGGGCGAAAGCGGAATTAAAACATCTGGTGGAAGCGGAAATCACGCGCGAAATCTTGGAGCACGACCGCCGCGTTGATGGCCGCGCGCTTGATGAGGTGCGGCCCATTTCGGCGGACGTGGGCCTCTTGCCGCGCACGCACGGAAGCGGCCATTTCTTGCGCGGAGAAACGCAGGTGCTTTCCATTGTGACGCTCGGCGCGCCCGGCGACAAACAAATCTTGGACACAATGGAAGAGGACGACACCAAAAAACGCTACATGCATCACTACAACTTCCCGCCGTTCTCGGTTGGCGAAGCGGCGCCTATGCGCGGCCCGGGCCGGCGTGAAATCGGCCACGGCGCGCTCGCAGAAAAAGCGCTCATGCCGGTGCTTCCTCCTGAAGATGCCTTCCCCTATACCATGCGTGTGGTATCTGAAGTTATGGGGTCAAACGGCTCCAGTTCCATGGCCTCCACATGCGGCTCATCGCTCGCGCTTATGGATGCCGGTGTGCCCATCGTCAAACCGGTGGCTGGCGTTGCAATCGGCCTTGCCAGCAACGATGATATGAGCGAATGGAAAATTCTCACGGACATTCAGGACCTTGAAGACGGCAAAGGCGGTATGGACTTCAAAATCGCCGGAACCCGCGATGGCGTCACCGCGATTCAGCTGGACACCAAAACAACGGGCCTCACGCCCGACATCGTGAAGGAAACCATTGCGCGCGCGCAAAAAGCGCGATTACAGATTCTGAAAGAAATGGAAAAAACCATCGCCGCGCCGCGTGCGGAGCTTTCTCCATACGCGCCGCGCATTGAAATTATCAAGATTGACCCGGAAAAAATCCGCGAGGTTATCGGCCCGGGGGGCAAGATTATCAATAAAATCATTGACGAGACCGGCGTCTCCATTGATATTGAACAAGATGGCACCGTGTTTGTGACCTCCGATGAGGCGGAGGGCATGAAGCGCGCCATTAAGATGATTAACGACATCGTAAAAGAGGTTGAGGTTGGTGAAATCTACGAAGGGCCGGTGGTTCGTCTTGAGGACTTCGGCGCTTTCGTCCAGATTCTACCCAATAAAGATGGTATGGTGCACGTATCTGAAATTGCGTGGGAGCATGTGGAACGGCCGTCAGACCGCCTTAAAATGGGCGACGTTGTGAAGGTAAAGGTAAAAGAGATTGACAGTCTCGGCCGTGTAAACCTCACCATCAGGGGGCTTACAGAAAAACCAATTGGCTACGAAGAGCGGCCGCGCCCTGAACGGCCGCGCTTTGGCGGGGGTGACCGTGGCGGGCGCGGTGGTGACCGCGGACACGGCCGCCGCCCATTCGGCGGACGGAGATAATCAAAAAGCCCCGGAAACGGGGCTTTTTGATTATTTGTATACACTAGTGTATACAATCGTGATTGTGTATAAAACTGTGGATAACTGTGGATAAAATCGCAAAAGTGTAGAGTAGTGTATACTTTCTTAACGGAAAGTTATCCACAGTTTCAAACGAATTTTGCTTAAGTGAGCCAATAGTGATACCTGTTGACAAAAACGTGGAAAAGTGGGATACTATACATTGTCAGTGTGACCACGCTCCTTTGTTACAATTCATCTTGAGCTTGAGCTTGTGCGCTCTACCGGACTATGGAACGATTTCCGTTCAATGGTCGGAAAGAGCGCATTCGTTCGCTCTCACATGTTGCTCTGCGTCGAGAGCCAACCGTGCACGCGCGGCGGCTCACCCACAATTCCCCACTTTTAGGTGGCCTCCACATAGAGGTATTACCTGACGGTATATCTCCGTGAGATAACCACCAACGGCAGGGCTTCATGTCGGTTTAGTTTTGGGCAGACACTGCTCGTAGTGGCGATTTGGCTCGCCGCTCGCACATCTCGCCCGAGACACAAGGGCGAGAACCGCTACATAATCAACCATGAGCGTCAACTCGCCCTTATTTTTTTACCCGCATCTGTCCTTGACAGTAGTTGACCTGCCGCTTCCGCCGTAGTACACTATCTGGTACACTACTATCAATACGTATATGGCATCTCCATTTTCCAAAGAGTTTTTAGAGGAAATAAAGCAAAAACTGCTTGCTGACCAGATAAAGCTTGAAAAAGAGCTCGGTGTTGTGACAGACAAGCCGGTCATGCGCGACGAGTATGACGCCAAATTCCCGGATTACGGCAAAGATGAAGGCGAGAGCGCGGCGGAAGTGGCTGAATATGACACCAACCTCCAAATTGAGGAGGCGCTTGAAGGACAACTCCGTGATACAAAAAAAGCGCTTAAAAAACTAGAAGATGGCGTGTATGGCATCTGCAAATACTGTGAGAAGCCCATTGAAGAACGCCGTTTGCTTGCACGCCCGACGTCTGGTTCTTGCGTAGAATGCAAAAAGACACTCATGCAGGAGGCGTAATACTCATTGCGACGGCCGGAGCTGTTTTTATTTTGGACCAGCTCGTCAAAAAGGGGCTCCTTGCGGCGCATCCGCCGGCTGGCGAACCCACCTTTGCAACTCCGTGGAGGTGGCTTTCTATTAGCGCAAGCGCCAACGAAGGAATCGCCTTTAGTCTGCCGTTCCCCCGAACGCTGCTCATTGTACTCTCAACCCTTATTGTGGCCGCGGCAATCGGCTGGTGGGTGAAATATAAGGAGAAAACGGCGGGGCAGGCAATTGCGCTCGGTTTGTTTGTCGGCGGCGCGCTCGGAAATTTGAGTGACCGCATCGTACGGGGGGCGGTAGTAGACTATCTCAACGTGCTCAACGGCTCGTTCAACCTGGCTGATGCCGCCATTATTACCGGAATACTCTTGCTCATCTTTCGGCGCGGTTCAAAAAGCGGTACAATATCTTCATGAGGAGGTCTCACACACCAGCACCGGTGTTAGGATTGCTGCTTGGCATTGGCATCCTATTTTTAGTTGGCATGCTGCTTATTTACGGAGGGCAGCAACGGATAGCGGAAGAGCTGGCGCGTGTGGCCGAGGCGCAGGGGTTGTTTCCGCGCAAATCACTTCCTCCGTGCCCAGCGCCGACAAAACAACAGACGCAAAAAATAAAACGGCCGCAGCCGACGGTCACGGGAAGCACTATCCGATTTTATCCGGAACCGACACAAAAATAATCTCGTTAATATCCGTGGCGCCAGCAAGCAGCATAATCATACGGTCAACGCCGAGCGCAATGCCGCCGGTTTCCGGAATGCCCGCTGAAAGCGCGACGATGAAGTCCGCATCAACCGGATACACCTCTTTGCCGGCTGCCGCGCGTTTTGCCCTATCCGCCTCCAGGCGGTTTTTTTGTTCTTCCGCGTCCGTGAGTTCGCCAAATGCGTTTGCCAGTTCCAAACCGCCGATGTACAACTCAAACCGCTCGGCGTACCGCGCATCATGCGCGCATGCGCGTGAAAGCGATGCCATGGAAACCGGATATTCATACACAAACACCGGCCGTTCTGCGCCAAGTTTCGGTTCAATCTCGTTCAAAAAAATTTTGTAAAAAATATCATCGTACGGTTCGTCGTCGGCAACCGTATAACCGCGCTTGCGCGCGAGTTCGCGCATGGCTGGCGCCTCTAAATAGTCGTTCAATTCAACGCCGGCGTATTCCTGCCACACGTCGCGCATGGTTTTGCGAGCCCACGCTCCGGCAAGAGCAATCTCGTGTCCGTTCCACGGAACCGTATGCGCGCCGAGATTGTCGGCAACGTGCTTAAAAAGCCGCTCCGTATCGTCCATGATATCGCGATACGTCGCGCGCGCGCGATACCATTCAATCATCGTAAATTCCGGATTGTGCAGCCCGCCGAATGACTCGTAATCCCGAAAACATTTGCAGAGCTGAAAAATCTTTTCAAAACCGGCGGCCAGCAATTTTTTCATCGCAAACTCCGGCGATGTTTGTAAATAATGCCGATACGCGCGGCCTTGCGGGTCATGGAGCGTAACGGAGACGGGGGAGAGTTCCGGTTCTTGACCGGGAAGCGCAACGGCAATCGGCGTGTCCGTTTCAATAAATCCTTCGCGCCAAAAAAATTCGCGGATGAGACGAATAACTGCCGCGCGTTTTTCATACAACGCTTTCAATCGCGGATTGCTTTTTAATTCGGACCACGTAGCCATAGTAAAGATGATACAATATACCGCGTATGCTCGCGACTGTCAATTCTGCCGCGCTTTACGGCATTGACGCCGTGCCGGTAACCGTGGAACTGGATTTAGGAACCGGATTCCCGTCTTTTAACATTGTAGGCCTTGCGGACACCGCGGTACAGGAAGCAAAAGAGCGTGTCCGCGCGGCCATCCGGAATTCCGGGCTGCCCTTTCCCACCAACCATCGCATCCTGATAAACTTGGCGCCGGCGGACGTGAAAAAATCCGGCCCGCTCTATGACCTGCCCATCGCCATCGCCATTCTCAAGGCATACATACCGCTTGAAACGGACATTTCCCGCGCGCTTTTTGTAGGAGAGGTGTCGCTTGACGGCGCGGTGCGGCCGGTGCATGGCGCGCTCCCTATTGCGCTCTTTGCAAAAAACACCGGCCTCGCCACGCTCTTCGTTCCTCAAGAAAATGCGGCCGAAGCGGCGTATGTGAACGGCATTTCCGTCGTGCCGGTTGCCACCATCACTGAATTAGTAAAACATCTCACGAATGAAGCGCCGATTGCTCCGGCGCCGCGCACGATTCCCGCGCCTGAAACCGTGCTCTACGAACATGACCTCGCGCACGTCCGCGGCCAATTCTTTGCCAAGCGCGCGCTTGAAATTGCCGCGGCCGGCGCGCACAACGTATTATTTTCCGGCCCGCCCGGAGCAGGAAAAACACTCCTTGCGCGAACACTGCCGTCTATCTTGCCGCCCATGACCGAAACAGAAATGCTGGAGGTTACCAAAATCTATTCGGTGGCCGGCATCGCGCCCGGCGGCAACGGGCTCGTCACCACGCGCCCATTCCGCGCGCCACACCACAGCGCCTCTGCCATTTCACTTGTCGGCGGCGGCGAAAACCCCAAGCCCGGTGAAGTCAGTTTTGCGCATCGCGGCGTATTGTTTTTGGATGAAGCGCCGGAATTCCCGCGCACGCTTCTTGAGAGTTTGCGCCAGCCGCTTGAGGACGGACGCGTTACCATCACGCGCGTTAAACACACGCTTACCTTCCCGGCCAGATTCATGCTCCTCATGAGCCAAAATCCGTGTCCGTGCGGTTATTTTGGCGACCCCGCGCATCAGTGCCTGTGTCTACCAATGCAAATTCAAAATTACCAAAAAAAGTTGTCGGGACCATTGCTTGACCGCGTGGATATGGTTCTTGAGGTGCCGGCGGTAAAAATTGAAGAACTCACCGGCGATGCGGCTGGCGAACCGAGCGCCGCGGTGCGCGCACGTGTCACTGAAGCGCGCAAACGACAGCTTCATCGGTTCGCGGCGCACGCGAAAGCGGGAGACACACCAACGCTTCACAACAACGCGGAAATGTCATCAGAGCAATTGCGCGCGCTTGCGCGGCTTGAGGATGCCGCGCTCACGCTCCTCAAAACCGCGGCCACGCAAATGCGCCTCTCTGCTCGCGCGTTTTATCGCACCATCAAAGTAGCGCGCACCATCGCGGACCTCGCCGCCGCGGATACCATCGCCACAACCCACATCGCCGAAGCGTTGCAGTTCAGAGAGAAGCGGCTAGCTTAACGCATATACTTCAACGGATTCACCTTAGCCCCGTTCACACGGATTTCAAAATGGATGTGATTGCCGGTTGAACGGCCGGTGGAACCCATGGCGGCAATCGTTTGTCCTTGCGTCACGGTCTCGCCGACGTCAACATATAAACGCGATGCGTGCCCATACATGGTGCGGACGCCGTCGCCGTGGTCCAAAATCACATGGCACCCATAGCCGCCGTTCCAGCCGCATTTTGCAGAAACTACACGTCCGGCGCGCGAAGCAATAAGCGGCGACCCAAGCGGCCCCGCGACATCAATACCGGTGTGACGCCACCCAAAGTATTGCGTAAGACGCCGCACGGTGGTGGGCCATACATACAACTGCCCGGCCGGCACAAAGATAGACGGAAGCGGCGCGGCGATGTCGGCCAACCGACTCCGTGCAGGTGGCGCGCGATACACCGGCGCCGGTTTTTTGCCGCCGGGGATAATAATTTTCTGCCCAATTTCAATATCGCCGGCGTCTGCCAGTTTATTGAACTCAACAATGCGCGCCGCATCGCCGTCATACGTTTTCGCAATTTTGACGAGCGTATCGCCGCGCCGCACTTCGTGCGAAATGCCGTCAGTCGGCAAAATGCGCAAACTCTCACCCGGACGAATGTACGAACGGAACGATAGGTTGTTCTCCCACAGCACCGTATTCAAATTAAGACCAAACGCTTCGGCAATGCCGCCGATGGTGTCACCGTCCTGCACGATATACACAATGATTTCTTTCCGCTCCGCGCCGAGCTGCGCGCCCGGAATGATGGTGGGCTTGGTCACCGCTGTGCCGCCGAGCGCCAATCCGCCGAAATCCGTAGGTTCCAGCGTCTCCATCGCGCCGCCCGGCTCAAGCACTTCCTGGCGCACCGCGCCCACGCTCCATCCGGGCGGCGGCATGCCGACAATCGGACTGTCAATGCTCTCTTCAACAAAATACTCCTCGCCCGGACCAACAATGCGATACAGCAAGCTGTCCAATTCGCGGTCGGTCACATCGCCCGCGAACACCGTGGTCTGCGGTGCCAAAATCGCAACCACCGTGCCCAGAACGACAACGCGCAACATCCACGGACTCGTCACGATAAACCAAATCTTATCTTTCAGCGGTGCCGAGTACCCCTGCCAGTATCGCTTCAACATCTGCCCAATCTGTAGAGAAACAAAAATGAGCTTTTTGATAAAAGCATGCAAGAAGCGCCCGAGTAGGCGCCCCAAGGAAGCGAGAATCGGCCATGCCGCCCGCCCAATTGTCTGTACACCTTTAACGAACCGAACCAGTGTTGCGTAGAGGATGCGCCTAAACATAGGTTCCTACCTATCCTAACAGAAACAGCTCCTCCAAGCAAGATGTTCATTGACAAAACATGGCATTTTTTTTACTATGGATAGCACTATGTCACTCTCCCTTTGGATTGCACTCGGGTCGGCCGTGCTCGCCATTATCTACGGCCTCGCGCTTATCGGATGGATTAACAAACAGCCGCAGGGCGATGACCGCATGAAGGCCATTGCCCGCGCCATTCAGGAAGGGGCGCGAGCGTACCTCGGACGGCAGTACAAAACAATCGCGGTGGTGGCGCTCGTGGTGTTTGTGCTCATCGGCGTCTTTTTGAGAAGCTGGCTGACAGCGGGCGGATTTTTGGCCGGAGCGATACTCTCCGGACTTGCCGGATTCATCGGCATGATGATTTCAGTGCGCGCGAATGTGCGTACGACCGAAGCGGCGCGGGCAGGACTCCCGCAGGCCTTGAACGTGGCGGTGCGCGGCGGAACCGTAACGGGCTTGCTCGTGGTTGGTTTGGCGCTGGGCGGCGTGGTGTTGCTTTACGCGCTTACACACGATTTCAACGCGCTTCTTGGTTTTGCATTTGGCGGCAGTCTCATTTCCATTTTTGCGCGTATCGGCGGCGGCATATTCACGAAAGCCGCTGACGTAGGCGCGGATTTGGTGGGCAAGGTTGAACAGGGGATTCCGGAAGATGACCCGCGCAATCCGGCGGTCATCGCAGATAATGTCGGAGATAATGTGGGCGATTGCGCCGGCATGGCCGCTGACCTTTTTGAAACCTACGTCGTGACCATGGTTGCGGCAATGCTACTCGGATCGCTTGCCGCAGGCAATGGCGATGCCAGAATATTTCCACTGCTCCTTGGAGGTGTGGCGGCCGTTGCCACTATCGTCGGCACGTGGTTTATTCGGCTCGGGAAACAGCACAACATCATGGGGGCGCTCTATAAGGGACTGTTCGCGACGGGGCTGCTCTCTGCCATTGGATTTTATCCGGTGACGCGCTTCGTTTTTCCGGACGGCAACAATAATTTATTTTATGCCGCGCTCATTGGATTGGTGGTGACCGCGCTGTTGGTCTGGATTACTGAATACTACACCTCCACGAAATATGCGCCCGTGAAGCAAATCGCCAAGGCGTCTGAATCCGGCCACGGCACAAACGTCATCGCCGGATTGGCGGTTGGCATGAAGGCCACCGCGTGGCCGATTCTCGTAATCGCCGCGGCGATGCTCGGCGCGTTTGCGCTTGCTGGATTATATGGTATTGCGGTTGCCGCAGTCGCGATGCTCTCGTTGGCCGGCATTATCGTCACCATTGACGCCTACGGACCCATCACAGACAATGCCGGCGGCATTGCGGAAATGGCGGGGCTTGATGAGAAAGTAAGAAATGTGACGGACCCGCTTGATGCAGTTGGAAATACCACCAAGGCGGTAACAAAAGGATATGCCATCGGCTCTGCCGCGCTTGCCGCATTAGTATTGTTTGCGGACTACACTCACAAACTGGAATCGCTCGGTGCGGAAAAACAATTTTTGCTTAACGACCCGTACGTGCTCGTCGGATTGTTTATCGGCGGACTTCTGCCGTTCCTATTTGGCGCGCTTACTATGCAAGCGGTGGGCCGCGTGGCGCAACGCGTGGTAAAAGAAGTGCGTCATCAGTTCAAAACCATTGAGGGGCTTATGGAGGGAAAGGCAAAACCAAATTACGCGCAGTGCGTGGATATTGTGACAAAGGGCGCCATTCATGAAATGGTTGTGCCGGCGCTTTTGCCCGTTGCAATTCCTATCTTAGTTGGTTGGCTGTTGGGTGTTGAAGCGCTCGGCGGTTTACTGGTTGGCACGATTGTAACCGGATTATTCCTGGCCATCGCGATGACCACCGGCGGCGGCGCGTGGGACAACGCAAAGAAATATATTGAAAAAGGAAATTATGGCGGCAAAGGTTCGCTTGCGCATCAAGCGGCCGTGACCGGGGACACGGTTGGCGACCCGTATAAAGACACGGCCGG